>JBNKZR010000283.1:0-10074 GCA_050301735.1 Polyangiaceae bacterium | reverse complement strand
GATCAAAGCGATAGCTTTCGGTCGCCTTGCCGACTTCATTTGCGGTCTGTTGCAGGCGGCTGAGTATCCACTTATCAGCAACGCTCAGCTCCATATCACCACCATTTTGGCCGCAGTCTTTCTCTTCTGTGTTCATCAGCACGTAGCGCGCAGCATTCCACAGTTTGTTGCAGAAGTTGCGGTAGCCTTCGATGCGCTTGGGGCTGAGCGCGATACGCTTGGCCTGGGGGGAATAACTGCACAAGGTAAACCGCAGCGCGTCCGTGCCGTAGGCAGGGAAGCCCTCGCCGAACTGTGCCACGGAGGGGTACGCCTTCTTGAACTTGGTGAAGGCTTCGTCGAAGGGGGCACCGGGCAAGGCCTTGCCGACGACGTCGTGGAAGTCGGAGCCGTGAATCAAGTCGAGTGGGTCGATGGTGTTGGCCTTGACTTTGCTCATCTTGTCGCCCGTCTCGTCGACGACCATGCCGTGGAGCAAGATGCGTTCGAACGGGGGCTTGCCCATGAAGTGGATGCCCATCATCATCATGCGCGCCACCCAGAAGAACAGGATGTCGTAGCCCGTCTCCATGTCGTGGGAGGGATAGAAGCGCTTCAGCGCCGTCGTCTGCTCGGGCCAGCCGAGGGTCGAAAAGGGCCACAAACCGCTGGAGAACCAGGTGTCGAGCACGTCGGGATCCTGCTCCACCTCGCTCGCACCGCATTTCTCGCAAGTCGAGACGTCTTCACGACTGACACTGATGTGTTCGCACTTCCTGCAATGCCACGCCGGGATGCGGTGCCCCCACCACAGCTGCCGCGAGATGCACCAATCCTGGATGTTCGTCAGCCAGTGATCGTAGGTCTTGCGCCATTCTTCGGGCAAGATGACCGTCTCGCCGTTGGCGACTGCGGCAAGCGCCTTGTCTGCCAGGGGTTTGGTGTTGAGGAACCACTGCGTCGAGATCATCGGTTCGACGACGACGCCACTGCGCTGCGACTTGGGCAGCTGCAGCTTGTGCGGCTTGCTGCCCCGTTCCAGACCCTTGTCGGCGAGTGCCTTCTTGACGGCTCTGCGCGCCTCTTTCACCGTCATACCCGCGAACTCGCCGCCCAGGTCGTTGATGCGCCCATCCAACGTCAGGATGTTGATCTCTTCGAGGTTGTGACGCTTTCCCGTGGCGAAGTCGTTGAAGTCGTGTGCCGGCGTGACCTTCACTGCGCCGGTGCCGAACTCCATGTCGACCAAGATATCGTCGGTGATGATGGGGATCTCTCGCTCGACGAAGGGGTGCTTGAGTCGCTTCCCATGCAGGTGCTTGTAGCGTGGGTCGTCAGGGTGAACGGCCACCGCCGTGTCACCGAGCATGGTTTCCGGTCGCGTGGTGGCGACCACGAGCTCGGTGGCGCCCTCCGTGACGTCACCGGCGACCGCATAGGCGAACTCGTACAGCTCGCCGTTGGCCTCCTCGTTTTCGACCTCGAGATCGCTGAGGGCCGTCTGACTCTCCCAGTCCCAGTTGATGAGGCGGGTGTCTCGATAGATGAGACCTTCCTCGAACAGGCGAACGAACGCTTCCCGCACCGCGCGCGTCATGTCCGCGTCCATCGTGAACTTCAGGCGCGACCAATCGGCAGAGCAGCCCAAGACACGCATCTGCTCCAAAATGCGCCCACCACTCTGTTCTTTCCACGCCCACACGCGTTCCAAGAATTTCTCGCGCCCGAGCTCGTGGCGGGTCAGGCCTTCGCGCTTGAGTTGGCGTTCGACGACCGTCTGCGTGGCGATTCCAGCGTGGTCCATGCCGGGTTGCCACAAAGCGTTGTAACCTTGCATGCGCTTGTGCCGGATGAGCACGTCTTGGATCGTGCCGAAAAGCGCGTGACCCATGTGCAGTGAACCCGTCA
The DNA here is from genome assembly GCA_050301735.1 of Polyangiaceae bacterium. GTDB lineage: Bacteria > Myxococcota_A > Polyangia > Polyangiales > Polyangiaceae > SZUA-265. Next base: position 8,187 of record JBNKZR010000283.1, on the reverse strand, counting down.
CATTGGGTGGCGGCATCGAGATCGTATACGTGGGCCGCTCGTCGCCTTCTGCCGTGCTTGCAGTGAAGACGCCGTTTTCCTCCCAGAATGCGTACCATTTGCGTTCCGCGGACTCGGGGTCGTACGCTTTGGGCATCTCGATTGCGCTGTCGGTCATGGCGGGAAGCTAAATCAGCGAGCCCGAATCTGGAACGCTTTTCCCTGCGGCTCGTGACCCCGCCCGCAGGGCCATCGACAGTGGTCCGGCTGGTCTGTTACTGTGCGGTGCTTTGCCGCTCGGGAGGTTCCCACCGTGAAGAAACCGCTCATCCGACCCCTCAACGTCCCCGTCACCTGCCTGCTTCTAGCCACTTGGCTTCCAGGCTGTCTTTCGACGGGAGGTGGCGGGAACGGGAACACGATGGAAACGGGATCCGGCGATTCCGATTCCGGTGAAGAGACGACCAATGGCGGAATCACCGACGAGTCGTCGGACGTACCTGCCGCCGGCGATGGGTCCTCTGGGGACGGAGCAGAAGCGAGCTCCGCTGAGCCTGCCGCCGAAGAGGTTTCTGTCTGCACCGGGGACGTCGGGGATGAGGGCTGCGAGTGCTACGGCAACGAAACTTGCAACGGCGACTTGGTCTGTCTTTCCGAGCGCTGCGTGGATGCCAGCGCAGTGTCGGAGGGCGGCGATGATGGCTCAGGAGCGGCTGCCGCCGAGGGCACCAGCGGCGAAGGCTCAGCGGACGGCAGCGAAGAAACGCCTGCCAGCGCAGAGGAGCCGGCTGCAGAGGAGTCCGGGGGGATCGGGGATGCGCTCGGTGAGGCCCTAGGAGCTGATGACGAGACCGTGAGCTCCGAAGACTTGGGTATGACTCCGGCGAGCGTCGGTCAGGCATGTGAGTCGGATGACGATTGCGGAGACGGCGTCGTGTGTCTGATCGAAGACGAGCTTCTTCAGCCCGGACAAATCGTGGACGGGATGTGCACGCTGCGTTGCGAACAGGACCCGTACGTTTGCGGAGGTACCGCGATTTGTTTGGGCGTCGGCCAAGACACGGAGGACGTCGCGGACGACGTGGGGTACTGCTACGAGCTGTGTCTGTTCACGGAGCCAGTGGCCAAGTGTCAGGGCTCCGTCAACCGCGTGTGTTCGTTGATCGATCCTGAGACCGGCTTGGGCGTGTGCGATCCCAAGTGCTTCAGTGACGGGGAGTGTTCCGACGGTTCGAGTTGTGCGCCCAGGTACCCGTGGACGTGCGTGGACGAGTTGCCGGAAGGGTTGTTGGCCGACGGCGAGACTTGCACGGAAAACGAAGAGTGCGAGGGTGGGGGCTGCATATTCATCGACGAAGCTTCGACAGACGGGATCTGTATCAGTGATTGCTCGCTTCAGAGCGAAACCTACGCTTGTGGCCGAGACTTGGGGGATACGGCACCGGTGGATTCTGCATGCTTCCCGTTGCTGGGGTTGCTCGCGCAGGGGGCCACCGCCGCCGAAAACGACTTGGGCCAATGCCTGCCGACCTGTGACCCCGCACAGGGCTGTGGCCACCCGGAGTGGGATTGCGTGGACCTCGAAGACGATGGCTACACGGCGGACGTCGGCGTGAGCGGTGCGTGTCTTCCAGTGGTCCTGCTCGAACCAGCCGAGGCCGCCGACGCGGGAGCGCCGTAGCGCCCGCGGAGTGGATCGCGAGCCTGGCTCGGGTTACAAGTCAACCAGTGGAGACGCCATGAAACCCGTGCTCGTTGTTTACGCTACCCGTGAAGGGCAGACCCAACAGGTTGCAGAACACGTCGCCGAGGCGCTACAGCGGGCGGGGTTGTCCACCGAGCTCGTCCATTTGGGGAGCAACACGGGGCTGGTGCTCGCGAAGTACTCCGGCGCCATCTTGGCCGCGTCGATCCACGCCGGTGAACACGAGAGCGAGATGATTCGCTTCGCCCACGAGCACCGCGGCGAGCTCGACCTTCTACCCAACGCGTTTCTGTCGGTCAGTTTGACCGAGGCCCAGGTCGAGGATTGGGGGCGCGAAGAGGAAGACCGCGCCGCCGCGGCCAAAAAGGTCCGTCACTTCATCGAGCGCTTCGTCGAAGAGACCCAGTGGCACCCGGAGCACGTGCGGGCCGTCGCAGGTGCGTTGCGCTTCTCGAAGTACAACTTCGTCGTGCGCTACATCATGAAGAAGGCGGCGCAGGATGCTGGCCTGCCGAGTGACCCCACACAGGACCACGTGATGACGAACTTCCACGACGTGGATGAGCTGGTCGCAGAGTTTGCGCGCGAGCTGGGGGCCCAGCCGGCCTCCTGACGTTCTCGTCGGGGCAGCCCGTTGCTCAGGTCGCCGCGGGCCCCATACTTCAGGAATGGAGCAAGCCTCCAAGCTGCCCCCAGATCAAGTCGCTCGTTCTCTCATCAAGTCCGTCATTGGGCGTCCTTTCGGGAACGCGGAGCTGGCTGACCTGTCCGTCGAACTCGCGAAGGTGATGCTTTCGCTCTGCGAGCGGAACACCACCGCGCGCGAAAGCGAACAGGCAGAGGTACTGGGGCGGATGATGGGCGATCGGCGTGGACAAGTTTTCACGACGCTCTTGACCGACCGCGCCTACCGTTCTCGCTCGCTCAAGCGAGCCGTGGAGCAGGCGCGCTACCTGTTGGAGAAGATAGGCCCGCCGGAATACCTGGGGCCCGTCGAGCGCTTCAGCTTGAAGGCCTTGCGGAGTGTGGGCAGCTGGGTGCCCACGTTGAGTGGCACGGCGATGCTCAACCGCATCGAGGCCGAGACCAGCGCTTTCGTACTGCCCGCGGGCAAGGAGCTGGATGCCTATCTGAGCGCACGAGCCGCAGAAGGAACCTCCGTCAACGTCAACCATCTGGGGGAGGAAGTGCTCGGCGAAGGAGAGGCACGGGCGCGCTTGCAGGGCTACCTCGAACTGCTGCAGCGGCCTGGGGTGGAGACCTTGAGCGTCAAGGTTTCGTCCATCGACAGCCAACTGTCGGCCTTCGCTTTCGATGCGGGCGTACGGCGGGTCTCCGAACGGCTGCAGCAGATATACGCCGCTGCGATGAAGCATCGGCGCCGCGACGGCCGATCCAAGATGGTAACCCTAGACATGGAGTCTTATCGGGATGCTCGCATCACCTTGGCGGCGTTTCAGGACGCCTTGGGGCAACCTGATTTTCTGGAGCTTTCTGCGGGTATTGCACTTCAGGCCTATTTGCCCGACAGTGTGACCTGGCATCGAGAACTGCTCGAGTGGAGTCGTCAACGGCGGCAGCGTGGGGGGGCGCCGATCCGCACCCGCCTGGTGAAAGGAGCGAACCTCGCCGTCGAGCGAGTGGAGTCGAACCTTCGCGGCTGGCCCAACCCGATCTACCCCAGCAAGCTCGACGTCGACGCTAACTACAAGCGCATGTTACGTACGGCCTGTGCGCCCGAGAACGTGGACGTCGCGCACGTCGGTGTTGGCAGCCACAACCTGTTCGATGTCTGTTTCGCGCTGCTGCTGCGCGCACAGAACGACGTCACCGATGGCGTCTCTTTCGAGTTGCTCGAAGGCATGGCTGAGCCACTTCGGCGTTCTCTGCAGCAAGTCGGAGCGCCCACGCTGATCTACGCTCCGATCGTCGACGAACACGAATTTCCGAGTGCTATCGCGTATTTGGTTCGACGACTCGACGAGAATACCGCCCCTGAAAACTACCTCGCGCACAGTTTCTCCATCCGTGTCGATAGCCCTGCTTGGATTGAGCAGGAGCAACGCTTCGTAGAGGCGTGTGAACGCTTGGCAGAGGTCAGCGTCGAACCGCGTCGGACCCAAGACCGAGCTCATCCTGGTGAGGGCTTGGCGCTGTCGGCAGACTTCGAGAACGAGTCGGATACGGACTTCTCGCTGCCTCACAACCGATGCGAATTCGAGCGTTGGCTTTCGAGTACGAAAGACGCTCATTTCGAAGTTCGTTCGGTCATCGGCGGAGAGATCCTCACCGGTCCAGCTGAGGTCCCGGGGTTCGACCCGTCTCGGCCCGGACACGTCCCGTACGCGCTTCACCTCGCATCCGGCGGTGACATCGAGCGAGCCCTGGACTGCGCGGTGAGAGTCTTCGAATCGGAGCTGCCCGCTCTTGCAGAGAGGGAGCGCTGGCTTGCCGATGGGGCGACGGCACTGCGCCGTGCGCGAGCGGAGCTCGTGTCGTTGATGGTGCTGGATGCAGGCAAGCGCGTGGAGGAGGCGGATGTCGAGGTCAGCGAGGCGATCGATTTTGCCGAGTACTACTTGCGTTGTCAGCGAGAGCTCGAACGCGAGTCGGGGCTTGCCACGCGGCCCAGAGGGCCAGTCGTGGTCACACCGCCATGGAATTTCCCGCTCGCGATTCCTCTGGGGGGCGTCTTCGCTGCCCTGGTTGCCGGCAATCCGGTGATCCTCAAACCGGCGTTGGAGACGCCACTGGTCGTACAGCGCGCTTGCGAGCTCCTGTGGCAGGCGGGGGTGCCGCTCGAAGCCTTGCAACTCGTCGTCTGTGAAGACCGCACGGCGTCCAAGTTGATTCGAGACGAGCGGACTCAGGTCGTCGTGCTGACGGGTGCCACGAGCACGGCAGAGCTCTTCCTGGACATGCGCTCGAGTCTGCAGCTGTTCGCCGAAACCGGCGGAAAAAACGCCTTGTACGTGTCGGCGATGGCAGATCACGAACAGGCCATCGGCGACATCGTCGCTTCGGCGTTTGGGCACGCTGGCCAGAAGTGCAGTGCGCTGAGTCAGCTCATCGTCGACCGAGAGCTGTACGAAGACGAGGCGTTTCTGAACATGCTCGCCGACGCGACTCGTAGCCTGAAAGTCGGGTCCGCGTGGGAAGCCGATACCTTCGTGACGCCCCTGATCCAGCCGCCCAGCGAGCTCCAGCTGCGGGCTCTGACCCGCCTCGAAGAGGGCGAAACGTGGCTCGTCGAACCTCGCCTAGACCCGGACAACCCGCGCTTGGTCAGTCCCGGAATCAAGCTCGGAGTGAAGCCGGGTTCGTTCACTCATCGCACGGAGTTCTTCTGTCCAGTGTTGGGGGTGCTGAAGGCGAGCGACGTACGTGACGCGCTCAGTATCGCCAACCGCACCACGTACGGATTGACGGCAGGTATTCACAGCCTGGATGAGCGCGAGCATGAGGTCTTCATCGACGGCATTCAGGCCGGCAACGTGTACGTCAATCGTCGCATCACGGGGGCGGTCGTGCGGCGGCAGCCCTTCGGCGGCTGGAAGCGTTCGTCGTTTGGGCCCGGCGCCAAAGCAGGCGGTCCGAACTACGTTGCACAGTTCAACGCGCTTTCCAACAATGCGCAAAATCAGGAATGGGGCGACGCTGGGTCCGGCGCCAATTCTGGCGGCAGCTTGCCCGAGCGCGTGGTCCGCGTCTTGACGACCGTCGCGTCCAAGGTTTCGGCGAATCAGGCTCGGGACCTGCGCCGGGTTGCGCAGCGGTTCACCCGCGCGCACACTCAGCACTTTGCAAGCGGTTTCGACGCCAGCCAGTTGCTCGGTGAGGACAACGTTTTACGTTACCGTCCACTGAAAGAGCTGCTGATGATCGTCACGCCAGCCACGTCGGTGCAAAATCTGGCCCTGACGGCGTTGGTGGCCGCCGTGGCGGAGTGTCCACTGAGGTTACTAGCCGTATCCGGTCAGGTGGAGCCCGGCTCGCCGGTAGACGGAGTGGCCCGCGCCTTGGGGGCGGAGTTCGCGGACGACCAGGCTGACTTCCTGCATCGCATCGAACACAGCGACGCTGAGCGAATTCGATATCTCGGGTCCCCTCCAGAGGCTGTGCGCCGCATCGCCAACGTGCGAGACGTGCACATCTCGACCACCCCGCCCTTGGACGCACCGCGTTGGGAATTGCCGCGCTATCTTCGTGAGCAGGCCGTGAGTGTGCTCTTCCACCGCTACGGACATCTCGGCATGAGGGGGGCGAAGTAGACGTTCGCCCCACGCCGCAAATCCGTGCATGTATGTCGGGAAGAGGTTACCGACATGTCGTTGCTCGCGTGGCAGCAAAAACGTCCGTTTTCTGTGTGCTTTTTCCGTCCGGGGTGTGTGGTTGGCGACCCGAATCCTGCCACCGCGGTTCTGGAACCGTTGCTGCGTACTGGAACTTTCTTGCGGGGGGGTAGAGCGGCAAAAAAGCTTCAGACTTACGTTTAGACGAGCGTGGTTGGAGGCATTCTTTGGGTGGTGTTGATCATGAAACGCACGCGACTATTTGGGATGGCGCCGCTCCTCTTCGGAGTGCTCGCTTGTTCCGGGGACCTTGGCGAGCCAGTGGGACCCGATATCTCTGACCCTAGCGCCCCAGGTGGGACCGCAGGGGGCAGCTCCGCGGGCCAGCCCGGCCCCGGGGGAACTGCGGCGGGCATGCCCGGCGCTGACACGGCTACCCCAGGTACGGCGACCCCAACCGCTACGGCGACGCCCGGCGTTACGGCCGAAGTCACCGCGGGCGACCCGCCAGGTACGGGGCCGGCAATCCCTGATGCGGTCGACGGAGCGGTTCCGCTCGAAATCGTATTGGATGGGGTGCCCCTGTACTCGCGGATGATGCGCCTCACCCACCCCCAGTGGGAGCAATCTGCGCGATTCATCCTGAACGTGGACGACACGCAGCAGCAGCAGAATCTCGCGGAAGACGTATCCGCCGTCTACACTTTCTCGAACCACGAAGAGTTGCTGTTCATGAACGCCAACCTCTACCGCGACTACCAGTTGGCGGCAGAAGAGCTGGCTGCATCGATCGGCGCCGACGACGCGGCCATCCAGGCGATCTATCCTGGGGAGGATGCGCAAGGCTTCATCGAGACCGTGGGTCGCCGTGCATATCGCCGACCGCTGACGGCTGAAGAGGTGCAGAAGCTGCAGGCGGTCTACGACGAGGGCGCAGGACTTACGGAAAACGGCAACACGCCTCACGCGCGAGGTGCCGCGCTGGTTCTGCAGACCTTGATGCAGTCACCGCACTTCCTCTACCGCACGGAGTTCAGCGAGCCCGGCAGTCGCCTGACTGGCTACGAAATCGCGGCCAAGCTGTCGCTTCTGCTGCGTGGGGTCACGCCTGACGACGCGTTGCTCGATGCAGCCGGCAACGGTGAGCTGGACACGGACGATGGCGTGCGCCGCATCGCAGAGCAGATGCTGAATGAGCCGACAGCCGCCGACGTGATGATGAACTTCCACGGCGAGCTGTTCAAGGTCGAGAACTACCTCAACATCGTCAAGGACGAAGCCACCGTCCCCGAGTACTCCCCCGAGCTGAACGAGGAATTGGCAGAGGCTGCCTACATGTTCTTCGACCGCATCTACGCGGAGTCGCTGGGCCTTTCGGACATCCTGACCAGTACGGTCGGTTTCGTCGGTCCCACCATGGCGCCGCTCTACGGTGTGGAGGCTCCTGCCTTCGGCATGGAGGAGAGGGACCTCGGCCCGGAGCGTCCCGGCTTCTTCACCCACTTGCCCTTCCTGGTGTACAACTCGCAGAACGAGGTCTCCGACCCCATCCACCGCGGCCTCACCCTGAACAAGGACGTGCTGTGCGGGATTCTGCCGCGTCCCGCCCCGGGCACGGACATCAGCATTCCTGCTTGCCCAGGGTGCACGACGCGTGAGCGCATTTCCAACGGTTCGGGTCCCGATAGCTGTGGCGCGCCTTGCCACGCGCCATACATCAATCCCCTTGGCTTCGCCTTCGAGAACTTCGACGGTCTGGGGCGCATCCGAACGATGGAAAGCGAAAAAGAGATCACCACCCGCGCGCAGTATCCTTTCACGGAGGGGACTCGAATCTTCGACGGCGCGCCGGAGCTGATGGAGATCCTCTCACAGAGCTCGCAGGCCCACACCTGCTACGCGAAGCACCTGGCGAACTTCGCATTGCAGCGTGAGTTGACGGAAGCCGACCAGGCACTGCTCGACGCGCTGGCGATGCAGAGCCTGGGCGGGGCTTCGGTAAGAGATTTGGTGCTCGCGCTCGTCACGAACCCCACGTTCACGACGCGCGCCACTGGAGGTGCACAATGAAAGTTGGATTTGGTCGCGGTAAGCGTTCTAGCGTCAATCGCCGGGCTTTCCTGCGCGGCGGCGGCACCCTAGCCATTGGTCTACCCTTCTTGGAGAGTCTGCCGTTGCGTTCCGCATGGGCGCAGTAGATCGGAAGAGCAC
>JBNKZR010000282.1:0-10085 GCA_050301735.1 Polyangiaceae bacterium | reverse complement strand
GTCGCCGACGCCCTGGTGGGCGAGCGGGTGGTCGTCGACGCTGAGCCCGACGCGGTGATAGTCGAGCAAGAGTTGCTGGCTCTTCGGCAGATGAGGGAGCTCGACCCGCGCTTCGACCAGCGGCCTCTTTTCGAACAAGCCCTCCGTCTGCGGCGCCTTGGCGGCCCACAGCGCGTTTCGTCGCCCCGCGACCAAATCTTCGAGCGCGCCCGCTTCGGCCAGAGCGTGCAACTGATCGCGTGGTAGCGCCGTGCGGCGTTGAAAGTCGGCAAGGTCTTCGAAGGGGCGCTCGCTTCGCGCTCGTACGATCGCTTCGGCGTGACGCTGCCCGAGACCCTTGATCAGCCGAAAGCCCAGGCGCAAGGCGCGGTGAGCGCTGGCGTGACGACTGCGAATGCGACTTCTGTGCGGCGTTTCCAGAGTGCAATCCCAATCGCTGGCAGCAATGCGAACCGGCCGCACTTCGACGCCGTGCTTTTGGGCGTCGCGCACCAAGCTGCTGGGCGAGTAGAAGCCCATGGGTTGGGAATTGATGATCGCGCAGCAGAAATGCGCTGGAAAGTGCGCCTTTTCCCAAGCAGATAGGTAAACGAGCAGCGCGAAGGAGGCGGCGTGCGATTCGGGAAAGCCATAGTCGCCAAAACCTTTGATCTGCTCGAAGAGCGCCTCGCCGAAAGCTCGAGGGATGCCCTTTTGGGCGAAGCCGCCCAGCAAACGCCGTCGATGCCGCATCAGGCGCCCCGTCTTCTTCCACGCGGCCATGTCGCGTCGGAGTTGATCGGCTTCGCCCCCCGTATACCCTGCCCCGACAATCGAGATCTGCATCACCTGCTCTTGAAACAGCGGAATGCCCAAAGTGCGCTCCAAGATCGGCCACAGGTCGTCGTGAGGAACGCCGACGGCTTCCTCTCCGTTACGTCGTCGCAGGTAGGGGTGAACCATGCCGCCTTGAATGGGCCCTGGGCGTACGATGGCGACCTCGATCACCAGATCGTAGAAGCATTGCGGTCGCAACCGCGGCAGCATCGCCATCTGCGCGCGACTTTCGATCTGGAAGACTCCGACCGTATCGGCTTCACTGATCATGGCGTAGACGGCGGGATCTTCTGCGGGAATGCGGGGAGCTACGTCCAGCGCGTCGAAGATCTCGTCGTCGTGCTGGCGTAGCACCCCTTCGGCGAAGATGAGTTCCAACGCCTTGCGGATGGCCGTGAGCATGCCGAGCCCCAAGACGTCCACCTTGAAGAAGCCCAGCGCCTCGATGTCGTCTTTGTCGAAGGGGATGACCGTGCGCCCGGGCATGCTCGCTGGTTCCACCGGTGCCACGGTGTAGAGCGGAGCTTTCGACAGCACGAAACCACCGACGTGGATCGAGAGGTGCCGCGGAAAACCCTGGAGCTCTCGCGCCCAGCGAAGGGCGTGTCGGAGGCGCTGATCTTGCGGGTCGAAGCCGTACTCTTTCAAACGCTCGTTGCTGATGTCGGCGCTGTCCCAGTGCGTGATGCTTTGGCTCAAGCGGTCGACCTGTTCCAGCGACAGGCCGAGGACCTTGCCCACCTCCCGCAGAGAGCTCTTGCCGCGATAGCTGATCACTTCGGAGACCATCGCCGCGTGCTCGCGTCCGTAGCGGCGGTAAATCTCTTGGATCACTTCTTCGCGCCGCTCGTGCTCGAAGTCGATGTCGATGTCGGGGGGCTCGTTGCGCTCTTCACTCAAGAAGCGCTCGAACAAGAGATTGCTGCGCGCCGGATCGACGGCAGTGATGCCGAGCACGTAGCAGACGGCGCTGTTGGCCGCGCTTCCCCTGCCCTGGCACAAGATGCGGAGCTCGCGCGCGATCTCCACGATTTCCCAGGTGCACAAGAAGTACGGCGCGACCTCCAAGCGACGGATGAGAGCGAGCTCTTTTTCGATCTGGGCTCGAACTTTTTGCGAAGGGCCCTTGGAGTAGCGGCGTTTGGCCCCCTCCCAGGTCAAGAGCTCCAAGCGTTCGTCGGCGGTTTGCCCAGGTGCGAGCTGACACGGGAAACGATAACGGACTTGACTCAAGTCGAAGTCGAGCTCGTCCGCGATTTCCGCCGTGCGCTCCACCCACTCGGGATGTTCTCGAAATAGGCGCAGCATGTGTGCCTCGGAGCGCAACTGGGCTTCGGCATTGGCGGCCAAACTGCGCCCCGCTTGATCGAGCGTGATGCCGCGACGAATGCAGTGCAGGATGTCGGCCAGGGGCTTGCGCTCGGCATCGTGAAAGAGGGGGCGATTGCTGGCGATGATGGGAAAGCCCAAGTGCTCGCTCCAAGTCCGTGCGCACGCTTCTCGCGTTCGGTCGAACTCGTCCCAGCGGCGGTAGATGGCAACCGCGCCGCACCCCTCGAAGAGGGTGCGCACGTCTTCGAACCAAGGCTCCAGTTGATGCCCCTGAGCGTCGAGTTGAACGGGCAAGAGCGCCCACAACCCGCGGTGGTGTTCTCGCAGCATCTCGAGTTCGAGCACGCTCGTACCTTTGAGCAGCCCGGCATGGGCGCGGGTCATCAATTGGCACAGGTTTTCGTAGCCCTCGGCGTCGCGCACGAGCAGCGTGAGCGTGGCGGGCTCTTCCGGCAGCCGCAGGGTTTTGTGTGGCGGGTCGGCGCGTAACACCGGGCGAGTTGGATCGGCTAGAGAGAACTCCACCCCGACGTGCAGACGTGCGTCGAGTTCACGCGCTTGATTCCAAGCGCGTACGCAACCGTAGATGCCATCGCGATCGCAGAGCCCGAGGGAGTGCAACCCGAGTTCACTGGCCGTGCTCACGAGTTCTTCGGGCAGCGAGGCGCCTCTCAGAAACGAAAAGGCCGAACTGGCCAATAGCTCCGAAAACGCCATCGCTCAGTCATACAAGGCCTGAAGGAATGCTCTGCCCGTGATGCGGTTCTTGTAGATCAAGGCATCGAGCTGCCCGCCCGAGGCCGAAAGCCGCACCCGCATGTAGTCGCGCGAGATGTTCTGCCCAGACCACCACTCCACCGAATCCAACCGGTACTCGAAGGCCACCTCACAGATCGAATACAGCTGCCCACCGAAGGCCAAGAACGAACCGGTTTCGATGGGGCCCGTCAGCATGATGGGCTCCTGCAACAAACGATTGGGCACGGCGCGATCGTTCGCTTGCCACGGTAACGAGGCTTCGGAAGTGGCTTGGGATGGTACGCCGGAAGTCGTGCCGGCATGTGACGGCGCGCCAGCGGAAGCGAAGGCGTGTGTCGCTGCATTGGCGTGTGGCCGCGTACTCGTGGAAGACATATCGGCGCGTGCCGACGTGCTGGCGTGTGGCCGCGTGTTGGGGCGCGAGACCGTGGCGGACTCGAAGCTGATCTGTTGCGGGCGTTTGGCTTTTTTCGACGTGCGTTTGCCGGCCTTTGGGGCTGTTGCCCTGTCGAACGGGGTGGGCAGGTGCCCGAGTCGTGTTCCCGCGGGGGGGCGTGATTTTCGGTGCGGACCGACGGCGACTTCGATGGGTTTGAGCTGGCTGATCTTCTCGGGTCGATGGGAGTTTTCGATGCTGAGGATGCCGAATTGATCGGGCCCGAGTTCGGTCGCGAGTTCGTTCAGCAAGAGCTGCAGACGCTCGGGGTTCGTCGGATCGAGCCGCGAGGTGGAGCTCATCAAATCGAGTTGACGCTCGGGCGCAACGGCCAGGGCTTTGACCTCGAGTCGCACCCCGACACTCGGCGCGGCGAGCTCCGTGCGCCCGATTTTCGATACGATGATGCGCCACAGATCGTCGTAGCGGAACAGCGGGGATGCCAGACGGCACGGCAGTGTGACTTCCGTCTCGAGCTGGCGAAATCGTGCGATGGTTCGATCGTGCTCGATCACGATGTGCAAGGCTTGGGCGGCTAGCCCCCTGCCCTCCAAACGCGCACTCAACTTCGAAGTCAAGCCGCGCAGTGCGAACAGCAATGGCTCTTGCCCAGCGACGGGTTCGTCCCACGTCATCGCCTCCGACGGAAGCTCGGCCGGGACGAAGGCTTCGAGTGGACGCGTGTCGTGCCCCTCGATCAGCTCGAGAACGATGCCCGCGTCGCTTCCGAGGCGCGAGGCAAGTTGTGACCGAGGGAGCCCTGCGAGATCGGAAAACTGTAGCAGGCCGAGCTGAGCCAACCACGCGTGGACCTCCCCGCTGACGGGCAACGCCACGATGGGTAACTCGCTGGCACGTTCTTTCGTCATGTCATCGTCGATGATGACGTCGCTTCGTCCGCGGCCCATCCACTGGGCAAAGGCACGGGCCAAAACCGGCCCCCGAGCGATGGCCAGGCGACAGAAGTGCCCGAGGTTGGACAAGCGGGAGGTCAACTCACGCAGCAAGGCTGGCTCCCCATCGAACAAGTGGGCGGTGCCGGTGATGTCGAGCCAGATCGTGTCGGGATAGCCGATCGAAACCGTGGGACTGAAGCTCAAAAGGCTTTCGGCAACTCGTTGCAGCGCTTGTTGTATGGCTTGGGACGAGACGCTGAGCACTTGGAGGTGGGCGACCCAGGCGCGGGCTTCAGCCACCGTTTGCCCCGCGCGGACACCATAGCCGTGAGCGGCATCATTGACGGCACTGATGAGGCTGCTCGGTTCGATGTCCTGCTCGCATGGTTCCGCGTCTTCGTTCGCTGAGTGCTCGGCATTTTCGAGCGCGTGCTCGCTGGAGGGCGCGCGTGCCGCGTCGCCGAGCTTGGAGAAGGCGTTTTCACGCGCAGTCTTGGGGGCACGCTCGGCGAGCGTAGTCTCTTTGGAGACGCCTTCGGTGAGGACGACGGCAACGGGAGTGCCTTTCGAGATGGGGTGAGCGCCTTGTCGGGCACTGAGCTGCCGTTGCTCTCGAGCCAACTCGTAGAGCAGCTGACTGAGAACGACGGCCACGATGCGACGCGTGGGAGAGGCCACCTTCGAGCACCTTTCTGAGCGGGATTGTTCAGGCTTCAGCAGACGCGGGAACGAGGGAGAGCGTCGGTGCCTCGGAACGCGGGGATTCGCTCGGCTGAGATGCGAGCTGTAGCTGTGAGTTTGAGGGCAGCTGCGATTTTGAAGATGTCTGCGGTTCACGATGCAGGTGAACGAGTTTCGGAGGACGGATGCGGCCTCGCTTTTCTTTGGCGATGGTGACCTGCAGTCGGCCACGGCTCTGCTGCTGCAGCTCCAGACGCAGCGCTACGGGGAGTGGCAACGTGCGCGGTGCGGCTCGATCCGTCAGCAGGATGACTTGTGTGGCCGTGCCAGCGATGGCCATCGCCATGCGCCGGACACTCTTGCCCCATTGGGAAAGGGATTGAGGCTCGAGAGGAGCCGTGCGCGTGCGCCCCGGGCTCCAGGTGGCCCCCACCAAGTCCACCACCAACACCGAGAAGAGACGAGCCTCAGCCAGCTTGACGGCAATGCGATTGAGGCTGGCCAAGGAAGCCTCAGCCGTGGCTCGACCGCGAGCGGAGGCTGACGGGCGCACGACGAGCAAGCGCTCGAGATCGACGCCGGCCCTGACGACGCCCGGCGCAAATAGGGAGCCCGAGGGGTCGACGAACGCGCACCACGTTTCCGAGCCTTGTTGCACTGCATCAAGTTGGGCGGCTCGACAGGCCCAGAGACCCACGGAGGTCGCTAACCCAGTGCCGGGAGAAACTGCGACTTCAATAACCTGACCTCGGGGCAATCCTGAATCCGGCAGCACCTCGTCCAAGGCGTCGAGACCAAGAGGAAGCACGGAAGGTGCGAGACCTAAGTGCTTTGCCGTTGTCGGGGAACTTTGCTCCAGCAGGCGTTGGAGCTCTCGAGCTGTCGCTGACATGCTGAACATTATGCCAGGTACTGAAAGTGTGACCAGTGTCATGTGTCATGGGGACATTCTTTGTCCGAGTTCCCGGTCAGTCCCAAGATGGCACAGTCCGAGAAATCCCAGCGATTGTCGCGCTATGCTTGTCCCCCCACCCCTCTGACCTCCCCAAGCTGGCTTGCCTGCCGCCCATGGCAGAACTCGAACAACCGAAACCCAACCCTGCCGCTCCCCGCTCTTCCGGCACGTCGACGGCTCCATCCAGTGAGCCCCACCGATCTGCCTCTTCCCGTCGTGGTGTGGTAACTCCGAGCAATCTGCAGGGAGAGGGTTCACGATTCGAAACTGTCGACCCCGACGAGACGCAAGAGGCCGAAGTGCCCTTGGAGCTTCAGCCGCCGCCGAGTGTCACTCCCAGCAAGTACGACTTGGCGAATCGTCGCATCGGCCTGGTGTTGGACGACAAGTGGCGCCTCGACGAACTACGGGGTGTCGGCGGCATGGCGGCGGTGTACGCCGCAACGCATCGCAACGGCGCTCGCGCCGCCATCAAGCTGTTGCCGTTCAGCGTGGCCACGGGCCCCGAGATCTGCCAGCGCTTGTTGCGCGAGGGCTACCTCGCCAATCGCATCAAACACCCCGCCGTAACGCGCGTGCTCGACGATCAGATCGACTACGACAAAGAGCACGCCTACATCGTGATGGAGCTCTTGGACGGGGAGACCGCCCGTGAGCGCGTGGAACGGCTCGGACCGCTGCAGCCCACCGAAGCGGTCTCCATGATGTTGGAGTTGGCAGATTGTCTCAGCGCCGCTCACGCGGCGAACGTCATCCATCGCGACATCAAGCCCGAGAACCTCTTCCTCACCGACTCCGGTCTCAAAGTCCTCGACTTCGGCATCGCCCGTGCCCTCGACGGCAACAGCAATCTCACCCAAACCGGGACTTCCCTCGGCACGCCCGCGTACATGTCCCCCGAGCAAGCTCGGGGCAAACACGAGGAGATCAGCCCGTGCAGCGACATCTACTCTCTAGGTGCAACCCTGCTCTTCCTGATCAGCGGTCGCACGGTGCACGAGGGTGAAAACGCTCTCGAACTGATGGTGCGCGCCGCTTGGACACCGGCTCTACCTGCTCGCAGCATCTGCTCAGCAATCCCACGGGACCTCGCCAGCGTGATCGACCGCTGTTGCGCTTTCGACCAGGCCGACCGCTTCCAAAGTGCGGACGAGGTGATCCGCGCTCTGTCGGAACTGAAGAACCTTCCCAAGGAGCCGCTGTCGCGTCCTCCGCCAGGCGACACCCAGTTGCAGCTGCGTCCGTCGCGCTCGGACGTCATCCGCTCTTTGCCGGCAACGGCGGAGACGTTGCGTGGCAGCACTCCGCCACGCCGGGCCTCGGGCAAGAAGCTGGGCCTGGCTTTGGCGTTGGTCGTGATGCTGGCGGGTGGTGCTTGGGCCTTGCGCGCGAACCGGGCCGCGGTGGGGTCAACCCAAGCGCTCGGGGAGTCCGCTGCCGCTGACGAGCAAGCCGCAGCCGTGCCCGCCGTCAGCGCAACGGCTGCGGCCGAGGTCGCGTCAGCGGCAGTGGAGCCCGCGCCCCCGCTCGATGATGAATCTGCGTCCGTCCCCTCCGCGGAGCCCGCCAACGTCGCGGCCGCAACCCCGACGACCGCCTCGCCTACCCCGGCAAAGAAGTCGGCGCCAGCTCCCAAAGTCAGGCCGGCGCAGTCCTCCGGTCCCAACTCAGCAGCCTTCCCCAAGACCTCACCGACGCAGAAGCAGAAACAGCCCCCCGATGGCGCCAAGTCCAAACCAGCGTCCAAGAAGGCCCCGATCATCGACTACACCCAACACGAGCGCTATCGTGGAGGCGTTCAGAACTAGGGTGCTGCCCATGTCGTGGACGAAATGCGCGAGCTCCATCGGAGCTGGACTGGTGGTGGTCTCGGCCCTGTGCGCGGCTCCGCCCGTCCGTGCCGAGACCCGGCTGACGGACAAGGAGATCCAACGGTTGCAGACGCTCTCTGAACTTGGTCGCGAGGCGTGCGAAAGCGGCAAATACGACAGCTGCCACCGCATCTTCGTCGAGGCCCAAAGCCTATTACCTTGGGCCCCGCACCAGTTCTACATCGGCGAGGCGCTGGTGGGCATGGGGCGGATGCAGGAGGGCATCGAGTTGTGGCGTCAGATCCTGAGTGACAATGACGACAGCAGCGACCCCGTCACCCAGCAATTCGTCGAGCAAACACGGCAGCGTTTGGCGGAAGAAGAGTCGCAGCTGCCCAAGCTGCGACTGGAGCTCGATCCCAAGCATACGGGCGAGATCCGCATCGTGCTCGACGGCGAGACGGCGGACGAGATGACGTTGGCTGCCGGCGCGGCGCTCGATCCGGGCAAGCACGTGCTGGAGTTCTCCCAGAAGGGCTACACTCAGGAGCGTCACACGCTGGACTTGGGTCGTGGCAGCCAGGAAGTCTTGAGGGTCGCTTTGACCGAGAACGTTGCCCCTGCGCAGCCACCGCCGCAGCCTCACCGGCAGCCACAGGATACCCCGCCGGTAAGCCCAAGAGACGATGACTGGAAGATGCCCGTCGGTGTGACCCTGATGGTCCTCGGAGGCGCATCGATGTTGGGCGGCGGTGCTGCCTTCCTGCTCAAGGAAGAGCGCTTGGAGCAGCTGCGCAGGGACTGCAACCGGCAAGACCCCTGCGTGGGGCTGTCGGAGCCGCAGTACGACGACCGCAAGGCACGCCTCGAAGATCGCACCGAGGTGATGAACGTGTTGTTCTTCGGTGGTGCGGGGCTCGCCCTCGGCGGCGCAACGCTGGTGCTGCTCGATCTCGCGGATGACCCTGATGGGGCCAGCGAAGGCGGTCTTCGGACGAGCCTGAGCGGTGATGGGGCTTGGCTGGGCTGGCAGGGCGCGTTCTGAGGCGATCCGCCTCGCTTACGTCTTGCGGCGGGCGGTGCTCTCCGCCATGTTCCGAGCCATGGAGTCCCCCAACGTCGCGACGACGTCCGAGGCAACCCCGGATGTCGCAGCCCAGCTCGAGGCGCTGCGGGGCACCATTCGCGCACTGGGTTCGCTGTTGGTCTGCTACTCCGGTGGCATCGACAGTGCCTTGGTGATGGCGATCGCTCACGAGCAGCTTGGCGAGCGCGCGCTGGCGGTTACGGCGGTCAGTGCCAGCTTGCCGGCCTCCGAGCGCGAGGGTGCCATTCAACTCGCCGTTTCGCTCGGAGCCCGTCACGAACTCGTCGAGTCCAACGAGATGGCGCGCCCCGGCTACGTCGACAACGGTCCCGACCGCTGCTTTCACTGCAAGAGCGAGCTCTACGACATCGCTCGTCAAAAACAGCGTCAGTACGGGCTAGCACACGTCGCCAACGGCACGAACGTCGACGACCTGGGGGACTACCGGCCCGGGCTACAGGCGGCTGACAAGGCGGGCGTGCGCAGCCCGTTGGCAGAGCTCGGGTTGAGCAAAGCTGACGTTCGCAACCTGGCGCGCGAGCTGGGCTTGCCGATCTGGGCCAAGCCCGCAGCGGCGTGTCTATCGAGCCGCATCCCCTACGGCACGAGCGTCACTGCCGAGCGACTGAGTCAGATCGGGGGCTTCGAAGCGGCCCTGAAGCAGCTGGGATTCGAGCACGTTCGTGTTCGCTGGCACGACACCATCGCTCGCATCGAGCTCGGCGCTGACGATCTGCCGCGGGCCTGCACCGAACCCCTGCGAGAGCAAATCGTGGCCGCGGGGCGCGCCCAGGGCTTTCAGTACGTGACGATGGATCTCGCTGGCTACCGCCAGGGGTCGCACAACGAGGTGCTCTCGGGCCGTCAATTGCGCGTCGTTCGCGACTGAACCCGAGGGCGTCGAGCGCCCCCCGCCCCGAGGCACATGTCCGCGGTGCCCCCGAGGCGTCGCGACGACGCGTGCCGCACATGTCCGCGGTGCCCCCGCCGCGTCTAGACGACGCCGCGTGCCCCACATCCGCGGCACAAACGACGACGAGGTGCGAATGGTTCGCACCTCGTCGTTGCATTTCAGAGTGCGGGCTCAGTCCTCGCGGGGACGGGTTTCCCGTTCACGGCGTGGCTCGCGGTCGCGGCTTTCGCGTCCCTCTTCACGCTCGCGGCTTCCGCCTTCGCGGTTCTCGCCTTCGCGGTTCTCGCGGCTTCCGCCTTCGCGGTTCTCGCGGCTCCCGCCTTCGCGGTTCTCGCGGCTTCCGCCTTCGCGCTCGCGGGGCTCGCGCCCGCCTTCACGCTCACGATTGTCGCGCCCGCC
>JBNKZR010000281.1:0-10098 GCA_050301735.1 Polyangiaceae bacterium | reverse complement strand
TCGGTTTCGTTCGAATATCCGGTGGTCTTCTGCGACGACTTGCTGGATCCGAATGCGCAGCACCTGAGCTGGGCCGTTTCGCGCCTGGAGCCGGACCGGAGTCACCCAGTCCTCGTTTTCCTCGACGCAGGAGTGGAAGCAGAGTGGCCACAGGTTCGGGAGCGCGTGGCCCGGTATTGCAACGCCCACGCGAGGCATCTCGCTCTCCGAGCGCCGGTCGTCCTGGTTCCCGGCGGCGAGGCAGCCAAAAACGACGAACTCGGCATTCGTGGGCTGCTCGAGGCGCTAGCCCGAGCCAAGATGGACCGTCATTCGGCGGTGGTCGCCATCGGAGGCGGTGCAGTGTTGGACGCCGTGGGTTACGCTGCGTCGCTGGTACACAGGGGACTCCGGCTGGTGCGCTGTCCCACGACGGTGCTGGCCCAAAATGATGCTGGCATCGGCGTGAAGAACGGGGTGAACGCTTTCGGCGCCAAAAACTTCCTGGGCACCTTTGCCCCTCCATGGGCAGTCGTCAACGCCAGCTGCTGGCTCGAAACGCTGTCAACTCGAGACATCAGTGCTGGACTCGCCGAGGCCGTGAAGGTGGCGTGCATTCGAGACGCCGGCTTCTTCGAGTGGCTCGAACGGAACGCTCGCGTCCTCAATCGCCCTGGGCCGGAACTGCAGACCGCCATCCAACGGTGTGCGGAGCTGCATCTGCGCCACATCGCGACCAGTGGCGACCCGTTCGAGTTGGGCAGCGCACGTCCTTTGGACTACGGACATTGGGCTGCTCATCGACTCGAGGTCATGAGCGGTCATGCACTGCGACACGGTGAGGCCGTCGCCATCGGCATGCTGCTCGATGCCCGCTACGCGCTGGCTCGAGGAATGCTCGCTCCGAATGCCTTCGAGCGACTGCATCGCTTGTTGCTGGCCCTGGAGCTACCCGTGTATCACCCGTCGCTGCGCGCTGTGACTGACGGGGAGATGACACTGCTTCGGGGGCTGGAAGACTTCCGTGAGCACCTCGGCGGAGAGCTCACCATCACCTTGCTGCAGGACATTGGACGCGCCACCGAAGTTCACGAGATGGATCACGACGAGGTCCGACGCGCCATCGACTGGCTCGATGAGCAGCCGAAGACCTAGGGGGCAGCGATGAGCGTCGTTCGGAGCACTCACCTGACGTACTGCACCAACGTACATCCAGGACAAACCCTCGACGAACTGTCGAACTCACTCCTCCGGCACACCGCCAAAGTCAGCGAGCAGCTCGACTGGGAGAACCAGTTCTCCGTTGGGTTGCGGCTTTCGAACCAGTGCGCGACCCAGCTCGGTAGCCAAGCGGCGTTCGAGAAGTTCAGTCAGCTCTTGCGCACGCACTCCTTCTACGTCGTCACCCTCAACGGCTTTCCGTACGGTCCATTCCACGGCGAATCCGTCAAAGATAAGGTCTACCTTCCCGACTGGAGCTCGGAAGAACGGCTGAACTACACGAAGCGGCTGATCCAGCTGCTCAGCGGACTGCTTCCGGACGGCTGCAGCGGCAGTATCAGTACCGTGCCGGGAGCGTACAAGAGCGCGTGTCGTGCCACGAAGGACCGAAATGCGATTGCCCAAAACCTGATTCGAGCCTGCGCAGACTTGGTTGAACTGGAGCGCCGAAGCGGGCAGCTCGTGCGCCTCGCGCTCGAGCCTGAACCGTGCTGCTTGCTGGAGACCACCGACGAAACCATCGACTTCTTCCAGAACCACCTGCTCGACGAGGCAGCGCTGGACTACCTGGGGCTCTTGACCGGTGCGCACAAGAGCGACGCCGAACGACTCTTGCGTCGGCATCTCGGTGTGTGCCTCGACGCTTGTCACGCGGCGGTCGAGTTCGAATCACCCCTGGATACGCTGACTCGACTGGAAGCGGCGGGACTGACCGTGGCAAAAGTGCAGATCAGCGCGGCCTTGAAGCTGGATCCGCGCGATGCAGCGCGACGACGTGCACTGCGACAATTCGACGAAACGGTCTACCTGCACCAAGTGGTCGAGCGAAACGACGGAAAGCTCACGCGCTTTGTCGACCTGCCGCAGGCCTTCGCCACCGCGGAACCACAACTGTGGACCGATGACGCCGAGTGGCGGGTACACTTCCACGTACCCGTGTTCACCACGGACTGCGGGCATTTCACCAGCACCCAGGACACGCTCCCGCCTTTGCTGGCAACGCTCGGCGCGCGAGCAGAGCCGCCTCACGTCGAGGTGGAAACGTACACTTGGGGCGTGCTACCAGCGCAGCTGCAGCCTGCGTCTCTCGACGAGGCGATCGCCGCTGAGTTGCGTTGGACGCAGCGGCACCTGTCGTCCCCGGACACGCAGTGAATCTTCGTACCTTTCTCGAGCTCGGCCGAACCTCGAACATCCCCACCGTTTGGACGAACGTCTTGTGCGGTGCGGTCATCGGCAGCGGCGCGCCCTTGACCGGAGGACAGTGGCCCTCCGTCTTGCTCGTCACCGCTGCGGGATGCGCGTTCTATCTTGGTGGCATGCTGCTCAACGACGCCTTCGACGCAGACTGGGACCGTCGACACGGCAAGGCTCGACCCATCGTGACCGGCAAGGTGGCCCGACGCGAGGTGTTCACCGTGGGCTTTGCGCTACTGGGCGTTGGTCTCGCAGCGTCGCTGGTGGTCGCGCTGCTCGGCGCGGGTTGGCCTCTGTGCGCCGCGGCGCTCTGCACGTCCGCGGCCGTCGTTGCCTACGACTACTGGCACAAGGTGATCAGCTGGGCGCCGCTGCTGATGGGGGCATGCCGCGCGGGCCTCTACGCCATGGGAGCCACGGCCATTGTCGGAATTCCGAGCGCCAACCTGTGGACTGTCGCTGCGGC
Organism: Polyangiaceae bacterium; assembly: GCA_050301735.1. GTDB lineage: Bacteria > Myxococcota_A > Polyangia > Polyangiales > Polyangiaceae > SZUA-265. The sequence continues at coordinate 7,235 of JBNKZR010000281.1, read as the reverse complement.
AGCGTGCGCATACGTCGTCGGGCTGACGCACATCGCACGCTTCGAGACGGGCACGACCGTGAGCCGACTCTGGGTGGGGCTGCTGGTGTTTGCACCGGCACTTTGGGCGTCGTTCCAACTCGCGACGGGAACACCGACGATCGCCCATTTCGTCCCAGCGGGCTGCCTGGCACTGCAGATCGGATGGTGCTGGCGTGCGCTGACCATCGTGCGCTCTGGTCGCGCAGGGGCGATCCCCAAAGCCGTCGTCTCGTTGATCGCAGGCCTGTGCCTCGTCGATGCGACCTGGCTCGCGTTCGTCTCATCACCTTTGGCGCTGGTCGCCATCGTGGCTTTTGGATTGACGCTACGCTGGCAGCGCACCATCGCAGGGACATGATTCACTTCGTGGGCAGAAGCTCACAGGGCGCGACGCGTCACGGGAGAGCCTGCGGCGGCGTGACGGCTTCGCGGGGAGGCTCCGTTCCAGCGCCGAACAGCAGGCTCGAATCAAGACCGGGAGACGGCCATGCCGCGTATGCGCTCGAGCCGGTCAGTCGAAGACGTGGCTCAGGATCAGCCGTTTGACGTCGGTTGCGTGAACTCGCTCGCCCACCGCCAAGTGAGGCACGTTGCTCATGAAGACAGGCCCGTCCTCCGCCTGATCGGTGATGCGCCCATGCGAGCCCTTCACCAGATCCGTATCCAGCGGGATCACGTCCATCAAAGTGCGAAAGCCGAGCTTCTTGGCGATCACACGACGACCGACCGCCAAAGCGGGCAGAGCAATCTTCGGGTCGAGGAATAGCTCGACCGGATCGTAGCCGGGCTTGGCATGAATGTCGACGGTACGCGCGTAGTCCGGAGCGCGCGCATCGTCGAGCCAGAAGTAGTACGAGAACCAGCGGTCAGCCTTCGAGATCGCCACCAGCTCACCGGCGCGCTCGTGCCCGAGACCTGCCGCTAGCTTCTCCTCGGTACCGAGAACACGTTCGATGCCCCCGACCTGCTCCAGCAGCAAGCGGACCTCTTTGACTCGCTCGGGGTCTTTGACGTACACGTGAGCAACCTGGTGATCCGCGACGGCAAAGGCGTCGCTCGCTCCGGCGTCCAACTGCTCCAAGCCGAGCTCTTCGCGCACCCGCAACAGACCAGCTTCGCGCAATGCTCGGTTTATGTGAACGGCTCCTCGAACTTCGGTGATGCCGTATTCCGACAGCACGATCACGCGCATGCCACGCCTCTGTGCCTCGTGCAAGAGTGGCTCCACAGCGCGATCAATCTCGGCGACGGCCTTCTCGATTTTCGGATCGTTGGGCCCCAGCCGCTGCAGATCGTAGTCGAGGTGTGGAAGATACACGAGGCTCAGCGTCGGCCTTTGCTTCCGGAGGCAAGCGAGCGCGCAGTCGACGATCCACTGCGACGAGAGGATCGATGAGCGCGGCCCCCAGAAGTTGAACAACGGGAACGGGCCGAGCGCCGCAGTGAGTTCCGTCCTCAACTCGGCCGGCTCGGTGTAGATGTCGGGGATCTTTCGCCCGTCCGCCGTGTACATGGGTCGTGGCGTGACGGACCAATCGACGTCGGCATACATGTTGTACCACCAGAACAACTGGGCACAGGTGAACGTCGGATCACGCCGACGCGCCGCTTCCCACACCTTCTCGCCGCGCACCAGGTGGTTCGACTGCCGCCAAAGCCAGACCTGAGCAAGATCGCGGAAGTACCAGCCGTTGCCGACGATGCCATGCTCCGTCGGCATGACCCCCGTCAACATCGACGACTGTGCCGAACAGGTGACCGCCGGAGTCACGGTTTGCAGAGGTCGGGCCGTACCCAACTTGGCGAGCGCAGGTGCTTTCTGCAGCAGGCGCGACGTCAAGCCGACGACGTTGAGCACCAGGGTGTCGTGCATGGGTGCGGGCCAGTACCTGGCGTCAACTTTCGGTGTTCGTGCGAGGAACCTGCCCTCGCAAGACCGAGTTTCCTTCGAATAGCTCGCGCTGATCGACGTCGAGGGGCGTAGCAATTTCCACCGGGTCCAGGCGCCCGCTCTGCGCGAAGAACTCGACGGGATTGTCCCAACATACCTTCTGCACGGTGCCTCGGTCGATCCCCGCCTCCGTCATCGCGCGGGCAACCTTGGGCACCTTGAGGGGGTCACTCACCCCCCAATCTGCCGCCGAGTTGACGAGCATGCGCTCGCTGCCGAAGTTGCGCACCAGACTGACCATGCGCGTTTCGTTCATCTTCGTCTTGGGATAGATGGAGTGCCCCGCCCAGCAACCCGAGTCCAACACCGACGGCAGCGTCTCTTCGTTGTTGTGATCGACAAGCGTCATCTCCGGCGCAATCCCCGACTCTTTCACGAGATCGAGCGTACGCTCAGTGCCTCGCTTCTTGTCGCGATGCGGGGTATGGATCAACACCGGCAGCTCAGCTTCGATTGCCAGCTCGATCTGCGCCTGAAAATACTTCTCTTCCGACTCTGTGACGTCGTCGTAGCCGATCTCGCCGACGGCCACGACACCCGTCTTTTCCACGTAGAGCGACAAGAGCTCCATCACCCCATCAGCCAGCTTGGCGTTGTTGGCTTCTTTGGGATTGAGACCCATGGTGCAGTAGTGTCGGATGCCGAACTGACTGGCGCGAAAGCGCTCCCATCCGAGCAGCGACAAGAAGTAGTCCTCGAAGCTACCGACGTGGGTACGTGGTTGTCCCAACCAGAATGCCGGCTCCACGACGGCGGCCACGCCAGCCTCGGCCATGGCTTGATAGTCGTCCGTGGTTCGAGACGTCATGTGGATGTGCGGATCGAAGAGTTTCATTGAGAGGCTCCGATGGAAGGAACGATGAGAGCGAGATCGCTCGGAATCGGCCGGGATGCCGCGCGACGCTCTGACGCGTAGTCACCAGCCATGCGGCGAAGTTCGTCGTTGTTGCGCTCGTCCAAGCCCCTCACCCGCCGTAGCGAGACTTGCAGGAAGACTGCCTTCATCACCATTTGATTGAAGCTCAGCTCGTCGAAGAACGCTGCAGGGTAGGAATTTTCACAACTGATGGCCTCGAAAACGGCAACCGCGTTCGTGCGACAAGCAGAGACCCCAACTTCGACGAAGAGCTCCGGCTCAGGCAGCGCAGCGAGGGTGCGCAGCAGACTAACCTGTTCACCCAACTCCCCACCTTCGAACAAAACCTCCACCGAGGACGCCCAATCGTCGTGCGAGGTCGCTTCGAGCCCCTCGCGCAACAGCCACAGACGCGCCCAATCCACCGGGTCCCAGTGACGCATCTCCGGTGGCGCTTCCAACCAGCGGGGCAACGCTCGGAGCTTGCGCTCTGCCGACGCATAGACGGCACGAAAGGCGATCGACGCCGGATCACCTGCTTTGGCAGATACCCACGACAACCAAGCTGAACCCGCCGGTTCGACTCGGAGCTGCCGCTCGATCTCGTCGCTGCTCGGGGCAGATGGGGCGCCGCCATCAGTCATCGAGGTGAACCTAACAAGCTTGACGAAAGGCGCAACGCCTCATCACCTCGATTCGGCAGGCGTCAACCAGCCAACAGCGGCGCGAGCCAGGCGCCTGAGGTGTGCCTCCCAGGCCGGCCACTTCTCCTCGAGCCAATGGTCTGGCATCCATACCGGATAGAGCGCGAGCGAATAAAAGGAAAACCAGCCCACTTCCAGCGTCAAGAAGACGACCAAGTGGAAGGCAACGCCATACCACAACGCGAAACGGCGTGTCTTGCGGTAGGCGACCAGGACGATGAAGAACACCTCCCAAAATAGTGCGAGGTAGCCTGCGGGCGCCGTGATCCAGATCGGGATGGGGAACTGCGCGTAGGACCACCTGGACAGTGCCATGTCGTTGAAGACGTAGTGGAGGCTGGTCCCCTGCAACCAAGTGCCGCCAAGCCCGCCCTTCAACTTTGCGAAGCCCGTGGCCGTGTACATCATACACAGTTGCAGTTGAAGCAAACGCACGCCCCAAGGCGGAATCGTCTGGACGCGGGGTCCTCGACGAGCATCCCAGGCCAGCGCGCGATCGCTCGGCATGAACATCAGCACAAACAGCGCGATCTGGACGATGTCGTCTCCGCCGTTTTTCACGTTCGAATTGCGCGCGAAAAAGCACATCGTGAAAAACCAGGCGACCGCCGCCGCCCAGCGCGTCTTGAAGCCGATCGTCAGAGCCAACGTCGAGATGACCCACGCCGCAAAACACGTGAAGATGACGAACATGTCGTCGGTCGTGAAGAACAGCACTGGCCAGCGCCAATTGCGCGCCATCCATCCGTCGTTGAGACCCTCGGACCCCATCCCACCGGGTCCAAACAAGTAGTCGAGGAACGGCAAGTATTGAAACAATTGGTCCGTCAGTAGCGCGACGCCCGTCGCAACACGCACGAACGCGAGCCGCTCCGACGCCACCGGGCGATGCCAGAACTCCGCCCACCGTCGGCCGAACTCGGCGCGCGTCACGGCTCTGCCTCTTCGGCTCGTTCCGTATCAGCCTCGGCCGCGGCGCGACGCTCCTTCCGCCTCTGTCTGTCTCGCTCGGCCTTCTTTTTGTCCCACTCATCCTGCAGCGTCCGGCCACGCTCGCTCTGCGCGTCATAGCGCCAGAAGGGGTCTTCCCCCAGCGGCTTGCGGTTCTGGCGTCGCAGAACGTCGTAGGCGTCTTGTCCTGGCTTGGGGAGGCGATAGAAAACCTTGTGAAACTCGATGTAGCGCAGGGGCGAACCGGTATCGGAAACCGGGTGCACCCGTGCCAGGTGGCGGCTGACACCGAGCCGAGCATCGAAGTCTTGATGCAGGCGAATGTCGATCTGCAACGGCCGCTTGACGAACCAGCGAGAGAAGCTCGTCAAGTCCCAGGGCTCCCCCAAGAGCCACAGCTGTTTGCTCGAGCCGTCCGCGAAGATGAGCTTCGCGCGGGGAATGAGTCGCGTGGTACGAACGTTGGGCGCAAACATCGGCCAGTTCTGGTCCACGCCGGTGAGAGCGCCGACGAAGTTCAAGCGAGTTCCGGCCCAAACGATCGCGAACTTGCCGACGTCGGCAGCACCGTGCATTCGTTCACGAACGTCGGCGTCCGGCCACGGTTTGACGTAGTCCACGACTGAGGCAGCAGTCATCGAATAGCGCTCGGCGACGGTCTCGTAGATTGGGTCCTTGCCATTTTCGATCTTGAGCCGTTCACGTGCCGTGGGAAACGGCAGCGGGAAGCGCTCCATGCCCAAGTCCGTGCGCCAGGCTCCGTCGTAGGGCGTCAGCGTGACCAGACTGCGCACCACCATGTCGACGACGAAGGCGACGAGAAACAAGCGCAGAGGCCAAGTGAAGCGGGTAGCGTAGTTCTCAGTTTCGGTCTGTTGCGGGGACTCTGGCTGGAGTTCTGACTCGGGCAACGCCAACACGCTGCCATCGCGAGCTGCACGCGAGCCTTCGCTGCCCAACGCACCGACCTCGATGCCGTCTGACCCCCGGGGCGGCTTTGAGTCACGCTCTTGCACGGCTCGAGCACGGTAGACCGAGACGCTGCAGCTGGCTATCCAATTGCAAAGATTGCGCAAATGCAGACTGATGCGGTCGACCACAGCGCATTTCCATCCAAGCTCGAAGTCAGAGTATGCTGCCCCAGTGAGACGGCGTGCGCGATTGATGTTGGGAGGCAAATCGTGAGCGGCGGACATCCGCCGGGGTTCCCACCCGGTGGCCTACCGCCACCTGGGAGCGGCGGGCAGGCAAGCCCACCCCCGGGCGGGGCGGTTCCTCCCGGCTACGGACCGCCGCTGTCCTACGAGTCATCGGCGTATGGCGCCCCTCCGCCCCAAGTGCTCAATCCGGGAGCGCTCAAGGAACGCAACCCCGTCGTCGTCCTCGTGCTCTCGGTGGTGACTTGCAACATCTACTACCTGTTCTGGCTGTACGCGACGAGCCGAGAACTGAAAGACGCACTTCAAGACGACGAGATCAAACCGGGCATCGACCTGCTGCTCGCGCTCGTCTCCTGCTCGTTGTGGAGTGTCTACATCGAGTACCGCAACGCTCGAAAAGTGTATGCCGCCCTGCGCGTGCGCGATCCGTCGCTCAAAGACCAGACGGACACCATCTTGATGCTCGATGTGGCCGGGCTCTTCGTCGGTGTCACTTGGTTGGTGGCAACTTACATTCTGCAGGAAGACCTGAACAAGCTCGCGCGTTACTGAATTGCATTTGGAGAGCGGATCGCGCTATCCGCGATCCGGGTGTTCGTGAAAGCGAGGCCCGCACTCGACGAGAGTGCTCGCGGCAGAGAAAACTACCTCGTGAGCAGAGCACGGGGAGCCCAGCCAACTGCTCGAGTTCACATATTGCGACCTACTCGTTAATCTGGAGCACTTTCTCCCCACCTCGTTCCGCGTCAGACGGGCGTCAGGCCCTCCAATGACCAGTCTTCTGTTCGAAAATGCAGCAAGCCATCGTCATCAGCTCCCACTACGACGCCACTTCTGGCTACCCGAACCTCAGCTCTTGGACCCCGAGCGCGGAGCTCCTGGCCGCCCGCCTGGCGCAGCACGGCTACGACATCGAACGCCTCCTGCCCGGAGCTGGTTTGATCAAGCGTCTGCGTAGTCACCTCCGAAGCGAAAACCCTCACGCGAGCGTGATCTTCTACTTCGCCGGCTACTCGTTGGTCACGGAGAAGGGCGATCCTGCGTTGCTCTTGGCGGACGAGACGGTGACGGCGCTCAGGCTCACCCAACTGGTGTCGCGAACGAGTCGCTCATTTGGCCGCGTCTTGCTGTTGCTGGACACGACTCTCGGCAGCGCCCGCGCCGACGTGGAGGACGCCTGCCGAAGGATGGACGTACCGATCACCTCCAGCCCTGAGAAATCCATGGGCGAGCTTGCTCTGAGCGCCTGCGACGCGGAGAACGTCAGTGTACTGATGAGCGTGCGCCCGTGGGGACAGAGTGACAAGCACGTTTCGCCGTTCGCAAGACTCTTGGAACGAGGACTGAAGGAGCTGAGCAACGCTCACTCCTCAACTTCCGATGGCGATCTGTATACGTGGCTTCGAAACGCGCCCGACGCCGACCAATTGACGCTGCGTTTCCTCGCTGCGCGTCCGAGCTTCGTGGTGTTGCCACGTCGACAGTACCCGTCGAACCCCGACGCGTTGGCGCCGAGCCCGATGGTGCGCATGGGGGTCGTGCCCCCGATGCCACCGCCGCCCCCTCCAGCGCCCGCACAGGCGGTGAACGCA
>JBNKZR010000280.1:0-10107 GCA_050301735.1 Polyangiaceae bacterium | reverse complement strand
GGAGCATTGGCCCATGGCGCGACAGGCGCTGCAGGCGGTCGGTCGGCGTGAGCTCATCGGTCGCGAGCCGCGCTGCCTGATACCGCCGGGCTATGGTGCAACGGCGCCCGAGCGCGGGGGGCAGGGCGGCCGCACGAGCGGAGCGACGAGCCGCACGAGTGGAGCGACAAAGGGGGTGTCGTCAGGTCGTCGGGCTGCTAGGCCTGGGCGGTCTCGGCGCTCTCGGCCGAGCAGGTAGCGAGACGACCCGTGCTCCAGATCGTCAACCTCGAGAAGTCTTTCGGTCCCCAAACCCTATTCGACCACGTCACTCTGCAGCTCAATCCGGGGTGTCGTTACGGATTGGTCGGTGCCAACGGCGCCGGCAAGACGACGTTCCTGAAGATCCTCACCGGTGAGGAGTCTTCCTCGGCAGGGGAAGTCTCGATGCCCAAAGGTACGCGGCTCGGGGTGTTGAAGCAGGACCGCTTCCAGAGCGACGCCGAACGCATCGTCGATGTGGCGATGAAGGGCGACGAACGGGTTTACGCCGCGCTGTGCGAGCATGAACGCTTGTCGCACGAAGAGCGACCCGATCCGCATCGTTTGGCCGAGCTCACGGAGCTGATCGCGGCCCATGAAGGGTATTCGTTGGAATCGAGGGCTGCAAGCGTGCTCGTGGGGTTGGGGGTGCCGGCAGAGTCCCTCAAGCAGCCGCTGTCGACGCTGTCCGGAGGGTTCAAGCTGCGAGTCCTGCTGGCGCAGGTGTTGGTGAGTGCCCCGGATGTGCTGTTGCTCGACGAGCCGACGAACCATTTGGACATCTTGTCGATCGCTTGGCTGGAGGGCTTCCTGGCCAACTACGACGGGTGTGCGGTGGTCATCTCCCATGACCACCAGTTCCTCGATCAGATCGCGACCCACATTCTGGACGTGGACTACCAGACGGTCACGGCTTACACCGGCAACTATCAGTCGTTCCTCGCGCAGAAGGCGTTGATGCGCGAACAGAAAGAGGCGGAGATCGCCCGTGCGGAGAAGTTGCTGGCGGAGAAGCGCGCGTTCGTGGAGCGCTTTCGCGCCAAGGCCACCAAGGCACGTCAGGCTCAAAGCCGCGTCAAGCAGATCGAAAAGATCGAGGTGGAGGAGCTGCCACAGACGAGTCGGCGCGCTCCCCTATTCCGCTTCGAGCAGCGCCGTCCGAGTGGCAAGGACGTACTCGCCGTCGAGAGCTTGAGCAAAGCATTTGGCGACAAGCAGGTGCTCTCTGACGTCAGCTTCTCCGTTCGCCGAGGGGAGCGGGTTGCCATCATCGGCGCCAACGGGCTCGGTAAGTCCACGCTGTTGAAACTACTCGTCGACCGCCTGGAGCCCAACGCAGGACGCATCGCGTGGGGCCACGAAACGCATCTCGGTTACTTCGCTCAGGACCACAAGGATCTGCTGACCGATCCCAAGCTCACGCCCCTCGAGTTCGTTTGGGAGGCGTGCCCGGCGGAGGGTACGGCGTTCGTCCGCGGGCGTCTGGGGCGGATGTTGTTTTCGGGAGACGAGGTGGACAAGAGTGTCGCAGCGCTTTCGGGTGGGGAGGGCGCGCGACTGATCTTCTGTCGCATGATGGTGGAGTCGCCCAACGTGCTGTTGCTCGATGAGCCCACGAACCACCTCGATCTCGAAGCCATCGAGGCTCTGGTTGGCGCGCTGATGGAGTTCGAGGGAACACTGCTGTTCGTGTCGCACGACCGCTGGTTCGTTTCGCAGTTGGCCACTCGCGTGATCGAAGTGACCAAGGATGGCCTCAACGACTTTCAGGGCACGTTTGCGGAATACTTGGAGCAGAAGGGGGCTGACCACCTCGACCGCGACGAGGTCAGTCTGCGCGCCAAACGTGAACGTCGGGCCGCCAGCGCCGAGCAGAGCGGAAAGAAGCTCGATTGGGAGGAGCGCAAGCGACTGCAGAACCGCAAGAAGTCCCTCCCAAAGAAGCGCGACGAGGTCTTGGAGCGCATCTCCGAGTGTGAGGAGCGTGTGGCGTCGGTTCAGAAGGGGTATTCGGAGGCCGGCTTCTTCGAGCGGACCTCAGCAGAGGAACTCACCCGGCTCCAGGCCGAAGAGCGGGAGCTGAGCGCCGAGATCGAGGAATTGACCGCTGAGTGGGAGCGCCTCGAAGAGGAACTGCTCGAACTCGAGTCCGTCGAGCTCTAAGATGAGCGAGCGCGGTGGTCTTCATCCGACGCGGCCCAGAAGACTTCCAGGCAACGATGGGCGCCCATTCGGTCAGCGAGTCGGGGCCTTGCCTCGGAGCGGGGCGAGCACGCCAAGTAGCCCGTTTGCTTTGATTTCCAGGGCCGCTCGCATCTGGTCTCCCAATTTCCCTTTGGGAAACCCTTGGTGCTGAAACCACACCAGATAGGCCTCGGGCAGGTCCAGGATCGGGCAGCCCTTGTATTTGCCGAAGGGCATCCGGGCTTGAATCAGCGCCGATAACTCGTCAGGATCAGGAATTGGTGGTTTTTCCATGGCGACAACGCCTGCAAGTCGGACGGCACGGACTGACGGTGGCTTGGCAGCGGGCACGACGATACTACCGGCGGCTCTCTCCCGTGCAACGGGTTCTGCCCCCCGCACTGGCGCTCGGGTTTGTCGCCTGCGGTAGCCTGGTGCTCAGCCAAGGCCCGACAGCGCCACCGGCGATTGCGGCGGCGGTGGTGCCGCGCGCCAGTGCGCCGCAGCCTTCGGAAGCAGAACTTCCCAGCCAGCGTGAATTCACGACGGTCATGCCGTCGCCGCAGCCCGTCGAAGAAGTGACCCCTTCGCCTGAGGAATTCTCCAAGGTCTTCGACGAGGCAGTCACCGAAGCGGGCTCGATATCGATCGGCCGCGCCAACCGGGGCTACTTGTACAACGGGGTGCAGATGCCCCCTGGGCCCCTTTGGGAGGTCGTCGCGCCCGAGTACGCTTGGGGCACACGCACTGCCGTTACGGCGTTGGCCCGCGCCATCAAAGAGGTCAATCGCATTCACCCAGAGACGCCCCGTCTTCATGTCGGTCATCTGAGCAAGAGGCAAGGAGGCTGGCTGCGGCCGCACCGCAGCCATCAATCCGGGCGCGACGTGGATCTCGGCTTCTACTACTTGGACGGGCCGCACTGGTACAAGCGCGCGACTGAAGACAACCTCGACGTGATGCGAACCTGGGCGCTCCTCAGTGCGTTGGCCAAGGCGACCCCGTTGGAGTACGTATTCGTGGACCGGCGGCTGCACCCGCTCCTGCGTGCCGAAGCCGAACGCGTGGGCGAGGATGAAGAGTTCGTCACCCTCATGTTCGACGGTCAGGGACCTCTGGTGGAGCCCATCCTTCGTCACGCGCGGGGTCACGACGACCACGTCCACGTGCGCTTTCTGAGCAAGCTCGCCGTCGACAACGCGCTGCGCGCGCGCGCTCGCCTCGGCAAGTATGCGCGCAACAGCAGCGCGCTCCTACGCTTGCTCCGGAACAAGCAGCACAAGCAGGAGAAGCTGGCCGCGAAGGCCGTCCGAGCGAGCAGGTAGGGCCGCACCGAGCGGCGCTTGCTGAGTGCTGCGTTCCGTTGCCGGGTGGGGTATGTACCGCCCATGGTCTCAGAGATATTCGACGCCACGCGATGGCACAGGGTTGACGGTTTCGACTTCGAGGACATCACCTATCACCGCGCGACGGACCAGGGGACGGTTCGCATAGCATTTGCCCGACCCAAGGTTCGCAATGCCTTCAGGCCGCGCACGGTCGACGAGCTGGCGACGGCCCTCGACCACGCGCGGTGCAGCAGCGACGTGGGGTGTGTCTTGTTAACGGGTAACGGTCCCTCGCCCAAGGATGGGGGATGGGCGTTCTGCTCCGGCGGTGATCAGCGCGTCCGAGGCGCGGACGGCTACCAATACGAAGCGGGGGGCGCGACGGATCCGGCTCGTCTCGGACGGCTCCACATCCTGGAGGTTCAGAGGCTGATTCGTTTCATGCCGAAGATCGTCATCGCGGTCGTACCGGGCTGGGCCGTGGGCGGTGGGCACAGCTTACACGTGGTCTGCGACCTGACGTTGGCCAGCCGTGAACATGCCGTTTTCAAGCAGACGGATCCGGATGTGGCGAGTTTCGACAGCGGATACGGCTCAGCGCTTCTCGCGCGACAGGTCGGACAAAAACGCGCCCGAGAAGTCTTTTTCTTGGGAAGGGACTACTCCGCGGAAGAGGCATTCCAAATGGGAATGGTCAACGCGGTCGTCCCCCATGCGCAGTTGGAGGAGGAGGCGCTGCGGTGGGGGCGGGAGATCAACTCGAAGAGCCCGACCGCCATGCGCATGTTGAAGTTCGGTTTCAACCTGCCGGACGACGGCATGGTAGGGCAGCAGCTGTTCGCCGGCGAGGCGACGCGGCTGGCTTACGGTACCGATGAGGCACGCGAAGGCAGGGAGGCTTTCATCGAGAAACGGTCGCGTGATTTTTCACGTTTCCCTTGGCACTTCTGAGCACAGCCAGAAGCGAAAGCTGCGCGATCGGCGCGATCCAGTCGAGAAAAAGTGACAGATTAGAGGCTGCCGCGGCCTCTATACAGTGGTGACTGTCCCGAACCTGGCCCAGCAAACTGCCGCATCGCCTCGCGAGGCGGTGGTCTACGCGCCATCGTTCTTTCGCGACGATGAGGCGCTGCTATCGGCTTTACGCCAGGGGCAACGGGGGGCGCGGGCTGTGTTTTTCCGCCGCCATGTGGACGAGGTGGAGTTGTTGCTCTGCCACTTGCTGGGTGCTTCGGGCCACGAGCTGGTCCAGGCAGTTTTCTCTGAGGCTTTTTGTCGCGTCAACAAATACGACGGCGAAGCAGACGAGTTGGAAACCTGGGTGCTCCGGATCGCGGTTTCCAGAGCCCGTCGTGTTCTCGGACGCCGCCGCTCGAGGCGGTGGCTTTGGCCGTTGGCTGCCCCTCGGTCGGTGGTCGCCGTGGCGGACACGGGTGACGCGTCGCTGGAGCGGACGGCGTACCAGTTGCTTCAGTGCCTCGCGCCCAGGCGGGCGGTCATGTTGGCGCTCCACTGGCTCGCAGAGTTGCCGATCGAAGAGGTGGCAACGCTGTGCGATGAGTCATTAGTCGTCGTGAGACAACAGTTGCTCGCTGCGCGTAGCGAGTTCCTGGAGCTAGCCTGGGGTCATTCCGAACTGCGTCCTTGGATCTGCAATGTCGTGAGCCAGAGCTGATGTCACTCGACGTTGGTAACCCCGCCGTCAGATTGACCACAGCCATCGCTGCACACCATCGCGACCTGGTTCGCGGTCGCGCTCACTCGGTGGGGCGGGCGAGTGAATGTGAGCGTTTACTCGCGGCGGTTACATTGGGCGATGCCCGACGCGTCCGCGTGAGGCGATGGCTGGGCCGTGTCTTGGCGGGGGTCGCGATTGGCGCGACGGCGGTCGTCGCCGCCTCTTTCGGTCTGGAGACGCGAGCGAATGGGGGCGGTTCGGAGCATGAGATGAGTTGGTTCGCGGCGACGACCTCGGGGCTGGCCTTGCCCCTGGTGCCTGGCGCGACGGCGGAGCTTCGCCCACACTCGAGAGCACGAGTGCTTTCCGTCAGTGACGACCGCTTGCGGCTGTCCTTGGAATCGGGACTCGTGGTGAGCCATTTCGCGCAGTTCGAGGGCCGTTTTCAGTGGGAGGCGGGTCCGCACTCCATCAGCGGCTCCGGGGCGGAGTTCGTCCTATCGTGGGACGCTGAGGGCGAGCGCCTGGAAGTATCGGTCATGCGCGGCATGGTGACCGTGGGTGGGGCAACGTCGCCACCCCGGGTAGTGCTCGCTGATCAGTCGCTCGCTCTCGGCCCCTGACTGGCGCGTTTGCCCGCCCAGGGTGAGCCCCGCTCCCCAAGCCGTCGTTGGACCCGGCGTAGCGAGATGCCTTGGGTGCCGCCGTTCTGGCTGGAAGAAGCGGCCGGTTCGAGTTTTTTGGAACTCTCAGCGGAGAGCCGTGTCTCATCTCAACGTGCATCGCGACGACTGAGTAGCGAGCGGTGTGCGGCGGGTGAATGAGTAGAGCGTGACGCGGTGTCGCGCCCATACGCCCGAGAGAGGATACGCGAGATGCGCGATGTGCGAGAGGTGCGCCCCCGTGCGCAGGTTGCTTCGGTACGACCAGTTGATGACGAACGAGAAATCCTTCAGGTCGAGTTGAGGTCCACCCCTATAGTCTTCGTGCAGATACAGGTCTGTTGGGGGGACGCCGTTCTGTGTGTGCAGGAGGTAAATGTGCGCAGCGGGTTCGTCGTCGGTAGTGGCGAGCATGACGTAGACGTCGATTTCTTCGCCCCCGCGGCTTGTCTCGGGGAGGAGCGTTGGAGACTGCTGGAGGTGGACGACGATGACGTCTTCCTGCTGCTGCCCGCGGGTGCGAGCGGGCGGGTGACCGTCGACGACGAAGCGAGCTACGAACTGGATACGCTTCGAGCAAGCTGCAGAGCAGCTGCGGGAGGGCAGCTCTTGCGCCTGACGTTTGGGATGGTGGCAGAGGTCGAACTCGGCTCCTTGTGCTTTCGGGTGGCACCGACGCAGCCGCAGAAGCCTATGCCCCGCAGCCTGGTGGGGGATTTCCGAAACGTGTTGGGCTTCTTCGGCGCTTCGGCACTGAGCACGGGCGCACTGCTCGGCGCGATGGCCTTTTTCGTCCCCCCCCTCGGCGTCAACGACAGCGAAGCGATCGACGCCGACCGTCTGTACCTGATGCAGCAGTATTTGGAAGCGTCTGCCCAACGCGAAGAGGAGCAGAAGCCTACCGACCAGACCTCGGATGAGGGGCAGAGCGGTGGGCAGGAGGGGGCACGTGCCACGGGTGAAGAGGGAGCCTCGGGCAAGCCAGATGCTCCAAAATCGAAGGGGAAGATCGCGGTCAAGGGACCCGCAGACAACCCGCGACCCGAGGTGATGCCGGTTTCGGAAGCCCGAACCTTCGGCATGATCGGTTTGCTCAGCGCCGGCCTAGCGCACGACGGGCCCAGCGCACCGTGGGCTCGCGATGATGCACTCGGCAACGCTCCGGAGAATGCCTTCGGCGCGCTGTGGGGTGATGAGATCGGGGACAACTTCGGCAGCGGAGGGCTGGCATTGGCAGGGCCCGGCGAAGGGGGCGGGGGCCGCTATCAGGGCATCGGATTGGGGACCGTCGGGACCCTGGGCAGCTTGGGCAATTGTGTGGGCGCAGAGTGTATGGGTATCGGCAAGGGGTTCAGCCGAGGCTTGACGAAGCAGGGCCACAGGCCCAAAGGCGTGATCATGCGCATGGCTGAGCCCACCGTCAGTGGGCGCCTGCCCAAGGAGACGATTCAGCGTATCGTGCGCCAACACTTCGGCCGCTACCGAGTCTGCTACGAGAAAGCGCTCGCCAAGAATCCAACCCTGACAGGGCGAGTTTCGGTGCGGTTCTTGATCAGCAGTGATGGCTCGGTCTCGACCGCTGGCAACGGAGCATCGACGCTGCCTGATGCCGCAGCCGTCAGCTGTGTGGTGCGGGCGTTCTACGGCTTGAGCTTCCCCAAGCCGGCGGGGGGCAGCGTGCAGGTGACCTATCCGCTGATGTTCTCGCCCAATTGACGACGTGAACACGTCACGGACCCCCGCGTATGAGGGACGCGGGGGTCGGGCGTTTCCATCAACGGTGCTGAGGAACGTCGCGGTCCCGCACACCGATCATGTACAGGATGCCGTCCAAGCCGACGGTGCTGATTTGCTGCTCCGTGGATTCCCGGACCTTGGGTTTGGCGTGAAAGGCGATGCCCAGCCCTGCGGCGTTGAGCATGGGAACATCGTTGGCGCCGTCGCCCACGGCGATGACCTGCTGCAGCTTGATCGACTCCTTGTCCGCGATTTCGCGCAGCAACTCCGCCTTGCGTTGGCCGTTGACGATGGGTCCGATGACGCCTCCCGTGAGCACGCCATCTTTCAACTCCAGCTCGTTGGCGAAGACGTAGTCGATGTTGAGCAGCTTCTGCAGGTGACGGCCGAAATAGGTGAAGCCACCGCTGAGGATTGCCGTCTTGTAGCCTAGGCTCCGAACGGTGCTGATGAGGCGCTCCGCGCCGCGCGTGATCGGCAAGTTGTCAGCGATGTCCTGCATCACGTCTTGACTCAAGCCGCGCAGCAGCGACAGGCGTCGCCGCAGGCTCTGGTCGAAGTCCAGCTCGCCGTTCATGGCCGCTTCGGTGATGGCGGCAACTTGCTCGACGACACCATGGCGTCTCGCCAATTCATCGATCACTTCCGTCTGAATCAACGTCGAGTCCATGTCGAAGGCGATCATGCGGCGGTTGCGGCGATAGACGTCGTCGGCCTGGAAGGCGATGTCGCTGTTGAGCTCCCGAGCTGCGTCGAGGAATTCCTTGCGCAGCGCTAGAGCGTCGCTCGGGGTGCCGCGGGCAGAGAACTCCACGCAGACGTTGGCGTGCTGATCCGGGCTTCTGAGCGAGGCACGCCCGCTGAGTCGACTCATCAAGTCGATGTTCAAGCCATACTTGGTCAGAATGCTGGAAATGCGGTGCAGGTGATGGGCGACCAGATCGGGGCCGAACAACGTCACGATCCAGCGCGGGTCGCCTTGTCGCCCAACCCACTGCTCGTAGGCGTCGAGGGTGATGGGGCTCAGGTGTACGGTGACCCCAGCGGATTGTGCGACACGCTCCAGCTCCTCCCGCACGGAGCTCGGTTCTTCGGGGAATTCGAGCAGGAGCCCGAGGCTGAGGGTGCTGTGGATGACCGCCTGACCGACGTCGAGCACGCGGACGCCGTGGGGCTCGAGTGCGCTTGTGAGGCTGACGAGAAGTCCAGGCCGGTCGAGGCCTGTGGCTTGGAGCAAATAAATAGACAAGTGTTCAGTCCTTGGCGGGAAGCCGGCACGACGTCACTTAGACGTCGTCGCTGGGGGCTTCAAGGGCGGCGCGGAGAAAGCGCCGGGGTTCCTTCATCATGAAACACCATGCAGCGATCCAGCCAGGTGGTCGGGGTCATTGCGGCTGGGGGGTAGCGCGTCGTGGCTGTCGGGCGTACACCCGGGCAGCTGTGCGTTCGCACCGTGGCAAACTGATTCTCCCAAATGGAGAGCTCCGCCGGTTCCGGTTGCCCGAGCTCCCCGCGGAGCCGGCCGTCGCCGTTCGACCTCGGCGGCCCGGTCGTCGCAACTTGATGTTGGGAGTTGCGTGGCTATCGCTCTCGATGGGCTGTCTATCGCTGAGCGAGCCCTCGTTTCGACCCCTGGCATGGGCTCACGCTAGACTCGCTGACGTCGCTGATAAGCTACCTGCATCACCCGTTGCCGAGCCTGCACCGGCACTCGAGCCGGAGGAAGCTGCGACGCTCGCGCCCCCCAAGCCCAAGCAGAAGCCGGTCGTGGTGCGCTTGCCCGCTGTCAAACGAGCACGACCCGCGACTCACGGTGGTGGGCGTGATGCCTTGCTTCCCGCCTGGGAGCTGCCACGAGAAGAAGTCGACGTGTTGCCGCCCCTGCCGTCGGTTGATGCATCGCAACAAGAAGACGAGGAACGCGCAGCGCCGCTGTTCTCCAGCCCGTCGCGACGACAGCCGGATCGCTCGTCTGCGTCGGCGGCCCCCGTCAGCGTGGCGTTGCCACAGCAGAGTCGCCTGACGGCCGGGGCGTTCGCTCCTGCCGTCCTGCCTGCGCCCCCTTCCCGGCCAGACGCGCCGTCAGAGCCTGAATCCCCTGTGTACGAAGACATGCCCGCAGCGGCTCCCAAGACCCCAGCCAAACAGCGCATCTGGACCAGCACGGCAGGAATGGGCTGTCAGCGCGCCTACGACGAGTTCGAACAGACCATCGACGTCTCCGCAAAGTCGAGCGCTGCGGACGTGCAACCCGGGGCGTACGCGGCGTTGCTGGAGGACTTCGACCGCTACCGCGGCTGCGACCTGGATCACGAAATGGACGTCAGCATCTGCGTTGCCGTCGTCAACGGTCGCGCCAAGGGGGTCACGGTAAAGACCCAGCCCGCCAACGCGCGGCTGGCTGCGTGCATCAGCTCAGCCGTTCAACGCACGCGCTTTCCCAAGTCACCGCGCATGGACCTGGTGCGCACCGAGCTCATCGTACGCTGAGGCCCGG
>JBNKZR010000279.1:0-10136 GCA_050301735.1 Polyangiaceae bacterium | reverse complement strand
CCATGGACGCAGAAAAGCCCCGGACCACCTCGGGGAGAGGCGATCCGGGGCTCTGCGTTCCCGGTTTGCGGGTTCGTAGTCTTACTTGGGGCGGAGGTCTCTGATCTCACGCTCCAGCATCTCGATCCGATGATGGAGCCTGTCGACACGCCGTTGGCACTCGGAGTCGTCCCGCTGGAGCAACGGCACGACGCTCGCCACAATGGTGGCCACGCCCGCTGTTGCCACCGGCCAGAATGGAGCCCACTTCCATCGGTTTCAGCGGGACCCGGGTCCGAGCGTCCAGTGACCTGAAATTGGTCCGACGCGGCGAAGCGCTGTGACGATTGCGCGGACGAGGAAATAGACGAAAGCCCGGCGTCACTCTGGCAAGAGACCGGGCCTTCGGGGGTGCGGGTACACCGCGACTGTGAGCAGAAGTCTGCCCCGAGCGGTGCACCCCGGCCCAATTTTGGGGGAAGGCGGGTGCTCTGCGGGTGGGACCTTTCGTGTGGGTGGTGTTCGGGGGACTTCGTCGTGTGCTCGGACTGCGATCGGAACCGCCGACGATACTGCTCGGAGGGTTGCGCTAACGCGGCTCTGGCAGAGGCGCGTCGACGTGCGCGTCGTCGCCATCAGAGTACGAGTGAGGGCTTGGCCGATCACCGTGAGCGCAATCGCGAGTACCGCCGTCGCCGTCGTGAGCGCCTCTGCGTGATGGATAACCATTCCGAAAAGTTGGCCCCTATTGGCACTGTCTGCCCGACACCCGAACGCGACGGGACAGACGGAGATGGCGGGCATGAGAGCAACGATCACAGCGACACCGGACCAGACGAGCGTGTTGGTGGAGGACGACGACGGCGACCGCTTGCTCGCACGCTTGCCAGCTTTGAGTTCCTCCACGCACCCGCGGGCACTGCCAACCCTGCTGGAGTCGCTGGCATTGTGGAGCGACCATCCACTGCACGTTGTGCTCTGTGTGGACGAGATGTTCGATTGGAGGCACAGCGGCCTGACCGATACGCTCGACCTCGCCACCGACACCCTGTTCTATCGCGTCGAGGTCGTTCCCCTCCAGCATAGAACCAAGCGACGTGCGAAGCGGTTGTCCGGGCTCGGCAGCTTCGCCACCGAGCGTGCGGTTCGACGGAGGATGGGATGAGCATCGACGAGGGCTCCGCTGGCAATGCGGAGATCATGCGGCTTCACTATCTCGAAGGCCTCAGTGTTCGAGCGATCGCCCGCAGGTTACACGTGTCGCGCCAAACGGTGCGACGACGTCTCGGACGTCTTCCTCCTCGCGCCGACAAGAAAACGGGACGGCGGCCGTCACTGGTCGATCCGTACGAAGCAATGATTCAGGACTGGCTGTTGACGACGCCCGAGCTCAAGGCGACGCAGGTCTTGGAGCGTCTTCGCAACCACGGGTACGAAGGCGGAATCACCATCTTACGGCAGCGAGTACGGCAGCTCAGGCCGCTGCCCACTCCCAACGTTCACCTCACCGTTGCTCACCAACCGGCCGCGACCATGCAGGTCGACTGGGCTGACTTCGGCTTCGCGCTGCCCGGTATCCCACGGCGCGTCAGCGCGTTCGTCGCGCTCTTGCCGTACTCGCGGCTGCTGTACGTCGAGTTCGTCTTGAGCCAGGCGATGGGCTCGTTTCTGCGCTGTATGGACCGGGCTGCAGCCCGCTTCGACGGCGTCACCAACGCCGATGTCTTCGACAACATGAAAACAGTCGTGCTCGAAAACCGACCGGGCATCCCTCCTCGCTTCAACGAGCGCTTTCTCGAGTATGCCAATGCTCGCGGTGGATTCGCCGTCATCGCTTGTACTCCGGGTCACCCTCAGGGAAAGGGCGGCGTCGAGCGGGGGATCCGCACCGTGCGCGAGAGCTTCTGGCCCGGCAGGCGCTTCGTCGATCTCGACGATCTCAACACACAGGCGGCGGATTGGTGCAACCGCGTTCACAACCAGCGTCCCAACGAGACCACGGCGAGGGTACCCGCGTTGGTCTTCGAGCACGAGGAGCAACGGCTCCTCAAACCGATCCCTGCTCAGCCCTTCGACACTGACGATCTCGATCAAGACACCGTCAGCGCGACGTTCCGTGTTCGGTTCGATCGCAACGTCTACTCGGTGCCGTGGTACCTGGAAGGACAACGCGCGACCATCCGCGGAACGGACCAACGCGTGCGCGTCTTCATCGGGCCCAAGTGCGTGGCAGAGCACGACCGTTGCTGGACCATCGGCGCTGATGTCGAGGACCCCGCCCACCCTCGTGAGCTGCGTGCCTTTCGCCAAATGAAGCCCAAGGATGCGCTCGTCACTCGTTTTGGTGATGTGGGCACTGCCTACTTCAAAACGCTGTCGGCCGGAGGTCGCTCTCTTCGCCGTGAGTTGTTGCGCCTGACCTACCTGGCCGAGCTCTTCGGCACTCGACAGACTCGTTCCGCCATGGAGGCTGTCATGCAAACCGGTCACGTCGGGGTCGAGTACGTCGAGTATGTATTGCGCCACAAGCGCAGACTCGAGCCGAAGTTCACGCCATTGATGCTTGGCAATCCGGCTCTCGACGACATCACGCTCCGAGAGCCGGATCTCTCCGTCTACGACCCCCCAATGCCGACGCGAGATCCCGACGAGGGCAGTCATGAAGGATGAAGACCTGCTCGAGCTCGTGCTCGATAAACTACGCTGGCTCAGGCTACCAGGAATGGTCGACGCGTTGCCGTCGATACTGGAGCAGGCCAAACGCGATAACGCCACGTTTCTTGCCACCATCGGCAAGTTGGCTGACGCGGAGAAAGCCAGCCGCATCAAGAGCGCCATTGAACGGCGCATTCGCGAGGCGCGCTTCCCCGAGATCAACACCGTCGACGGCTTCGACTTCGAATTCGACTCCGCTCGCCGAAAGCTCAGAAACCGCTATCTCGCCCTGCATGACTTGGCGTTCCTCGACAAAGGCATCAACCCCATCTTCATCGGCACTCCCGGTACGGGCAAAACGTTTCTCGCGCGGGCTTTGGCCTACAAGGCCTGCACCGAAACGCGCCGTGTCGTTTTCACTCCCGTCGCCAAGATGCTCAACGACCTGCACGGCGCGGAGATCCATGGTCGCTTCGAACGTGTCCTGCGCCGCTACACCCACGCAGACTTGCTCGTCATCGACGACTTCGCCAGCTTGGAGATGGACGGCGCTCAGTCCAAGCTCGCGTTTCAAGTGATCAGCGAGCGCTACGACTACCGTCGATCAACCGCGATAACTACCAATCGTCCCTTCAAGGAGTGGCCGAAGGTCTTTCCCGACCCTCTGAACGCACAAGTCATCGCCGAGCGCCTCAGCGAGCGCTGCGAGCACTTCGTGCTCACGAAAGGATACCGCATTCGCAACGAGCACTGAATCCCAGCTTCCGTCCTCGAACCGACGAGTGCCTAGCTCGGTTCCTCATGTCTCGGCGATCCATACCCTCCGACACCACCCACCACTCCGACCGCCCCCATCGGCATGGTCACCTGGTCACCGCTGAAACCGGCGGAAATGGGACCGTCGCTCGCCGCTGGTAACAATTTCAGACGGTATTGCGGTCGACGACGAGTACATCTACTGGGGCGAATACGATGGCATCAAGCGCTTGAAAAACCCTGCGCCTCGTTAGGCAGGTGAGCTCCCGCGCGTCGCTTGCCTCGCTCGACTGAAGCGGTGTGCCCGACAGCGAGCTCAGCTCGTCAGCGCGTAGTGTTCCAAACCTCGGCCCGAGGAAATCCCGTGGCATATTCGAGCGTTTCGTGGCCTGTGTCGAGGCACGGTCCAGCCGACTACGCTCCCTGCAATGAACGCGATCATCCTGCAACTCTGGGTCCTGACTATTGTCGGTTGGCTCAACCGCAGCCAGCAGCAGGTCATCGACTATCTGCTGGAAGAGAACCGAGTGTTGCGTGAGCAGCTCGGTGGGCGGCGTGAGCCACGGATGAACGAGGTAGCCAGGACAGGCTCCCATGCCATGGGAGTTAGTGCTGGCGATGCCCACCGTGAACGTAGCTACTTTGATGACGTTCACGTCTCGGGGGTAGCTCATGCGCCTCGGACTCGCCCAGCTTCGTCTGTTTCCACGGCGATGGCGCTCTCTGCGCGCGTTTGAGCGTTTCCCTAGTCGCAGCTGGCAGTGCCGTTGTTGGCCGAGCAGCAGGCGCACTCGAGGTTCAGCCGAGCCAGCAATTCGTCGACCTGACACGCGGGCAGCACGTCGTTGCCGCCGATGAAGATCCCGGTGTCGACCTCCTCGATGACGTCCAGGCCGTGGATGCTCGTCAGCGACGGATTGTCCGTCACGCTGAGGTGAATCACGCTGGTCATCGACTCCAAGCCGTCCAGAGATGTCATCTGCTCATTGTCGCGAATGCTGAAGGTCGAGCCGACGTAATTGAGGCTACTCAAGCCGGTCAGATCGAGGAGGGATGAGTTGCCGCTGACCATGAAGTGTTCGCCGACGAACTCGAGATTTTCAAGGCCTTGCAGCGAGGTGCTCACGCCCAATCCGTGGAGCTCCAAGTTACCGTCGACCCTCACCAACCCTCGTAGCCCAGCCAGGCTGCCGAGAGCCTGATTGAAGGTGATTCGCACGAAGCCGGGCACTTCCGTCAGCCCCTCCAAGCCCTCAACGTCCGCCAGGTGCGCGTTGGAGGAAATCACGAGATCACCGCCAAGCGACGTCAGATTGCTGGAGGACCAGAGCGTCTGCAACCTGTTATTCTGAATGTCGATGCTTCCACCGATGGTCTGCAAGTTGTGCAGGCCATCGAGACTCGAAAGGCCAATCATGCTGCCTACCGTTAGCCCTCCCCGCAGCGTAGTGATGTTGCTCAGCGCGGTCAAACTCTCCAAGGCGTCACAGACCGCTATGCGGAGGTCGCCTTGGATCTCGCTCAACACGTCCAGTCCATCTAGGCTCTGAAGCTGCGGGTTCCCGAACAACGACAGGTTCCCTGGCAAGATACCGGAAATCGGCCCGAGCCCGTCGAAACTCGAGAGCGCGGCGTTGTGCTCCACGATGATGGAACCGG
This sequence comes from Polyangiaceae bacterium, assembly GCA_050301735.1. GTDB lineage: Bacteria > Myxococcota_A > Polyangia > Polyangiales > Polyangiaceae > SZUA-265. The sequence continues at coordinate 5,087 of JBNKZR010000279.1, read as the reverse complement.
CGCCGCCTAGCGTCGTCAAGGACTCGAGTCCTGTCATGTCGACGAGGCTCTCGTTTCTGATCACCGTGAGCCCACCAACGGATTGGAGCGAGTCCAGACCAGCAAAATCGCTGAGCGCATCGTTTTCCTCGATGCGCAGTCCTTCTCCGACCGACACCACGTTCGACAAGCCATGCAGATCGACCAACGACTCGTTGCGACTGATGCTCAATCCAGAGCCGATCGACGTCAGCCCTTCCAGGCCTGCGAGCGTCAACAACGAGCGGTTGTCCCAGATGTCCAGGGACCCGGGCAAGGACGTGATGGCCGCCAGACCGCTCAGACTCACCAGACCATCATTTTCCGCAATGTTGAGGTAGGTGCCAATCGATTCCAAGTTATCCAGTCCGTCCAGGTTGGTGAGCAAGTTACTCCTTGCTATCTGCAACTGCTGCCCGACCTCGGTCAAAGCGGCAAGACCAGCCAAGCTGGTGAGCTCCAGGTTCGCGGACAACCTCAACATCCCCCCGACGGACTCCAGGTAGTGCAGCCCAATCAAGTCGCTCAAGTAATAAGTGTCCAAGATCTGTAAATCCCCTCCGACGATCATCAACGCTTCGGCGCCGAGGAGAGAGGTTAGCTCCAATCCCGTAATGGTCAGGTTGCCCGTAACCTCACGACAGCTCAACGCTACGAAGTCGTCGAAGGCAGCCTGAGTGTCCAGCACGTAGTCGCCGTCACACACGACTCCATCTCGGCGCGGAGGGAACACGACCTCCGTCCCAGCATGCTCCCCGCCCTTTGTGCCCCCATCAGGCAGCGCAGGTTCCGCCCCTGGCTCCACTTGTGTGTCGGTCTCGGTTGCATCATCTGACGCGAATGTCGACTCCGGATCGTTGACTGGTGCCATGCCATCATCAGTCGCTGGCGCCGTATCAGACTCAGTCCGTGTATCTGGGGCGCGTCTATCGTCCGACTCAGACTGGGTGGGCAAGGAGGCAACAGGCTGTGCCCCTGCGTCACTGCCGGGTTCAGGTCCGGACGAGGAGCTTGTGCTCACCTTGTCCGAGCTCCCACACCCCACAGCTAAAGCGAGCAACCCTGCGCACCAAGTGAACCGCTCCAGTCTCCATGCACTCTTCACCAACCCACTCTGCCTTGTTCCGCGACGAAGGTCACGCCTGCCGACGCGGCTCGAACTGTTCTGGCAAGGGGCGGTCCAAGTTTCCGGCCTGCTGCGTGGCAGAGCCACAATTGTCCAGCCACTTTGGTAACAAGGCGCCCGCTGCGCCCGCAGCGAGTTTTTCGCCGCCTCGCTAGCTCTCAGTGAGATTTCGAGGTGTGCCACCAAACCCAGCAGCGTCTGATGGGCACACGCTGCCGGGTGCGTGCCTTTGGTGCTCGTGTCGCTGATCAAAACTGTCGTCACGGTCTGATTGTGGGGCACTTGCGGGCCGCCGCGGACCGTGTAGGGATTCATCTTGTCAGCTGGCTAGCGCCTTCGACGACGATCCGAAACTGAAGGACGCCTTCGAAGCGCTGACCCCCGGACGACAGCGCAGCTACGTCCTTCACTTCGCTGGCGCCAAACAGTCGGCGACCCGGGCCGCACGAATCGATAGGTGCAAAGACCGTATCCACGCCGGCATCGGTGTCAACGAACGGCCGCCCACGAAGGCCACCAAGCCAAGCCCCAAGGGAACGCGGGCCCGTGATACCGGAAAGCCAAGGCTGCTCTCAGGGGGCAACCCGCAGATCGCCAAAGGCGATGGTGACGCCCCCGTTCAGGCCTACATCGCCGCAATGCCCGGCTGGAAACAGGGAGTCGGTCGACAACTCGACGCCTTGATCGTCGAGCTCGTGCCGAACGTGCGCAAAGCCGTGCGCTGGAATTCGCCGTTCTATGGCGTCGAGGGACGAGGGTGGTTCCTCTCGCTCCACTGCTTCGAGCGCTACGTCAAGCTCACCTTCCTGCGTGGCGCTTCACTGAAACCGCTGCCGCCAGGAGAGTCCAAAGACCCGCACGTCCGCTACTTGGATATGTTCGAGAACGATGAAGTCCACGGCAAGCGCCTGGCGGGTTGGATCCGCCAGGCTGCCAAGCTCCCCGGTGACGAGCTCTTTTGAAGGTCTTGGTTCACATCACGTCGGCCGACGTTACATTTCCGTGCTCATCGCCGCGCACGCGGCCTCTTCGCCGTCGCCGCTCCAACCGCAACCAGCGGCCCAACACTCGCCCAGGTTGAAACAGCCATCGCAGTCGTCAGCCGAGCAAGAGGGTGGGCACTCCTCGCTGAAACACGTGGCACCGGGTACGCAAGCTGCCGCGGAGCACTCCCGACTCGTCGGAAGCCAGGCGCCCCCGGCCAAGAGGCATGACGAGCAGGGATCCTGAGCGGGCAGACAGCGCCCGCGGTCCTCGATGCAGTCCACACAGCAGACGAGTCCGTCGCAGCAGTCCTCGTTGCTGCGGCACGCCCACTCGGTATCTTCCGGCATCAAACAGTTGGTGCAGACGCCATCGCTGTCGTTTCCTCCTGGCGGTATGGAGCACTCCCAGCGACCGCACTCGGTGTCTGCGGTGCAATCCATTCCGTCCGTGTCGTTGGTCAGCTGCGTCGTCGCCTTCAACGCCGCGGTGACGCGCGGGGGCAGCTCGTCCCTGAGTTGGATGCCGACGGTGCGCGACGCTCCATTCGTGTCGTAGGTGAAGTTCGTGTGGCGCGACACTCCAGCGTCCGCGATGGTGCTACGGAGCAGCTCTGCGTCGGATCCGGGCTGGAAAAGGGCCCCGATCTCTGGGTAGAGCCAATCCGTCGCAACCAGATCCTCCGTCTCCACGACATTCAGATCCAACGCAAGCGGCCAGGGGACGGTCTCCTGCACTGTGTCCTCCTCAGGGCCAACCACGATCCGCAATGGGCCGGTGCTGCTATCGCTGATCGGACGCAGAGCATCGAACAAGGCAGCCATCGCGTCGAACAATCGTCGCCAGTCACCGGTCTGGGCGTCCCGGTCGCACGGCGACGCGCGGCCCGTACCGTAGGGATCCCAGAGGATCGTGAGCAGCGCATCAGCGCATTGGTCCGCGATTTCTCGTGTCCCCGGCATGCTGGACACGGTGGATTCGTAGGGCTCCAACAAGGCGAGATCATCGATCTGGCCTAGGCGAACTCCTCCGCGTGAGTCGTTCATCCAGAAGTCACACTGGCCGTCCACGACGATGAAGGTGCTGGGGTAGACGTCGAGCAATGCCGAGCGCCTGAGGACGGGCCCCGTGGTCCAATTCTGGATCACCAACCGTACTTCGTCGCTGCCATTGCAGATCGGCCCACCATCGACGTTTGGAACGTCGACCGGCTCGTCATCGGTCTGAACAGCATCGGTCTCGACGCTGTCGGTCTCAGCTGCTCCGTCAGTCTGCTCGGTCTCGTCTGTCTCGGCAGCGCCGTCAGTCTGGGCTGGGTCGGTGGTTTCACCACCGTCCGTCGTGGTGTTCTCGTCAGTACCGGTATCAACCATGCTGACGTCAACTTCGCGGGCGCACAGCCTGGCCGGACCATCGTCACAGCTCGTTCGGAGTTCGTCACGAGCAACGCAGAGCGCGCTCACCTCCGTCCCGGGTTCGTCGCACGGGTCGTCCTCCTCGCACGCCACACTGCAGCGACCACACAGGCAACTGAATTCCCCGCACTGGTCGTCCGCGTCACAACGCGACAGCCAATGCGTTTCACTACCCGAGCTACCCGAACCAGTGTTCGCTCCGCACGACAGTGCGAACACTGCGGTCAGCGTCGCGAACCACATCGGAGTGCGGCTATGCCTCCACGCTCGGCTGCTCCTCGACTGGGGCATGCGAGCGGTTGGAAGTGTGTCACTGGGGATCGTCGTCATTGTCGTTTTCTCCAAGTTCGGCCACTACGTTCTGGCCAAAGTAAAGAATCACCCGCTCGCGCTCCACCGGCGCGACAGCGGATTGATTGTGAGTGGCGACCGTTTCACGAAGCTCGCTGCATCGTCGCCGAAACTCGCTCAAGAGCCCGCGGACCTCTTCATATTGCGGGTGCCCGGGCCAGACTTCGAAGCCATACGTGCTGCCCCCGATGACGTCTTTCAACTGCGCGCCACGGGTGCCGAGATCGAGCTTCGCGCACAGGGCGCTGACCATCGCTTGGTAGTGGTCGAGGAGTGCGGCTTCCCAACCCTTGGGATCCTCGAAGGGCAAGGCGCACTCGTCGGTGGTGTAGCGGGTGGGAACTTCCGTGCCGCGGGTGCGCACGAGCCCTCGCGCCTGTAGCGCGGCGAGGGCGGCTTCGACCCGCTCCTCCGGCAACGCGATGTGTACCGCCAAGTCGGCGACAGACTGGGAACCGCGTTGGGCGACCGTGATGTGGACCACGTTGAGCAAGGATTCCTCCGATTGCTCGGCGAGCTCGCCGAGCAGGCTCTCGTCGAGCGCGCGGTAGCTCACCGCATCCCCTCTGCCCGTGCGATAGACCACTCCCGCGTTGGTCAGATCTCGCAGCACCCCACGCACCGTCTCGCCGTCGTCGTAGCGAAAGCGCTGCAGCACGTCGGCCCTCAGAACGGGCCCGTGCAAACGGATGTGTTCCAAGACGGCTTCCCACAACGACTTGCCGCGAATGGTTCGGCTCTCGGAGAGCTTTCGCACGCGCTCCTGGTAGGTGCGCAACGCCAGGCCAAACATGTCGGCAATGACGCGGTTGCCGAGCCCCTGCTCGCGAAGCGCCCCGACGATGTCCAAAAACACCTGATTGGCCGTATTGGCCAGCTGGGCGCGCCCCCCGCCCGTGGTCGCCAACTGCGCCAGGAGCACGCTGGTCTGCCGCACGAGGGCGTCAATCAGGTTCGCAACGTTCATGGACCTGAGCATGGCAAGGCCCAGAGGCGCTTACCAGCGCAGGATCTTGCACGATCGCGGGCGCGGCAGAGCCCGCAAGTTGGCCAAGCGGCGTCCTGTTCAGCTCTCGAACGGCAACACCAGCTGTCCAAACGGCGCGTAGTGAGCGCTCGGCGACCGATTGCTTCCCATACAGATTGACTCCACGCACCTCGGCGACGGGCTCGTCGGGCAGCGCTTCGCGCAC
>JBNKZR010000278.1:0-10147 GCA_050301735.1 Polyangiaceae bacterium | reverse complement strand
CTGATAAGCGAAGAAGGTGCGGCGCACGCTGCGCTTGCGCAGCTCCTGGCGCACGGTGTTTACCGTGACCGTTCGAACCCAGGCATCCAACTTCTGCGGCTCCCGAACGCGGGCGATGCTGCGCAGCATCGTGAAGAACACTTGCTGCACAATGTCTTCTTGGTCGGGATCCGGGCCCAAAAGTCGCCACACGAGCCTAGCGACGAGACGAGAGTATCGCTGGTGGAGCAAGGACAAGCCGGCCTCCACGTCGCGACGAGCTAGCTCGACCAACTCCTCGTTGTCCTGCACTACCGTGCGAGGTGTGCGGAACTCACCACCAGACGGAACCGCGGGCATGGCAGGCTGAAAGCTCATGCCCTTCCAAGATAGGCCCTCGGCACCTACATTGTCATGGGGATTCGACGCCAAACCGAGGGCGATCCCAGAAGCGAACACGCCGCGATTCAAGGTCAGATCACCTACCAACTGCGCTTTCCGCACCGACCGTCATCCAGATTGATACGCACGCGACGAGAAAGAAGGTGCGCCCTGTGGAAGACGCCTGCGGAGCAGGTGCCGGTCTCACCAAAGTCAGCCGGCTTCCACCCTCGGCCGAACCCGCCTCGAGAAGCCGATTCTCGGAAAATGCGGGGCGGAGCGGAAATCTGGCCTCCGGCCGCAAACCCCCCAACTAGCAGCAGACGGGAGCCTGCCCTGAGGAAGTTAGGCAGACCATTTCAGATAGTCAGCCCCAGCGGAGTTCTACGCTGACGCACTTCGCGAAGCAGTTTCCCGGTGGCGTTGGCGTTGTGCCGGGGCTACCAATCCACCACCTTGCCCGACCAGGTGCCACCCTTGCGACTCCCACACCTCTGCGCCACCCCGACGCGATTCGCGGCTCTGATGAGCGCACTCGCCGCCTGTTGTTGGAGCGGCCACTCCCATGCCTTGAGCGATGGTGTGACAGCTACCGACTGCTCACCGTGTCACCGCGCCGCGTCGAAACCGACCATCACCCTGACCGCAGATCCGGCCAACCCCAACCCAGGCGATCTGGTGACGCTGACCCTCAGCGTCACCAACAACGGCACCTTCGGCTTCTACCTCACCGCGGACGAATTCGCCGAATTCGAAGTGGGACAAGGCAACGTCCGAGCGATCACCAACGGGGTCACCCACAACGCGCCCATCACCACCGACAGCGTTCAGATCCTGTGGCAGGCACCCAATGAGCCAGGCGGTGTGCTTTTCGGTGTCGCAGCGGTAGGCGGCAACGGCGACAACAACTCCTCCAACGATGGTGCCAGTCAGACGCAGCTCAACCTCGTCTGGGGCTGCGAGGGGGAGGAAGTCTACCGCGATAGCGACAACGACGACGTGGGCGTTTCGAGCTATGGCACGAAGATCGGCTGTGGCGAGGCCTCGGGTTGGGCCACCGTCGACGGCGACTGCAATGACGCCAACCCGACCACATACCCGAACGCCCCAGAGCTCTGTAACGAGAAGGACGACGACTGCGACGGCGAGGTCGACGAAGAAACCATACCTGTCGAAGTGTACCTGGACGAGGACGAGGACGGCTTCGGTGTGCCCGACGTGACACAGCTCGCTTGCAATCCCCCACCGGGCTTCGCGACCAATGCGGACGATTGCCTCGACCTCGACCCCAACGTCAACCCTGGTGCCGTGGAGGTCTGCAACGGGCTGGACGACGACTGCGACGGCGAGGTGGATGAAGACGTTCGGCCCCGCTGCGGGACCGGCTGGTGCGAGCGCTTGGCAACGGGCTGCAGCGAGGCGAGCTGCATCCCAGGCCAGCCGAGGGAAGAGACCTGCAACGGCTTCGACGACGACTGCGACGGTGTGGTCGACAACGGAGACTTGTGCGGACCCGGTGAAGTCTGCGCAGCGTACCAGTGTGTTTCAGAAGCTGAGGCGGCCACCCTCGACACGACGCCCACGCCCCAGGCGACGTCGAACGCACCACCAGTGCAGCCGTCGAGCATGGCCGCGGTGACCAACATGGCTCCCGGCGAGGCAGCCCCCGCCGGCTCGGCACCGGAGCTCACGCCGGGCACTGGTGCAGCGTCACCCGTCGCCGGTACTCCCGATGCCGAGGTAACGTTCGCCAACAACCCCGCACAGGGCGAAACCGTTGACGGCAACGGGCCCGGCGCAACTCCGTCGGAAGGCGGATGCGCGCTGAACACCGGGAAGAAGAAGGCTCCCACGACGTGGTTGTTCATCGCCGGCCTGTGCGCGTTGACGTGGGTGCGCCGTCGGCGGGCGAGCTGACCGCCTGCGAACTGGGCCGTACAGAGGCGCGGCTGCCGCTCACGCTCGAGAAGCGCCGGCACCCCGTTCTTTTGACTGATCGAAAGTCCCTCAGCGTGCATGAGATCACGATGAACCGTCGCCCGATGCACACGCTGATGTCCTTCCTCCCCGCCACCGTCGCGCTGTTGTCGCCACTTGCATGTAGCGATGGCTCGACGGAAGGCGCAGGCGCGCCCGCTGGCGGCTCCGAGCCGGCGACTGAGACGGCCGTGTCGACGGACGCAGAGTCTCCCGCTTCCCCCGCGGAGCCAACGCCAACGCCAGCACCATCCGCTTCCGACGACACGACCTCGACGGGCTCCGAAACCTCGGACACCGCAGCCGACGAGCCGACGCCCGCCAGTCCCGCATTGCCAAGCTCCGAAGCTGAGTCGGAAGCGGCCTCACTGCCGCCTCCGACGGACGTGCCGGACGAGACCTCGTCTAGCTGCGACGGGATCGTTGCGGCGGGCTTCGAGCTGTGTGATTCCGGCGCGGATTTCTGCGCCGCCGTCTTTCCTTCCGGTGAAGGCTGCAGCGCGGTATGCGCAGCGGCGGGGCTGAACTGTGTCGAAGCCTGGGAGAACGTCGATGGGCAGTGCGCTGCAGACATGGGGCTCGGCGCTATTCCCTGCGAAGCAGGTCATCAATCGGACTACTGCGTTTGTGGTTCCGGCGAGGCTCCACCCGAGAACGTGACCCCCGAACCGGATCAACCCACGACCCCACCGGCTGCACAACAACCGACGGCACCAGAACCAGAACCAGAACCAGAACCAAAACCAGACCCGGAACCAGAACAGCCCAACGTTGGTCCGCGTCAATGCGAGTGCGATCCCGCGGCAGGCGAAGCGGACAACCAAGTCTCCAACACCATCGTCGTGGAGTCCGGCCAAACTTACGATGGGCAATGTCTCATCTATCGCGCCAACCCCAGCACGCTGGGCAACGGTAGCCAAGACGAAGGGCAGTCTCCTGTGTTCCGAGTCAACAACGGCGGGACGTTACGCAACGTCGTACTCGGGGCCTCTGCCGCGGATGGCATCCACATCCACGGCAGTGCGACGCTCGAGAACGTGCACTGGCTCGACATCGGCGAAGACGCGATGACCATCAAAGAGCCGGGCACCGTGAGTTTGGATTGCGGCTCTGCCGTGGACGGCGAAGACAAGGTGTTCCAGGTAAACGCCGAAACGGAGTTTCACATCTCGAACTTCACCGCACGCAACGCCGGCAAGTTCCTCCGCCAGAATGGTGGAACGGGTTTCAACATCGACGTCTTCATCGATCACTGCGACATCTCGGAGATGGATGAAGTCATCTTCCGCACGGACAGCACCACCAGCCACGTCACGTTGACGAACACCCGCTACAGTCGCCTCGGCAACGGACTGTTCATGTTCGGCAGCAATGTCATCAACGGAGACTCAGCGCAGAGCTCCGTCTCCAACAACCAACAGTACTGATCCGCCGCGTCAGTCGAGGCGCCGCATCAGTCGGCAAACGCCAACACCCGAGATGCTGCGTCAGTCGGCGGACGCCGCATCGGCGGCACGTCGCAGTACCTTCGCCTCGCGACGCAACACGCCGCGCGGAAAACGGGCATCGTACTGCCGCAGCAGTCGTCGAGCGGCGGCACGATCGCCTCGGGCGATCGCGCCCCGTACTGAATCGAGGAGCTTCACCTCGGCAGCGACGTCACCTGCCGACCGTCGTTCGAGCTCGGCCTTCGACGCACTCTTGGTCGAGCGCCGCACTTCAGCGACGGGCATCGGCTCGTCAGCCTCGGCCTGCTCGCTCTGCTCGGCTTTCTCCAACTGGTCGACGGTCAAGACTTCGGCTTTGAGCGCCTTCTCGGACTCTCCCGCCACGTCGTCCTGCGGCTGCGGCGAATCCGCGAGCTCGGCGGGGCGAGTATCAGTCACTTTCGCAGCTGGCTCCGAGCCGCCCCAAGTCAAAGCTCCGGCAACGAGTCCCCCCACCAAAACGACGCCGGCACCGATCTTGAGCAACCCAGCGAGCGCTAACTTGGAGCCCGCCGCACCAGAACCAACATCGGCAACCGGTGGGGGCGGCAACGAGGCCACGCCGATCCCCAAGGCGGCGGCCATCTTCATGCTGACCTCCGGTGGCACTTCTTCAGCTTCCCCGGCCTGCAATAGGCTCCGTTCGAAGGCAGTGCCTTCACCCCGGAGGAGTCGTTTGGGTTCAGTCATGCGTCCACCCTCCCGACGACCGTCTCCAATCGCTCCGCTTCGCCGCGGAACGCCTCACGGGCGCGCCGCAAGCGTGATGCAACGGTGCCCATCGGTATCTCCAGGGCGTCCGCGACTTCCCGCGTCGTCAATCCTTCGATTTCGTACAGGGAGAACACGGTCACCAAATCCTCGTCCATCTTTGCCAGTACCTGGTCGAGCAGTTGTCGGGCGTATTGTTGTTGAGTCAAGGTTTCGGCCTGCCCGCGGGGACTGATCCGAGAGTCCATGTCTTCTTCGAGATCACAGCGTCGTTCGCGACGCACTTTGGTCCGAGAAAGATTGATGGCGGTGCTGAACAGGTAAGCGCGCTCGCAACCCAGCCGAATCGAATCCAGCCGCTCAGCCGCAATCAGATACGCCTGCTGCGTCGCATCGGACGCCGCGTCCTTCGAACAGCCCAGCCGCCGCAAGGTGCGCCAAATCAGCGCATGGTGCTCGCGGAACATCGTTTCCAGCCTCTGCTTGGGATCCACGCCGACTGCTGTACTCCTCGGGGCTACCGGCGCTTGGGCCGGCCGAGCGTAAGCTGTCGTCATCATGGGGGAAGGCACCATTGGTAAGGCAGCTGCGCTCGGCATCTCATGGGCTGAATGCACAGCTCGCCCGAATCGATCACTTCCCGCTGCAGCTTCATCCACCGTTTTCGGCTGCGAGCCGTCGAGCGCGGAACTGGAGCTGCGGTTGATTCCCATCGAAACGGCGTCCCATCATGTGGGCAAACGGAGCTCCCCCTGCCGGAAGCGGAACTAGGGTAGCACGAGCCCAATGCCGAACGTGCCACGGGCTGCGAGGGGGCCTACCTCATGCAGCACCACCGGCTCGAACTGATACGTGTCGCGAACCAAGGTCGCGCCCAAGCCCAAGCTGAGCTCGGCAACCAGCCCGGGACTCAACGCCCCATGCGCCACGAGCGCGCCACCGAGCACGCCCCAGGGCCGCGTGTGCGTCTCGTTCAGCGGAGTGAATGAGCCAGAAGCGGAAACAGCGCCTGCGGTAAACATCGCGCAAGGACGAACCCCGAAGCGGACGTCGCCCAGCAGCACGGGGCAGAGCTCCAGCGTGCCCCCGGCGAGCCGAAAGCTCGCCTCGCCTCCGGCTGCCGTGAAACCAGCTCCTGCAACGTAGTCGACGCTGAGACGCAAGGTCGGGTCCCAAATCGATGAGTCGTCGAGCCAAAGCAGCGACACAGAAACCCCGCCACCCAGCAGCGGTTCCGGCGCGACGGCGTGAGCCAAGGCAGCGTGCAGCCCCACCGTCGTATGAAACCCAGCATCCGACGGGGAGTCGAGCGATACCGGCGAGGCATCGTCGGCACGGGAGCCTCTGGGATCGGGGGGCGGAGTCGGCTGCTCTTGCTCGGGCGCGCCTGCAGGTGGCTCGGCAGTCGTCTCGGGGATCTCCGACGTGGGTTCCGTCTCTGGACTGGCGCCCATGGGCGGATCGAGGGTGAGCGCGATCACGAAGGCCGCCGCGTTCACCAACTCCGAGCACTCATCCGCTTCCAGCTCACGCTGCTGGGACGCCCTTCCGCGTTCTTCGAAATGCAGGCGCGCCTGCCACGGCCTCGCCCCGTCCGGTGCGCTCACCTCCACTTCGACGCGGCGGCTGGAACTCGACGCGAACTCGATTCGGCGCGATCGCTGTCGAACGAGGGCCTCGAGTTGCGAACCGTCGGCGCAGCCGAAACCTTCGAACGTCAGCTCGACGACGATACGCTCGTCACTCGGGGCGATGGCTTGGCCCCACGCGGCGTTAGCAGAGAACCAGCAGAGGACGGCCGGGCTCCACCTCAAACATCGTGATACGGCTTTCCGGCTCCCAGATCGCAAGCCCGGAGTGTTGCACAGCTCCCTGGTCGTTTCTAGGCGTACTCGCCCGTGCTGTCTCCGTCACACCAGCAGACTATCCAGGGCGCCCTCGATGCCGCGAGTCGGCGCGCGAGAAGTCGAGTAGTCGAGGCCCCACTCGTCGAGGTCGGCTCCCACGGCCTGTGCCGTGGACAACAGCACCCGCATGAACTGCTCGTTGGTGAAGCGGAAGTTGGCACCACTCTGGAAGCGCCCCCCAGCATTGCCGGCAATCAAACACGGCAAGTTCGTATGCAAGTGCGCGCTCCCGTCCCCCAGCTCGCTGGTCATCACCGCGAGGCAATTGTCCAACAGCCGTGAACCGTCGGGCTCCTCGCTATCGCGGAGGGAGGCCACGAACTCGCCAAACTGGGAAACCAACCAACGATTGACTCGGAAGTAGTCGTCGAGCTTCTCTTCGTCGTGATTGTGGTGGGCCACACCGAGGTGGTACGGGCGGTCCACACCGACGAAGGGATGACGAATCGTCGTGACCGTCGTCTCGTACTGAAAGACGATGACACGGGTGATGTCGCACTGCAGCGCGAGCAACATCAGCTCATTCATCTGCCGCACGTGATCTTCGATGTCGTCCGGCATGTCGAAGCTGCCGACGCGCCCCTGGGCGTCGCAGGCGCCGGATTCGTTGTTGCGAGGTGCCACCTGAATGCTGCGCTCGATGGTCCGGACGTTGTCGAGATATTGCTCCACCTTCTGGCGATCTGCCTCACCCAAACGACTTTGCAGGGCGTCGGCCTCCGTCACGACGGTGTCCAGAATGCTCTGCCTCAAGACCTGGCGTCGCTGAAAGGTGATCTCGTCGAGGTCGACATCCTCGACCGCATCGCCGAACAGCCGCTGAAAGACCTTGGCGGGGTCGACCTCCTTGGGCAGCGGCGTCAGATCGTCCTTCCACGACAAGTGGTCCTTGATGTTGGCAGCGTAGCCGGCCTCGTCGTTGGGGTTTTCGTGGAGCACCGACGTACCCAGTTGCAACGAGTGCACCGGGCTATCGCCCTGAAGCTCGTCGGCGATGCCCTGATCGATGGTGCGGCGATTCTCCGGCACCTCGAGCGGGCACAAGTAGCCACTGAGCTGGCCGGAGATACCGCAGGTGTGGCTGGCACCCAGACCGTCGGCATAGGGCGCTCGCGTCCCCTGCACGATCGTGACGTCCTCTTTGACGCCGAGTTCGCCGAGTGGCTCAAGGGCGGGGCTGAGCTCCCAGTCACGTTCACCCTCCCCACCCACGACGCGCCAGGTCTCTTCCCGGTACCCGGTTGGAAAATGCCAGAGGATCCATCGCTTGGGGGGCGCGGCGGCGCCCGCTCGGGCGGTGCGCATGGTCGGTTGCATCGCATCCAGAGCCGGCAGCGCCAAGCTGGCGCCCAGGCCTTTGAGTGCGAATCTGCGAGAGAGTCGGATCGCGCGCATCTTCAGTCGTTCTCCTGTGAAGTCTGGCTGCTCGAAAGGCCCCCGTGACGACCGCGAAAGCTGTCCGTCAATGCCATCATGCGGATCGCTTCTTTGAAGTCGAAGTCCGCGGCTTCGAATCGTTCCCGAAGCCAGTCGAGCCGACACGCGTCGGCTTTCGAACTGGTATCCACCAGACGCCCCAGAGCGTAGGTGTACAGCTTCCGCATGGCGCACGCAGAGAGCCGCTCGTCCTCGCTCAACAACTCCGCGAGTTCAGCTGCCCCTTCGAACGCGACGAACTCGCCGTCTACGAGCAACTCGCCAGAAGCATCGATCTCCTGCTCGTTTTCCTCAGTTCTGAAGCGGCCGATGGCATCGAACTGCTCCAAGCCGAAGCCGATTGGGTCCATGATCGAGTGGCAGCCCGCACAGGCCGGATTTTCGGAGTGCAACTTTGCTTTCGCAGCCAGAGGTAGGTCGTCGGGGATCTCGTCGGAGCTCGCCCCCAGATCGCCCTGAACTTCCGGCGGAGGCGGCGGAGGCGGAGCGCACAACAGGTTCGTCAGTACGTAGACCCCACGACGTACGGGAGAGGTCCGCGTCGGTGCAGAAGTCAACGTCAGCAGACTGCCGTGGGTCAACAGGCCCCGACGCGCCGTCCCCTTCAACGACGCCTTTTTCATCTTGGCGCCAAAGTCACCCTCGATACCGTAGAACTCCGCGAGCGTGGCATTGACGTAAGTTGCGTCGGTAGTCAGCAGCTCGGAAAAGGGTAGCTCGCCTCGCAACACGTCTCGCATGACCATTTGCGTTTCGAGTTGCATGGCTTCTTGGAGTTCCGATGTGAACTCTGGGAACATGTCCTCTGCGGGTTGATTGATTTGGGCGATATCTGCCGTCTCCAGCCAGCGGCTGACGAAGGAGACCAACATCGCGTCCGCTTTGGGATCGCCCAGCATGCGGTCGACTTGCTCGAGGATCTGTTCTTCGCTCGACAGTTCGTCATTTTTTGCGGCGTCCAGCAGTTCCTCGTCGGGCATGCTGGCCCACAAGAAATAGGATAGACGAGAGGCGATTTCGTACTGCGTCAGCACGTGAAAGTCGTCGTCTTCAGGCTCCTCGTCGAGCTCCATGCGGAAGATGAAGTTGACCGACATGAGCGCGGCCTCGATGGCGGCCTGAATGCCCTCGTCGAAGTCGCCCCCTTCGTCGCGCGCCAGCGTGACGATGTCGACGTAGCGCTGGAGTTCTTCTCCGTTCACCGGACGCCGAAAAGCACGAGCCAGGAAGCTCGAGAGGATCTCCTTGGCGCAGTTCTCCGCTCCCGCGGATTTGGGAGAGCACGTCATCAGACGTTCGTACGTCTCTCCCTCCGGGTCCATCGCGGCCGCCGCGATCGACTCCGCCGCCGCGGCGTACGACTCCGTCAACACCGGGCTGATCGTCAGTGCCCGCGCGTTGTTGTCGAAGCTATCTCCGAAGTCATCCTTCGGAAAAGCCGAAGCCGGTTGGTCGTCGATACCCAGCAGGTCACGAACGGTGTTGTCGTATTCGAGACGATTGAGTCGTTGCGCCACGCGACTACCGGGAGTGCCTTCGCAATCGAAGTCGAATTCTTCAGCCAACTCTGGAACAGGATCCGAGGTAGGCCCGTACTGCTCAGCCTCAATCACCTCGACCGGCGCCTCCGGCTCGGGCTCCGGCGCGTCGACGGGTTCGGAGTAGCGAAAGGGATCCTCTCGCTCGCCCGATCCCTGAGCACATGCCACCGCCAAACCGGTGGCAAAGGGCAACAACACCGCCAGCTTCAGTTGGTATCGCACGGCCAGGTTCTGACACGAAATCCCACCGTTTCGAGGGAGTTTGTCGCCGGAATCGGACGCGCGCCTCAGCTTTTTACTGCAGACGCACCTCGGTTCTTTTTCGAGTCTCGGGGTGAGCTGAGCTGCATACCTGGCGCGTCTCCTGCCTCCGGGGGAATGCCCGTTACCCTGCTTCCGACCGTCGCCGGTGCGATCGTTTGGCACGCAGAACGTATCGAGCGTGTCGAAAAGGCGCTATAGAGTCTCCCCATGCTTCACATCGCGCGTTGGGCGTCAATCGCCGGTTGTGTGGGTCTGTTCACCGTAGAAGCGGATGCTTGCGGACCGTGCACGGACCCGCTCCTCCTCGAGCTCGAACAGGGCAGCTCCGGTTTGGTGGTGGTGTCGAACTTCGGCCTGCTGGAGAAGACCGACGACGCGTGGCGGGTCATTTGCGAGGAGCACATCGGCGGACTCATCCTGGACGTGGACAGCGATCAGGAACGCACCTTCGTATCCAGCGATA
>JBNKZR010000277.1:0-10180 GCA_050301735.1 Polyangiaceae bacterium | reverse complement strand
GGACGAGATGGCGCTGCGCGCCGCCTACGGCGGCACGGTGGCTCGTCCCCAGATCCGTGAACTGTCCCCATTCATCATCCAGGACTACGTGCGGCGCCGAACGATCCGCGGCAACCCCTTGCTCGAGCGCACCTTCATTCACAACTTCGACTTGCGCTGGGAGGTGTTCCCGACTCCCACCGAAGTCTTCGCCGTGTCCTTGTTCTACAAGCTGTTCGACAACCCGATCGAACCCAGCATCGACAGCAGCAACGGCGACATCAAGTTCATCAACATCAAGGGCGCAAAGAACTACGGCGCCGAGTTCGAGGCGCGAGTCGGCCTGGGGCTGTTGTCCCAAGCGCTCGAACAGTTCTCCTTCTTGGCAAACCTCGCGCTGATCCAATCCGAAGTGCAGTTCACGGAAGAACAGAAAGCGCTGAGCACGAGTTCGCGACGGCCACTCGCCGGTCAATCACCGTTCGTGGCCAACTTGGGCCTCGGGTTCGCTCCAGAAGACAGCGGCTTTTCGACCTACCTCTACTACAACGTCTTCGGCCGACGCATCTCGGAAGCCGGCAGCTTGGGGGTCCCCGACGTCTACGAGCAGCCGTTCCACGCGCTCGACTACACGGCGTTCTACAAGCCGAACGATCACTGGAGCTTCGGCCTCTACGTGCAAAACCTGCTGCTGCAAGGACAACGCCTGAAGCAAGGTCCAGTCTATTTCCAAGAGACCGATCCCAACGTCACGGCCGGGCTCAACGTCGGCTGGACGTATTGACGGCAGCACAGGCCAGCGCGGTCCCGCCCTGGGGCACGCGCTCGCCGGGCGCGCCCCAGCAGCGTCGCGTGCGTCCTGGGATTGTTTCGGAGGCTTCGCGAAACCGTCACAATCCGTGGGGTAAACACACACCGCGGTCAACCCCATCGCCTTATGTATCTAGAAAGGAATATCACAATGAAGCTTCGCTATCTTGGAACGCTCGCGAGCCTGCTCGCGGTAGCGGCTGTACTGCCCGCGTGTGGCGACGACAGCGGCGGCTCGGACACCACGGACGAGACCACCGACGAGGAGGTCACGGACGAGACCACCGATGAAGCCACGGACGAGGCTACCGACGAAGCCACCGACGAGGCTACCGATGAGGCCACCGACGAAGCCACCGACGAAGCCACGGACGAGGCTACCGACGAAGCCACGGACACCGAAGCTACCGACACGCAAGCCACGGACGCGACCGAGACGGACGACGGCGGCGCTGCTACGGACATGGAGCCCGAGCCCGTCGTTTGCCCGGATCCCGAGGACCGCGAGCTGGTCGAGGTCGACACGGCGCTCACCGACGACGTGACCTGGAGCTGTGAAAACGACTACTACCTCAGTGACATCGCGTTCGTCTCGGCGAACCTGACCATCGAAGCAGGCACGTACGTCTACGGCGACCCCGGCGCAGCGCTCGTGATCACGCGCGACGGCCACCTGGACTCGAAGGGCACCGCGGATGCACCGGTCGTGATGACCACCTCTCAGCTGGAAGGCGAGCGCCAAGCCGGCGGTTGGGCTGGATTGGTGTTACTGGGTAACGCCCCCATCAACCTGCCCGGTGGCGAAGACGTCATCGAGGGCCTCGAAGGTGATTCGGAAGAGGGCTTGTTCGGCGGCGACGATGAGACGCACAACTGTGCCAACATCGAGTACACGCGGGTCGAGTTCGCTGGCGCCATCGTCGGTGTGGACAACGAGCTCAACGGTCTGAGCATCGGCGGCTGCGGCTCCGACACCACCATCAGCTACTTCCAGATGCACCAGGGTCTGGATGATGGCATCGAGATCTGGGGCGGCGCGCCGCGACTCGACCACATCGTGCTGACCCGAGCCCAGGACGACTCCTTGGACTCGGACTACGGCAACCAGGCGAAGGTCCAGTTCCTCGCCATCGTGCAGGATCCGGACAACGGCGACAACGGCTTCGAGTGGGACACCAACGACCCCGAGTACGATCTGGAGCCCCGCTCGAACCCCGAGGTCTACAACTTCACCATCGTGGGTGGCTCGTCCAACGGCCTCTTGCTGCGTCACGGCACGTGGGGCCGGATCCACAACGGAATCGTGATCAACTCCCAGTCCTCCGCGATTGACGTGCGCGACGCCGAGTCCGTCGAAGGTACCGAGAATGATCCGCTCGACCTGACCGTCGAAGGCAGCATCTTTTTCAACACCGGACCCGACGGCGACACCCCCTTCCCCGAAGAAACCGGCGACGACGACGATGATGACGGCTTCGACGAGGAAGCGTTCTTCATGGCCGAAGCGCGCAACAACATCTTCGACCAAGACCCGGGTCTGGAAGATCCCACCAACCTGACGGCTCCGAACCTGATGCCCGCCGAGGATGGACCAGCTGCGACCGAGGGTTCCACGCCTCCGGACGACGGCTTCTTCGACACCAGCGCAACCTACCGCGGCGCATTCGAACCGGGTGGTGACAACTGGATGGAAGGCTGGACCTCGTTCCCCGAGAACTGAGCCCACCTCATCGACACGCGCGACGGCGAACTCCCTCGGAGTTCGCCGTCGTCGTTTTGTGGCGAACCCTGGCGCTGCATTTTCTCCCATGGCGTAGCAGCTTGCGCAACACCCAACGCTCACTCAACGCGGCGCGGCCACTCGATGCGGCGCGGCGCAACACCCACTCGACGCGGCGCGGCGTAGATGCACGTGGTCTTTGCCGCGGCGTGCCACGCGAGACTTCCCAACGCAGCGCGGCGCACGCGCTTCGCTTGTTGCCGCAGCGTGCAACCTGGCGCGAGATTTGCCGCCACTCGACGCGGCGCGGCGTAGACGCACGTGCTGCTTGCCGCGAACCCGACGCGAGGTTCACTCGACGCGACGCGGCGTAGATGCACACGAACGCAGCGTAAACCGCGCGTGTTCCCTTGCCGCGGCGTGCAACCTGACGCGAGATTTACCCAACGCGACGCGTCGCAGGTGCACATCTCTCCAGCAACGGGGTTTTCCAACTGACCTCACCATGATAATCAGCGACCCATCATGGAGCTCTCGATCGACGACTACACGTCACTGCCCCCGACGAATGTGGCGCTCACTCTGGCCATGGCGCGCGGCCTGCTGAGCAGGCTGGACACCAACGAGATCCCCGCCCCCGGTCTGCCGCAAGTGAACGCCGCCGCATCGCAACTGCGTGACCGGGCGGTGCAGTTGCAGTCCGCGTGGATCGCGACGGACGCCGAGAGGCGAAAGGGCGCGGTGCAGCCGCTCGACACGACGTTGGACTCGCTGTGGCGCGGGATCCACGGCATCGTCTCTGGTCAGCTCGAGCTGGGCCTATCCCGGGCGCCCGCGGCAGCTCGGCTCCAACAGGCGCTGTATCCGGAGGGGTTGTCGTTCATCACCAAGAAGTTCCGCGAGCAATGGGCCGAAGGCGACAAACGGCTGACGAAACTCGAAAACGCGACTCTGAAGGAGGACCTGACCAACGTGTGCGGTGCCGACGTGTTGCCCGCGCTACAGGCACGACAGAACGAATACGGCGCCGCGCTCGGCATCACCGCCAACGACGCGGCTGATGCCACTGCCAGATTGCTCGAACCGTTGCGCGCGTTGCGCAACTCGATTCGAAGCTACGCCTTGAAGCTGATGGCCGCCTTCGATCTGGAAGGCGAAGCAGACGCCGCCAAGATCGTTCGCTTGCTAGGCGCCATCGAAGAGGCCCGCGACGCGATGAGCCAGGGTACCCCTGCGCCCAGCCCCGAGGAGCCGATCCCCCCTGCTCCTGCGGCCGGCAGCTGACGCAGCGGCGCGCGGCACGCTCCGGGTTAGCCAGCCACAGCGAGTGCCGCGACCAGGTTCACTCCGCCTCCGCACCACACTGGCGAGTGCCGCGACCAGGTTCACTCCGCCTTCGCACCACAGCGCCTGGTGCCGGGACGAGCCTCACTCTGCCTTTGCGCCACAGTGCGGGGTGCTTCGAGCAGCTTCGTTCCACCTTCGCACCACAGTGCCCGGTGCTTCGATGAGCTTCGTCCTACCGTCGCACCACACCGCCCGGTACGCGACGAGGCTCCTCCTGCCTTCGCACCACGGCCCAGCGTGCCGCGACGAGGTTCACTCCGCCCTCGCACGACACCGCCGCGTGCCGCGCCGAGCCTCGTCCTGCATTCGCACCACATTGCCGGGTGCGACGAGGAGCTTCGTCCCGCCTTGGCACCGCGCCGTCTCGCGCCTCCCACAGGCACTCGCCGCCTCGCACGACGAGCCGCGAGTGGCCGCGGGTGATCAGCCCGAGGTCGGGCACACGCAGCCACGGGTAGCCGCACCGCCGCCCGCCTCAGCGGCAGGCAGCACGGAGCTCCACCGAGCGGATATCGGCTCACGCCCGCGGCGACGGCAACGCCGACAGCCGGCGCGCCCGCACGACGTGGCCCGCTGCTGCAGATCCGCGGCTGCCGCGGCAAGCACCGCGCGTCGGGTCGCCCGAGCCATACCGGCCCCCTGGCCGCTTCGCGAATCGTATCTAAGCGCACCAATTTTTTGGCCTTTTCCCCGCCGAGATGCCATCCGTGCGGAGGTGCTTTTCGATAACCGATTCTTTGTGAGGATAATGGGTCGCGATGGCTGAACTGCTCCAGAAATGCAGCATTTGTAGCAATGCCTTTCATGTGCAGTTCAGCTACCAAATGGAGGAGCATCGTGCCGAGGGAGGACAGAGCGAGTTTCGCTTCTATTGCTCCCAAACGTGCGTTGCGAAGAGTCATACCGCGTCTGGCCTGGTTCGATGCAACGCGTGTGGTGCCGGCTTCTCGGTGACTCACGCCTCTCACGTCTGCTACCTCGCTGGCCGTCGGCACTATGCCTGCAGTGGTGCCTGTCGTGCACAGCTCCTGCGAGAAAGTGGGGGGGCTCGACTGTCGGATGAGGTGCCGCTGGCAAAGAGTCGCGAGCAAGGCACCCCGCGGATCTTGGCCGTGTTCAACCACAAGGGCGGCACCGGCAAGACGACCACCGCCGTCACCCTGGCAGCGGGATTGGCTGCCAAGGGTTACCGCACCCTGTTGGTGGACACCGACGCCCAAGGCAACGTCGGCGTCTCCCTGGGACTGAAGGATCCCAAACGGACGCTCTATCACGTGCTCGTGATGGGCTGCCCGGTGGCGGATGCCGTCATTCCCGCGCGCGAGAACCTGGACGTGCTCGTCTCCAACGAGACGCTTGCCGCCGCCGAGCTCTACCTCGCCGGTCGCCAGAATCGCGACCGCATCCTCGCGACGCGATTGCAGGCAGCACGTTCGAGCCACGACTACGTCGTCGTGGACTGCTCTCCGAGCTTGTCCTTGCTCAACCAGAACGCCCTCGTGTTCAGCGATGCCGTGCTCTGCCCGGTGGCGTGTGACTACCTGTCCTTGGTCGGCGTGCGCCAAGTGGTCAAGACGATCAAGAACGTCAATCGCCTGCTCAACCACCCCGTGCAGCTGTGGGGTGTTCTACCGACGATGTACGACCGGCGCGCCCGCATCTGCAACGAAGCACTGGAAACGCTGCGCGACCACTTCAAAGAGCGCTGCCTCGATCCCGTTCGTTCTGCCATCCGCGCCAAAGAAGCGCCCTCGCAGGGCAAGACCTTGCTCGAATACGATCCGGACTCGAGTATCACCGGCGACTACCAAAAACTCATCGACCGCGTCACCCAGAGCGCCACCAACATCGGCGACAACCAGCGGTTCGAGGGCAACTACTCAGCAATTGCCTAGCATAAGGAGGAGACATGACGGAACGAGGAGAACTCAGGCAAGCCACGGCACGAGTGCTGGACCAGGACGAGGTCGAAGGCGTGCTCTCGGGCACTTTCTACAGCCCCCAAGGCCAACAAGCCAAGCCAGTGCCCAAAGAGACGCCGCCCAAGCAGCGTGATGGCAAGCCGTCGCACTACAAGGTCATCTGCATCTCGATGTACACCGACGACCTGAAGCGTCTGGACAAGATGGTCGAAGAGCTCAAGGGGCGCGGGCTGACCAAGGCAAACCGAAGCGCGCTCATCCGCTACGCCTTGGGCGAAGTCGATCTGGACCGAGTGCCCAAGGGTCTCTGAGTCTCTAGCCACCGACGAGGGGTTCGGCGCTCGGCTGTTGCTCGAGCGCTCGGCGTCGTCCCGACTTTGGCGCGCCCCATCGCCTTGGTTCCGTCCTCCGCCAGGCTCCATTTGCGCCATGAGTAGGCCGTCCCCCGCTTCGGACTCGTCAGCGCCAAGACACCGTTGGCAACCGGAAGAGCCAGCCGCGTGCTGTCGCCGCCTCGCCATCTCGCGTGAGGCAGCTGAGCTCTTTCGGGCGAGCGAAGTGATCGATCTGCACGTCGACTCGTTCATTTGGACGCGCATCCTCGGCTACCGCCTCGACCGTAGACATGGCCGTGGCGCTCTCGGCGCCAGATACTACCGCCAGGTGGACTTGCCACGCTTGCGCCAAGTGGGGATCTCGGGCGCCACCTGGGTGATCACCACCAATCCGTTCCGCAGCGCCCAAGGGCGACAGCGCGCCTACGAAAAGAACTTCGATCGACTCAGCCGCCTGCTAGCTCAGCACGCAACCGACGTCGCGCTGGTCACCAACGTTCAGGAATACCACGCCGCGCGCCAGAGCGGTCGACATGCGGCCTTCGTGGGCATCCAAGGGGGTAACGCCCTCGACATCCACCTCGACGCACTCTCGGCGGTGCTCCCGCAAAAGGTGCTGCGCGTCACCCTGGTGCACCTCTACGCATCACGTCTGGGTACCAGCAGCACGCCGCTGTCGAATTGGCACGCGCGCCACCTCACGCCCCTGGCCGCCGACGCCATCGAGGTGCTGAACCAGAACCGCATCTTCGTCGACCTCTCGCACATCTCACGTCGAGGTTTCTTCGCAGCCCTCGAGGTTCACGACTCGACGCTGCCCCCGATCGTGACTCACACCGGTGTCTGCGGCGCGTACGATCACTGGCGCAACCTCACCGACGAACAACTGCGCGCCATCGCCGATCGCGGCGGAGTCGTCGGCATCATGTATCACATGCCCTACCTGAAGCCGGGGCTGTCGCGCGGCAGCCTGCGCAGCATCGTCGATCACCTCGAGCACGCCATTCGTGTCGCTGGCGAACACTCGGTCGCACTCGGCAGTGACTGGGATGGAATGATCGTCACCCCGGCGGACATGCCGACATGCCTCGAACTGCCCAAGCTGGTGCAGGAGATGCTGGACCGTGGCTGGGCCGCGGCGCGCATTCAGAACGTCCTGGGGCAGAACTTCCTACGCTGCTTGCGCGACCTGCGCGGTTAGACGCGTCCCGTCCGGTCCCCTGCACCCGTGCGGTACGGGCTCGTTGGACGCGTCCCGTCCGGGTTCAGGCGTAGAAGGCGTCCGCGTCCAAATCCTCGAAGGAGACCGTCTCCGCTTCCTCTTCGGCCTCGTCGTCGTCCCAGTCGTCGGACTCGCCGGTATCTGCCTCGGCATCGCCGCCGTCTTTGGGCCGACCCAGGGCTTCCTTCTCTTCCTGTGTGAGGTCAGGCAGGCGGCGGCGTCCCTGGGGACCTTCATCGACGAACTCGCGCAACACGTCCATGCCGCGCACCGCTTCCAGCTTCGCCAGTGCACGCACCTCGACTTGGCGGATGCGCTCACGGGTCAGGTTCATGATCGCGCCGACATCCTCCAGCGTGGTGCCGCCGCGGTCCGCGACGTCCAGCGCGCAGGATTCACCCATTTGCCACACCTCCAAGTCAGGGAAGTTCAGCTTGATGGCTCCCGTCTTGGGCGACACGTCCACGAATAGGTGATGCTTGCACGAGACGTACGGGCACGGCCTGGGGCCCTCCGCACACTCGGTACGGCGACGCGGCTTCCAGTAGTCGGTCTCGGGGTACATCATGCGGCCGAGCTCGAGTTCGCGCTTGGTCATCCGCTTGACGCTGATGGTGCGGGCCCTGACGGGTCGCTTGCGACGCGAGCGTCGCTGCTCACGCGTAATGCCGGGGTCGTCACACCCACGCTCACCGCCCAGTCGTTTTGCGCTCACCACTTCATTCTGCTCTGCCGTCGCTTGTTTCATCAGATGCCTGCCTCACTGCCCCTGTGTTTGCCCGATCACGTTCCCTGAACTGCCTGGATCACGAAGCCGTGACCCGCCGAAGTTTCGCTCGCGTCGTCAGCCGAGACTCGATCGCGGAAAGCCGACTGATCAGGTCCTTGCTGACGCCCTTGGCTCCCTCCAAGTCGCGCGCCACATCCTGGGAGTAGGACTCGTGCCGGCGGTCCCGCACGACGTCCCTCAGGATCGAGAACACCGTCGCGAGCGTCTGCTCCAACTGCGAGAGCTCACTGCGCACGAAGAAGAAGTCCTTTTGGATCTGTTCGATGGTGTAGTTGTCGGCCATCATCTCCTTGATGCAGAGGATCTGGCGCACGACACTGACGGGGTAGATCCCCCTGGAACCGCTGTGCTTGCCCTTGGTGCCCACCCGCACGCTCCGGGGCAGCAGACCGAGCTGCACGTACTTGCGCAGGCTCGCCTCGCTCAACTGGATGCCCCAGTCCTCAAACACTCCCAATAACTGGGCTGATGTCAGACCATCAGAGTAGTGTTTCTCAACCTGAGTTACGTATGCCTCGCTCACCATCTCCGCCTCGGGTGAGTTGAATGTAATCTACTCAGTGGATCCGCTGGCAAGCGCCTTGTTTGCGAATATTTGCGCAGATCGTAAACAAACTCCATTGACCGCTTTTCAGACGCATATCCGGACATAGAATGTCACACCATATTGTGTAGTCCATGGAGCTCACAGAGCATCCATCATGAAAAAGCGGCTCGCGGCACTGCTCGACGCTCCAGAGTCCACAAAAGCGAGAGCCGCGGTGATACCCTGGAGCCCGTGGAGCCGGTCTACCGGGACGTGAAAGCAAGCGGGATCCGCCTTCGGGTCACCGAGGCCGGTGCAGGCCCTCCGCTCTTGCTGTTGCACACGACGTTCCTCGACCGGACGAGCTGGAACGGCACGTTGGCGGCATTGACTCCCCACTTCCGGGTGATCGCCCCCGACCTGCCCGGATTCGGCGAAAGCGAGAAGCCGTCGCGCAGTCGCTTCGCCTACCGCGTGAGCGACTTCGTGCACGTGGTGACCGATCTGTTCGCGGGCCTGCGACTGGGGCAAGCATCGATCGTGGGCCACGGACTGGGCGGGGCCGTGGCCCTTTCCATCGCTAGCAAGAACCCCGAGCTGGTCTCGAAGTTGGTCGCAGTGGATGCCCTCTGCTACCCGACCAAGCCGGACATCGCGCGACGCGTGGCGAACTTCCCCGTGGTGGGCGGCGCGTTGTTCAAGCAACTGTGGGGACGAACCATGTTCGGCACCTACTTCCGCGAGGTGCTGATCGCCTCTCATCGTGGCATCGAGGGCGAACGCATCGACCACTACTACGAGATGTTCAACACGCCGTCGGGTCGCAACAGTGCGCTAGCCACGCTGCAGGCGACCGCCGACGTGCGCACCGTCGAGGTCAAGCTGCCGAGCATCAACGTGCCCACCTTGGTGCTCTGGGGGCGGCACGATGCGGTCTCCCCAGCAGCCTTCGGGCAGCGCCTTGCCAAGGAGGTGCGGGGTGCGGGCTTCCGGCTACTGGACACCGGCCACATCCCAATGGAGGAAGCCCCGGAGGAGTTGAGCGAGAACATCGCGCGCTTCTGCCGTGCGGATCTGCCGCCGCTTTCGGGGCGTTGACCCGCACGGCGAGCAGGGACGGCAGAGGCTCAGCTCAGAGCCTGGGCAACCTGGCCGCTCTCAGAGCCCGGGGAACCTGGCCGTGGGCGGCTTGCCCTTGGGCTTGGGCTCGCTGCGCGGCTTGGGGCTGGGTCTCGGAGACGGCGCGGGCGCAACTTCGGACCTGGGTCGGGGCTTGGCCTTGGGCGTGGGACTCGCCTTGGGCGTGGGACTCGCTTTGGGCCCAGGCTCGCGGCCCGCCTTGCCCTCGCTCGCAGCCGGGGTCACCGACTCGCCGGGGCCTGTGCCCGGAGCCGTGCTGCCCGCATCGGCGGCAGTACCGGACGGCGTCGGTGGCGCAGCGGACGAGGGCTCACCCACACCACTGGCCGACGGTGACGGCGCTTCTGGAGTCGGCTGGATGTCGTCGCTGCCGCCCTTCTTCACGACCC
>JBNKZR010000276.1:0-10184 GCA_050301735.1 Polyangiaceae bacterium | reverse complement strand
TCTGCCGGCTGACACCTGGACCTCGCGCGCCAACACGAGCACCCCATTTTCCACTCGGTCGTTGATTGCCACCGAATGGCCATCGAACTCGAGCTTGGCGGGATCGGGTAGTGCCACCTTGGCGCCGCTCGGCAACTTGATCCGGATGTCGACGCTCCAGTTTCGGTCGTTCGACAACAGGACCGCAGTCTGCCGCGTGGGCAGGGTCGAATATTGGGTCAGTTCGGGTGTGTAGGGAGGGGTGAAGCGCAACATGCGACCTTGGAGCAGCGCGAATCGGGCCATTTGCGCATCCATTCGCAGCGTCAGGGGTAAGTCGAGCTGTTCGAGATTCTCGAACTCGTGCTTCACGAGTCGGGCGCCGCGAAAGTTGGCGCCCAATATCTTGCCCTCGATCGCGTCCTTCGTCTGGCGTTCACCCAGCTCCGACAGTACCTCACGCACCCCCGCACCGAACTTGCCGCCGAAGCCTTGCTGGAGTTGCATGTCCGCGCTGCCATCTTTGCCAAGCTCGATCACGCCGCGGAACTCCACGCGGTCTAGCTCACCCGTATTCGGGATCTCGACTGGTCCTCGCTTGCCGTCGCTCAGCAGGTAGGCGGGCATGCCGCGGACTTCGACGGGCACATAGCCGAAGGGGGAGTACTTGTCGCTCAACGTGACCCAAGTGTAGGGACCGCTGCCCACTCGTAGTACCGTGCTCTGGTAGAGCTGGGCTTCACTTGCCGGACCTTTGGGAGGCGCTGCCAGACTGTTCTTCGCCAGCGCCCACACGACGGGGATGTTCAGCGCGCGGCACAGGGCGGAAAAACCGTACCAACGATTGCCGCGCTTGCCGATGATCACTCGTCGTCCGTCGTTCTCCTCTCCGTCTTGAACGTTGTCGAGGACCCAGCGATACAGAGCGCGGGCCTTGTCGAGCTCCTTTTCCTGGGCAATGTCCGCTACGATCTTGCGTGCAACGCGAACGATGCGCGGGTCGACGGGAGTCGTGTCGGCGACGCGGTCGGCGAGTGAGGCGAGGCGCCGCTCCAACGTGATCCCCCAGCTCAACGACACGCTCGGTAGGTACTCTCTGGCCGGTACGCTGTGAGGCTCTTCCGGAGCTGCCGGACTGTCATCCACACGCCAACGGGTCACGGTGAAGGGGCCGCTCTGTTCCACGGTCGGGGCGGGAACCGTGCCGCGGATTTCGACGTCCATCTTTCTGTCTTTGGGAGCGATCACGACGAACTCGCTCCTGGCGTACGCGACGTTTTGCTCCCTGAAGAACCAACTCGGTCCATCGAACATGATGCCGTGGGGACTGCCGCCAGAGCCGAAGATCTGCTCGGTCTCGATGTAGTCGCCGATTTCGAGGTGGGGAAAGGTTACCGTCGGTTTGCCAGCTACGGGCTCGGGCTCGAGGATGCGTCCGTCCTGCTTGATCACGCGCATTTTGAGTACGAGCTCCCCGCGCACCTGGTGCTCGGCGAAGCGACTGATCGCCTCTTCGCTTTGTATGCGGATGATCTCGTGCTCGAGGATCCGGCTCGACCCATCCCCCAGTACCCACACCGCCATGTAGTCCAAGACTCGCGCGGCGGTCCCTTGGAGTTGCCGGCCGCTGTGTTCGTATTCCGCGATGACTCGCTGTCCGTCGAGGCGGTAGGGCTCGAGCTCCGTCACACCCTGCACCAGGTCCAGGGCACTCTTGAGCGGACCAGTCTCCGCCCCGGCTTCGATGGCCTCCACCAGTGCGTTGCTCAGGGCTTCGCGATCACCCGCCGCGAACTTGGCATCGGCGAGCTTCAGGCGCTGCTTGCCGCTCTTCGGCTTGTCTTTGACGGCTTCTTCGAGGAGCTTGACGTAGTCGACCGCTTCGCCGGCATCGCGCTTGAGCTCCTTGATCCGGCGCTGGATGTCTTTGCGCTTGGGCCGTCGTCGCTGTAGGCGTTTCAGTTCAGCGATGGCGTCGTCGTATTCGCGCCTTTCCAGCGCTCGGGCGACGAAGACCTCGTTGTCTGGGTCGAGTTCGCGCACGCGCTCGTACAGGGCCAATGCCTTGTCGTCGTTGCCTTCCTCTTCCAAGACACGAGCGGCGTCGAACAAGCCATCGACGTCATCGGGGAAGCGCTCTGCTCTGGTTTTGACGGTTGCGCGATACTCGGGAGTCCAACCCAACTCACCGTAGACGCTGGCCAGGGCACCCAACAGCGCGGGCACTTGGTCATAGCGTTTCGTCAGAGACTTCAGTTCCTTGACGGCGTCCACCAAGCCTCGACTCTTCGCAACTTGGGCGACGCCGTTGAGTTCGGAGGCCCACAGGTTGGGGTCGCGCTTCAGAGCCTTGGCGTGGAGCTCACGCATCAAGTCTTCGGTCTGATTCGCCTCGTAGATCGGGTCGTTCTCGACGAAGTTCGCCGCCATCGAAAGCACCGCCCCAGTTGCGGTGTCCGTGTCCGCCACCAGTGGCTCGAGAAGAAGCGTCGCTGCTTCACTCTCGCCGTCGACATGCGCCAGGTAGGCTGCAACGTAGCGAAGCATGGTCGAGCTTGGGGCTCTGACGCCTTTGGCGTGCACGAAGCGGCGGAGTTCGTTCGCTTCGAAGCTCCCTTCGACGGCAGACAACGGCGTCAGTCGGCGGCCTTTGGCCGGCCTGGCTTCCAGCGGTCGACCATCTCGATGCATGAGTCGCATCGTCGTGGTTGCACCGGTGAGCTTGGCCATGATGCGGTGTCTGCCCGCGCTCAGCTGCAGGCCGACACCGGTGCGCGTCCACGATCCCCACTCTCGCAGGTCGCGGTCCATGACGCGCTTCCCGTCGACCCAAATCGTCAGGGCGTTGTTGACGGCGGCGATCAGCTGCTCGCTCCGTTCCAGATCAAAGTGTGCGTCGGCGTAGAACACGCCGTCCTGAACGGCTTCATCGACGACCGCGTTACAACCCTTCTGTTCGACCTCGAGGATCCGAGGGGTCTGACCGTGAAGTGGATCTTCGGGCCAACGCCGAGGCCAGGGCCCCGGTTCTTCGGCTGCGTGTGAAGCGAGCGCATCGGCAGTGGCACCGCTGCCGAACGGTCCTGCGACACGGATCCTCGAAAGACAGCCCAGACGCTTGGAGATCTGCTTCTCGATGTCTTTCGTGGCAGCCTCCCACGCCTGGTCTGCCCACCAATCCACGAGTTCATCTCGCGCGCGCCAGCCCAAAGACTTCGGCTGCTCGATGCTCTCGGTAACCCACTTGCCCCACCCGTCCCACAGTCCGCTCGCGTTGCTCTCCATCGCGATGCCCTGTTGCAGAGCGAACTGGGCGATCAGCGGCGCGTTCGGATCCTTCGACAATCGTGCAGCCTTGGCGGCGCTCAGATAGTACTTCGGCGCCGACGCCAGGCGTCCGTGTACGGAATCGTCCAGGCCACGAGCGAAGTCCTCGTACATGCCGTGTTCGCCCGTGGCATCGAGCGACTTGCGCGCGCGCATCGCTTTGTCCGCATCTCCGCCTGGTTCGAGCAGCTCGGCCAGCAACCAGAAAGCCTTCTGGCGGCCTCGCTCACTCGCTTCGGCGTTGCGACGCAAATCATCGAGGCTGGCTGTCGATGGATCCTGCGCGTCGCCTTTTCCACCGCAGCCAGTGACAGCGGTGCTCCCGATCAGAACGAGTAGAAATGTTACGGCGAACCTCTTCATCACCGACTTGCCTTTCCGACGACCAAACGCGGGGTCATCGCCGCATCCACTGCTTGGCAGAACGCTCGGAAGCGCTTGTAGTTGGCCGGTTCGACGCGTCGAACCTTGAGCATGATTTCACTTTGGACCTTCACGACGTTGCCCGCCTGAGTGACCTGGACGGCGTAGTCGCCGAAGCGAGTCTTGGTAGTGACGTCACTCGGTTTGGAGATGACGGTGTAGCCAGGCGGGAGCGTCAGTTCGAAGGTGTCTCGCACGGTTCCGAATACGGGTAGCGCGACGGCCAACGTGCGCTCGGACAGCGACGCGTAGTTCTCGGTCAGGCGCGTGCCCACGGTGACGGGCAGACTCAGGTTCTCGCCCTCTCTGCGTCCAAAGGTCGGGGTCGAGCCAGTGAGGTGCATCTCGACGGGTTGCTCGTAGTCGTCGAGCTCGAGGCGGAGCCCGGCTTTGCCGGACCCGAGCTGGAAACCGGGAAACTCGCGCGCCAGGTCCGACGTTGCTCGTTCACGTTGGGTTGCCTCCGCGTGGTAGCGCCGTCGCCAGCTGGGTGCGGATGAACCACGGACCTCCACCTCGAGGCTCAACTTCGCCGAGCCATCGGCGGCCACCGCTGCCTTGATGTGGCGATCGCGGACGTTGGTGCTCGGGTCGAGGAAGGGGAGTGTCACGAGCTCGGACTTTCCCTCGTTGACCAGAATGCCCACCGCCTGTTGGTCCATCGTCGGAAGTTCCGTCGTGCCCGTGAATTCGGCGGTGCCGTCGAGGTAAAGGTCCAATGACGGAATGTAGGCGATGGCGTGATCGAACGGCGCCAGGCTGGCGACGTCGGATTCGAACGAGCCTCGCATCTGAGTACGCAAGACGACGATGGTCGAATCGATCCCGACTTCCTTCAACAGCGAGACGATGACCGTGGCCTTGTCTTTGCAGTCGCCCCAACCGCGGGAGACCGTCTGCACGCAACGTCGAGGTTTGAAGCCGTAGATGCCGAATTCCAATGCGACGTAGCGGGTGTTCTTGATCACCCAATTGTAGACTGCCTGCACTTTCTCGCGTTCGGTCTTCAGCCCTGCGGTGATTTCCCGGGCAAGCTTGCGGGTCTCCTCGTCGAGATCGAATTGGTCTTGTGCGAGCCCCCAGTACCACTTGCCGAGTTCGGCATAGCTCTCGTAGGTCGAGACGTGCACGAAGCCGAGCACTTCCGTCCACGGTGGCATCGCTGGTTCGGGGTGAACGGGCTGCAGATCCTCTGCCCAGAAGCGATAGATGCGCTGATCTCCCTTTTCGGTGATCTTCTCCTGGAGCCCCGGGACTCGCTTCTTGTCGATGTGTAGCTTGCGGGTCTTGGGAGTGATGAGCACGTACTCGGCGTGGTCGACAGGCTCGCTGTCTTGGAAGTAGTGAATGTCGCCGAAGTAGTCGTTGAACTCGTTGCGTTGCGCGACGTCATCGACTCGGTAGCGCAGCTCCACCACGTCACCCGCATCCAACCGCGGGAACTGCACGGCGTACGTGCGCGCCGAAGTGTACATGGCGATCGATGGGTCGTTGGCGGCCCCGACGCCCGTTTCGACGGCTTCGTCCACCCTGCCGTCGGCGCGGTAGACGCGCGCGCCTCGCAACTGAACGCGCTGGCTGTCGGCCTGATACGAGAAGTAGTAGTTGCGGGTGAGCGCGGCAGCGGCATCGGTCAGCGGCTGGAACACGACCTGGTGAAACTCACTACTCAAGCCGTTGTCGAAGACGGTCACGACTTTCAAGTCGAGTAGTGTGCGCTTCTTCTCGCCATTGGCCTTCGTGTTGCGGTCCTTGAGGAACTCATCCGGGTTCCAGGCGTAGGCCTCGTCCTGCTTGGGCTTCTCGGGCTCGATGTTGCGCAGGTACTCGTGCACGTCTTTGGCTTGCGGCTGGATCTCGAGTATCTGGCGGAGCAAGCGCACCTGCTCGTCTGATTGCCCGAGCTGACCGTGCAGATCCGACAGGGCCCGCAGTGTGCTGACGTCTTCGGGAGCCATGTCCAGCGCTGCGAGATAGGCCTGGACCGCACGTTCGGGTTGACTCAGTCGCCGATAAGCGCGCGCGGCGACACTGCGTACCCACAGGTTGTCGGGATGTGTCTCGAGCAGGCGTTCCAACCAGTGCTCGGCAACTGGGCGCTCCGACCGCAGCAGTGCCAGATCCAGCTTCTCCGTCATGTAGGAGTGGTCGTCGAAGCGGAACTGCGCGTATCGGCGTTCCACGGCTTCGGCTTCGCTCGAACGACCCATCGATCGAAGCTGGGAAGCGTACATGTTGAGCAACGTCACCGACTTCGGGTTTCGGTCGACTGCACTTGATAGCAAGGCAAGCGCGCTCCGCCCCATGCCGGCTTCGTTGAACAGCTCCACACGACCGCGGATTGCGCGCAGATCATCAGGGTCGATCTGCAGAGCCCGCGCGTAGTGTGGGAAGGCATCGCGCCAATTCAGCCCGCTGCGTTCTACCGAAGCGCGGGCCAGCACCACCTCTATGTTAGGCTGCCTTTTCTCGTCGGCGAGTTCTTCCGCTTGCTGAACCCACTGGCGGTGCTGGTTGTAATCTTCGGCGAGTTCGCCAGCGAGTAACAGACGATCGATTGACGGGGAAGCTTCGGCAGCCCGGCGTGCGAGGTCACGTGCCTTGTGAACAGTTGGGTCGTCGCCAGCGGTGGCGATCAGAAACTTCGAGTACGCCTCCAAGTGCTGGCTCGGAGGGTTCTTGCCGTCGGTGAGTTTTTCGAATGCCGGAATCGGTCCCAGATCGTCTGCCAGGACTTCGACTTGCTCGTGGTTCTTGACGGCCTCTGCCGCATCGATGAATTCCGCCGCGAAACGCAGGTTGGGGTCCGGGTCGCCACGACGATCCCCCAGTCGCACCGACAGGACGGGCGCGGAGCTAGTACCACAGGCTTTGACGGTGAGTGTGCTCTTGCCGCTCGGAAGGCGAACGACGGCGCCAAAGCGGTCCACGTCGTGACCGCGATATGCCTTGTCCGTCAAGATCGGCTTGCCGTTGATGAAGACCTTGAATGCGCCGGATGCACCTGCCCAAACGCTCGTTGGTTGACGTGCGTCCCCTTCGCGCCAAACGACAGTCGTCGCGTAGTAACAGATGTTCTGCTCTGGCCGAAACAGAGCGCCACCATCGAGCCATCCGAAGGAGAACACCGCAGGTGCGCGGCGCCAGCGCACGGGACGTTCCTTGCCCGAGAACGCACGACCCTCCACGGGGCCCTGTCCGAACTGGGCCTCCGGCCCGTGTTCGATGTTGAATCCACCCTTGCCTTCGTTGTCGAAGGGGCCGACCACCAACCAGCGATCGACGAACCCGAGCCGCTCGAGTTCCCGCTTTGCTCCCTGTGGATCGCCACGTCGTGTGCGTGCATGTGCGGCGAAGAACCCAGCGTACGCCCGTTGGGGTGCACTCAAGCGAATCGACTGAGATGCTGTGACCAGCTCTCGTTCGACGAGTTCGGGATCAGTGCTGCCCCATTGACTCCAGACGTCGCGAATTGCTGTGTAGCGCGCCGGGCCCTTCGCTTTCTCGAGCAGCTCGACATTCTTCGCTAACTCCTGCTGGCCTGACGCCCAGGCCTGTGGAGTGCCTGCCGTCAGGATTACCCACAACAACAGACCTGTGCAGACCAAGAGCAGTGCGTTTTTCTTCATGCCACGTCCTCGACGAGGGGTTTGGGGGTGACTTCGACCGCCACGGAACGACAAGCAAGCCGGCCGCGCGAGCTGTCCGCCGACTTAGAAGCCTCGATTCGCTTGCTGGCGCTGCGTCGCGGGGTTAGAAGGTCAGTACTTCGTGGGTAAAACCCAGCTCCAGCCAAACTTTCTTGCTCCGCTCCGGCTTGGTTTGCTCGTCGGGATTGGAAAGTGGGGGAGGTTGGCGCTAACGGTGGACGACACAACAGTTGACGACACGGCACACGACAATTCAGCCAGCATGGCAAGGCTTGGGACGAATGGGTAGCCCGCTTCGGAGGATCGCAGATGGTTAATCCCCAAATGGTGATGTACGAGGAGGAGTTCAACCAGATCCAAGCGGTTGTTGACCGCTTGGTACGGGAGTCGAACGCCAAGGTCGTCTTCATCGTGGACAAGAACGGGCAGCTCATCTCCGCTGCTGGAGATGTGGAGAACATCGACACCACGTCCCTCGCCTCACTCACGGCAGGCAATATTGCAGCCACGGGCGGCATCGCCAAGCTACTTCGTGAGAACGAGTTCGCCACACAGTTCCACGAAGGTGAGAACGCGAACATCCACATCCAGCTGGTTGGCAACCGAGTCATCTTGGTGGTCATCTTCGACTCCAAGTCGAGCCTCGGCTTGGTTCGTTTGCGAGTGCGGAAGGCATCGGACGAACTGAATCGGATCTTCGATGCTCTACTCAGCAAGGTGCAAGACCCCGGGCTCGATTCGCCCTTTGCCGAGATCACGGACGACGATATTGACAATCTCTTCAACGATTGACGGTGCGGTGCGATGAGCTTCATCAACTACATGGCCCGTGAGATCAATTGTAAGATTGTCTACTACGGCCCGGGCCTCTGCGGAAAAACCACCAATCTCCAGTTCATCTACGAGCGCACCAACCCCGACGCCAAGGGAAAGATGATCAGCCTGGCAACGGAGACGGAGCGCACGCTCTTCTTCGACTTCCTACCGCTTTCCTTGGGCGAGATCCGCGGCTTCAAGACGCGCTTCCATCTCTACACGGTACCCGGGCAGGTGTTCTACGACGCGAGTCGCAAGCTCATCCTCAAGGGAGTCGACGGCGTCATTTTCGTAGCGGATTCACAGATCGAGCGCCTGGAAGCCAACCAGGAAAGTGTGGAGAACTTGCGCACGAACCTGCAAGAGCAGGGCTACGACCTCGACAAGGTTCCCTACGTCGTTCAGTACAACAAGCGCGACCTGCCGAACGTGGTCGAGCTCGATGAGCTACGTCGCCTCATCAACCCGACGGGCGTGCCCGATTTCGAAGCGGTAGCACGGACGGGTGAGGGCGTGTTCGATACGCTGAAGGCAGTCAGCAAGCTGGTGCTGACTGAGCTCAAGCGTGGCTCCGGCGGCTGACCAGCGCGCAAGCGACAGCCGCTGATACCGGCTCGTTCCGGCCAGCGGCGTTGCAGCTCGCAATGTCTACGGGGTCGAGGCAGATGCCTCGCTGACCTCACTTCTTCAATTGCTGGCGGCGGCGGCGATTCTTGGCCTTTTGCTGGGCTTTGGAACGGCTGCAGCGCTTGCGGTTGGAGCGACGGGGCTTGTTCGAAATGGGGAGATACATGGGCGGCGGAACCTAGCGTTGCAGGGCACGGTGCGCAACAGCTTCCGCCTCGAAGCTGGGAATACCCAGACGGATTTTCAGTATCCCGGGGCGGGATCACGAGCGCTCGCGGGTTTCAACTTCGGAAGCGACGCTCGTGGAACCAGAGGTTGAAGGCCCACTTGCGTCCCTTCACGACAGGGCTCCCCTGATGCAACGAAAGGGGATGTCGCTTGTTGGTCCCAGGGTAGCAGTTGTGGAAGATCAGCAGGCGTCCCGCTGCCGGCTCCACGTCGAGATCGAGCTTGGGAAAGCGAGTTGAGCCACCCTCCTCGACGGGGGTGAGGTAGCCGAGGGTGGTGATGAGGCGTTGTCCACCTCGCTGACAGCAGCGCTGGCCGCGCTCGGTGTCGAGATCGTAGGCGTCGAAGTGGGCGCGATACTCCTGCCCTGCGTCGTAGCGGATGACTTGCAAGGATTCGGCGTTCTCGATCGGTAGGCCGATGATGTCGGCGATCCGTTCGGCAACTCGACTCGTTACCGCGTCGTGCTCGTGTTTGACCCAAGCCAGCGAATTGGTTCGCCCGCTGCTCTTGAAACCGGCTTTGTCACCGCTGACTTTCGACTCGCCCATCATCGGGCCCGCGATGCGAATGATGTGTAGCGCCTCGTCGCGCTTGATCACGCCATCGACGACGTGCACGTCCGGCAGGGTGTGGAGCTTCTCGCCGTTGGCATAGGCCTGTCGTAGGGCTGGCAGAGCAGACATCGGCAAAACCGTAACCGCAGATCGCCCTGACGCCAAGTCGCCGGGGTGCGCGTGCTCAGCGTCGAAGCCGCGAGTTTGAGCGCCTCGGACTGCGCAGAGCTCCCGTAGGTGCTCGCGCGGTCCAAATCCTGTCAGCATCGAGTACAGTGCGCGTTGATGTCGAACCCCGTATCGAGTCCCTTCGTCGCTGCCTGTGTCGCCCTGTCGCTGACGCTGAAGCCGGCACTGCTGCTTCCACTCGCTCTGGCGACGGCGCCCCTGGTTGTTGGTTGCACCCCGAAGAACCCGACGGTAACGCCGCGAGTTGCGAGGGTAACCGGCGTCAGCAGTGGTGGGCTGACCCTCGCCGTAGAGCTCGATGTCTACAATCCCAATTCGTTTCCGCTCATCGCTCAGTTCGTGGAAGGGGCCGTCACGATCTCCAACGGGGCCGAACTCGGACGCGGCT
>JBNKZR010000275.1:0-10229 GCA_050301735.1 Polyangiaceae bacterium | reverse complement strand
GGCT
This sequence comes from Polyangiaceae bacterium, assembly GCA_050301735.1. Taxonomy (GTDB): domain Bacteria; phylum Myxococcota_A; class Polyangia; order Polyangiales; family Polyangiaceae; genus SZUA-265. The sequence continues at coordinate 10,225 of JBNKZR010000275.1, read as the reverse complement.
TGCCTCGTCCAACTCCGGTCCCGTGTGCTGCAGCAACTCGGGCGGCAGATCGCCCAGCTTGATCTCATCACCCCTGGCCAACAGACAGGCTCGTTCGACGGCCGAGCGCAACTGGCGCACGTTGCCGGGCCACTCGAACGCCAAGAGAGCGTCCAGAGCGGGGTTCGATAGCTTGGCGGGGTCCGCGCTCTTTGCGCGCTCTGCTTGCTGCGTCAAGAAGTAGTTGGCCAGCAGCTCGATGTCGCCGCCGCGTTTGCGCAGCGGCGGGATGTTCACGACCGCGACGTTCAGTCGATACCACAAGTCTTCGCGGAAGGTGCCAGTCGCCACCATTTGCTCGACGTCCCGATGAGTGGCCGCGATGACTCGCACGTCCACGGGGCGTTCCACCGACTCGCCGATGCGGCGCACAGCGCGTTCCTCCAGAGCCCGGGTCAGTTTTGCTTGGAGCGAGAGGGGCATGTCGCCGATCTCGTCGAGGAACAGACTGCCGCCCTCCGCCTCTTCGAACAGCCCTTTGCGTTCGGCCGTTGCCCCCGTGAAGGCACCTCGGGTATGCCCGAAGAGTTCGCTTTCGAGCAGCTCGGCGGGCACGGCGGCGCAGTTGAGTGCGACGAAGCGGCGCGTCGAACGTGGGCTCAGCTCGTGGATGGCTCGGGCGATGCGTTCTTTGCCGGTGCCGGTTTCACCCAGCAGCAACGCCGTCGCTTCACTGTCGGCGATGCGACGCACCAGAACACTCAGCTCCAGCATCTCCCGTGAGCGGCCGACGACCCCCGGCAGCACTTCGTGTTCCGAACCCAGATTGCTCGCGCCCGAGCGAGCGAGCGCTCGCAACAATACCGTGCGAGCCTCTTCCGGCTCGAAGGGCTTGGTGAGGTAGTCGTAGGCCCCGAGCTTCAACGCCTCGACCGCCGTGCCGACGGTCGCGTAGGCCGTCATCAGAACGAACTCCGCCCGTGGACGGAGGCGCTTGCACGCCTTGAGTACCTCAAGCCCTTCCATGTCCGGCATCTTCAGGTCGCACAACACGATATCGACGGGCTCGCTCTCCAAGACACGGATCGCGTCAGCGCCGTTCTCTGCCGTCTTCACCCCTACCTCGTCTCGCATGACTTTGGCCATCAAGCGCACCATGTTGCGCTTGTCGTCGACGACTAGGAGTATGGGTCGGGTCATCACTTACTTTCCGGTGAAGTGGTTGTGGTGGGTTCGGGTTGGCGCAGAGGCAACGTGACTGCGAACACCGCTCCGCCTCCCGGCGCGTCCTCGATCTGGATTGCCCCATGGTGGGCCTCGATGAGCCCCAAGCAAACGGAAAGGCCGAGGCCACTACCACCCCGTCGCTTGGTGTAGAACGGCTCGAAGACTCGGGCGCGGTCCTCGCTTGGGATCCCCGGGCCACGGTCCTGGACTCGAATCACGTACTGATCTGCTCTGCGGAAGCCCTCCAGCACGATCGGCGCATCCTTCGGGGATACCTGGGCTGCGTTGATCAGCAGGTTCAGAATCACCTGACGCAGGCGTCGCTGGTCGGCTTGTGCATCCGCCGCCTCCACGCTGACCTTCAGGCGAGTGCCTGCGCCAGGTGAGCTTTCCCCGAAGCGGCGTGCGGTTTCCTCGAGCAGGCCCTTCAACTCGACGTTCTCGAGCGAGAGTTCGCTGGAACGCGCGTAGGATAGCAGGTCCTCGGCGATGCGTTGACAATGGGCGGCCTCCTCGTCGAGGATGCACAGCTCCTCCGCCAGTGCGGCGGAATCGCTCTCCGGGCTCATCGTCTTGAGGTAACCCCGGATGATGCCGATTGGGTTGTTCAGTTCGTGGGCGACACCGGCGGCCAACTGCCCGATCGCTGCCATGCGTTCGTTCTGCAGCAAGCGTTGCTCACGACGGGCGAGCTCCTCTGCCATGCTGTCGAAGGCGGTGCTCACGGTGGCGAGTTCGCCCTTGCCGATCGCGCCCACGCGGAAGCCGAAGTCACCCCGCCCAAAGCGACGCGCGGCATTCGTCAGGGCGACGAGCGGCATCAGCACCACCGCGCGCAAGCGGAGCGTGAAACCGATCGACAGCGCAATGATGAGCGCCGCGCACATGCCGCCGCCCACGAGCCCGAGTCGCGTCGCATCGGTTGCGAGAATGTGCGCGTGCATCATGCCCATCGTCGCGGAGCGGGCCAGGACGTCGGCGTGTTTCGAGGCCTCCTCACCGAGGTGCTCGAGCTCTCGATGGGCGGCGCGTGTGGCTTCTGCGTCGCCCGAGCGAGCCGCGGGCAGAGCGCTGGTTCGCAACAGGCGGTCCATCTGCTGCGTGAGTCCGGTCACTTTTGCCAGACGCCAAGTTTCTGCAGCGGGAATTCGTCCCTCCAGCTGTTGCGCTCGCTGCTCGACTTCCTCTCGCCATTCCTCGTAGTGGTCCAAGTGAGAGTCGTCCGCCTCGATCACGCTGTGGGCGATGTGAATGGCCACCTCCCGCACCGCCGTGGCCAAGTCCAACCCCTCGCGGATGGACGTCTCGTCGTCGCGCATGTCGGAGATCATTCCGGATACATCGGCGATGATGAACAGCAGCCCCGCACACATGACCAGGGCCACGAGCGTCACGGTTCCGAAGCCGACGGCGAGCTGCCGGGCGATGAACCTCGGGGGATGGTCGTTGGGAACACTCATCGGCAAGCCGCGCCGCGGGCGAAGTGGTTGTTGCAAGCATTGAGCCAAGGCAGCACTCGCGAGTGCTGCTTCGAGGCCGGCCGTGTGCGGGTCTTGTTCGGGTTCATCATCGCCGACTGGCTAGTGTAGTCGTAATCACGTCGGTTACTATGTGACCAATCTGGTTCCAAATCGGCGTCATCCGGAGAGGCGGGGCGGGGCCGTCGAGCCCACGCGAAGGGGCGGTCGAGCCCACGCGAAGAAGAGAAGAGTGTGCCAAGCAAGAGGCGCCCGACGGCAGGGTCTCGCCAGCTCTTCGCGCCAAATGGAGATGGGCGACAATCGTGCGCACTCAGTCAGCGCGACAGGTTCTCACGCCCCATTGAGGGTGGCTGTGCGTGCGTGGGCGCTCCTGGCACGAAACCTGCGCTCGGAAGGTGCTGCGGTCTCCTTGGCGGACTGCGCGCAACACGAAGTCGAGAGAAGGAATTGGTCGAGATGATGCAGCAAAGACACTCGAGTTGGTTGGCGGTTGGGTTCTAGTCCCTCGGGTGCGCAACGGCCAATGCGCCGGGGACGAGGCCGGCGGACATGACGGCGCAGGAGCATCAGGCCGCTGCCGAGAACGAGGAGAAGTTGAGCGAAGAGCACGCTCACCAGCACCATCCGGAGCAGACGAAGGAACAGACGGTGTGCGACTTTTCGGGCGATGCGACCGGTACCCCAGTCTGCTGGACGGACCGAGTGAATCCGACGGATGAACACAAGGCGGAGGCGCAACATCACGCCGCTCTCGCCGAGAAGCATCGACGTGCATCTCAGGCTCTTCTCGATGCCGAGGCACCTGCCTGCGGCGGTCTCGCGGAGGCGGACAAGAGCATGAGTCCGTTTGCTCCTCGGGCGGACATCCGCAGCGTCAAGGAGCTCCACGGCGTGATCCCGCCTCAGGTCCCGACGGCTGGCGGCACTCAGGAAAGTGATGAAGTCGTCGGGGCGAGCATCGAAGTGAACGCCGTCGAGCATGCGGAGGCGGGCACGATGACGGAAGTTTGCGTCCAAGAGCCGGTCGAGGTGCAGTAGTCATGTCGTGTCCCGAATGCGCGTCTAGAAAGAGACAGAAGTACGTGCTGCTTGGAGCGGTCGCCATGGTCGCGCTGCTGCTCGCGATCTTCGGGGGCGGCCCAAAGCCCGTCGATGCGCCGTCGATCTCCACTGGGGGACCGTAGGCGATGGCAATAGGGCGGTCTTTCGGGCCCTCACAACTGCCCGACAATCGTGCTCGCTCGCTCAGCTGCTCGTGAGCGCCTGGAGTACTCTTCGTAGGCGCGCGTCAGCTTCCTTCGCCACGCCCGCGACCGAGTCGTTGTCGACGAGAGTGAACATGGCCTTGGGATCGGCGATGGTCACTCGCACCGCGTCGGCCTCTTGTTGCACGACGACGTTGCAGGGCAGCAGCAAGCCGATGTCCGATTCGGCCTCCAAGGCCTGCTTGGCCAACGGCGGATTGCAGGCGCCCAGAATGACGTACGGACGAAACTCCGCGTCGAGCTTCTTCTTGAGCGTCGCCCGCACGTCGATTTCCGTCAGGACGCCGAAGCCCTCCTTCTTCAACTCGTCGGTCACGAGCTCCAGCGCTCGTTCGAAAGAAGTGTCTTTCAAGGTCGTGCCAAATCCGTAGCTGGTTGCCATATCTTGCCTCTCGTCGTCGTGGCGCGCCTGACGGCGACCACCCCCAAATTGAGCGACCATGCGCTCTGTCATTCAGTTCCCGTACACGCGTTGACCATCATCGAGCTGCGCGTCATATGCCCGTGCATGATGTCCTCCGAGCAGGACTCGTCGAAGTCTTCGCACACGCTCATCATGGGAGCGAACTGCCAATGGTCGCTATCGATGCCCGCCATCATCTCGTCGCAACGTTCCCACGTGTGGTCGACGTAGGAGAGCATCGTTTCGACGTGACGCGTGATCTCCTCCTCGTAGGTGTCGGCGTCCCAGTCGGTGCATGCCTGCTCGAGGTGGTGGTCGAGTTCCGACATCATGTTGACCGAGACGCAGTGCAGATCGGTGACGTCGCCACCGCCGTGTTCCGCTACGTAAGCGTCCATCGCGTCGCTCATTTCGACCATCTCGGAGAGTTGAGAGCGGATTTGCTCCGTGTACTCGTCGCGGAGACGCTCGCAAGCCACTTCGGAATCGACTTCCGCCGAATCGGCTTGGTAGTTGATGGCCTTCTCTTCCAACTGAGTGGCCAGCTGCTGATAGTCCTCGATGCCTTCTGTCGTCGGCTCGTCGGGGGCGTCGGCGCCGGATTGCTCCGCAGCGGGTGGACTGCTGCTGGATTCTTCGTTGCTTTCGTCGGCGACTTGCTCGCGTGCGCCACACGCGGCAAGCAACGAGCAGAGCGTTCCTCCGAAAATTGCGATCGCGCGCATTGGTGTTCTCCTTGGCTGAGGACGAGCAAACTCAGTGCAACATGCATGCCCGCGGGTTGGGACTCCTACTGACGTGTCAGGCGATCGCCATCTCCGCACATCCTGCGGCGATGGGCCGAGCTTGCGTTGTTTCTAGCGTGTGGTGACGACGCCCTGCGCCGCGACTCAATCCGGTCGCTCGACGGCGTCCGGCAGCGCAAAATACCAGTCGACGATGGCGTTCCGGTCTTCCTCGCTCAGCTCGTTGTCACCGAGAGGCATGCGGTAGTAGTAGACCGCTGCAGCGATGCTACGCGCTCGCATCTCCAGGACTTCTCTGGGGCTGTCCGGCGTGAACCCAGCGAGGTTGGCGTTGTCGTGACACGACGTGCCGGCGCAGTTGCGCGCGATGGCGTCCTGGGCGGCCACGAACAGCTCGTCCGCCATGCTCGGGACGCCAGCGTCGGAGGCCGCCGCGGCGGCTGGGGGATCAGGGATGGCCGTGGTCGTTGCAGGGGCGGGGGAGGAGCTGACGGGTGCCGAAGTCGTCGCTGAGGCGGCCGCCGGAGAGGTCGCCGCCGGGGGGCTGCTCGTGGCCGCGGTGGCTGCGATGGTCGGCATCATCGCGGGCTCGGGCGTCTCGAGTGTCGGTGACATCGCTCCGACGGCCGAGACGGAAGGGGCCGGGTCCGATCCCTCGGGGCGCGGTCCACAACTAGTCGTCGTCCAGCCCACTAGCGCGAGAACCAAAGCGCGAACGAGGCAGGCGAGCGACGTGTCGCGCATGTCACTTCTCACCACATCTCGGCATGACAGGCAAGGCGGTGCTCCAGCATGCGGCTCGTTCGGGTTTGCCGACGAGCCGCAGTGCCGGGGACTGTGACTCGCTCGGCCTCAAGTCGACGCGGTCATGCTCTGCCACCACCCGAGCGCTGCCTCTTGCGACCACCGCGGCCCCACTCCCGTTGCCGTCAGCAAGTCACGCAGCTGTCTCGCGTCCCGCGGTCGCTCGTCGGGTTTTTTGCGAAGACATTGCAGGACGACTCGCTCCAGCGCGGGATCGAGTTCGCCGGCGACTCCGAGGCTGGACGGAGGCGTCGGGTCTTGCGTCGCGTGGGCCGCCGCCTGAGCGATGGGCGTCTTCGCTTCGAAGACGAGCCTCGCGCACAGCAGCCAGTACAGCACGCAGCCGAGAGCGTACAGGTCGGCGCGCCCATCGACGTCGCATTCTCCGCGACATTCGGAGATCACGACTTCAGGGGCTAGGTAACCGGGGGTGCCCGCGACGTGCTCGGGGGTCGTCAGCTCGTCGCGGTCGCAGCCGATGGCCCGCACTAGGCCGAAGTCGACGACCTTCACCACATCGGTGTTTCGCTCCACGACCAGATTGCCGGGCTTCAAGTCGCGATGCACGACGCCGTGGTCGTGCGCGGCGGCGAGGGCGTCGCAGACTTGCAGCGCGAAGTAAACGGCACGTGCTTGAGGTATGGGCCCGTGCTCCACCACGAGCTCTTGAAGGTCGAGGCCGTCGACGTACTCGCTGGCGTAGTAGTAGCTTCCTGATTCAGTCGGGCCGAAGTCCCAAACTCGCGCGATGTGTGGCGACGTGAGGGCGGCCGTGGCGCGCGCTTCCAGCTCGAAGCGTGCGACGACCGGCTTCGTCAGAGGCTGGTCGGGTCGGATGAGTTTGAGAGCCGCTGGTGTCTTCAACGCGACGTGGGTGGCCAACCACACGACGCCGACGGCGCCTTCCCCCAGCCGACGCTCGAGGCGATAGGGGCCGAGCCTCGAGCCCGGTTGCAGTACGGCGCTCGGCTCAGCCGCCTTCTTTGATCGAGAAAACCACACGTCCAGGAGTCCTTGGGCCGAGCTTGCCACGCACAATGCTCGGGCGCGATGGTCTTGAATTGCGCACCCGTTCTTCTACCCCAAACAGCCTTGCCGGTGCGTCGAGTGACGTTGAGTTGCGTTGCTGCTGGGGATAGGCTCACGCGTGGTGAGCGCGGGACTGACAGTTCGGGCGTTGGAGCCGGTCGTCTCCGGTCTCGCGGCGTTAGGGTACGACCCTGGCGCGTTGTCCGCCGCGGTCGGCATCGAGCGTGCGCTACTGGACAACCCCGAAGCGCGCGTACCGCACGACGCGGTGATGCGGCTGTGGCAGGAGGCCGTCGCGGGCAGTAGCGACCTGGACATCGGCTTGCACGTCGCGGAGGCCGCCGCGATCGAGTCCTTCGACGTGCACGCGTACGCCGTGTTCGCCAGTGCCACCCTCCGCGAAGGGCTGCAGCTCGCTTGTCGCTACCAGCGTTTGATCCACGAAAGTACCGAGCTATCGCTGACGCCGGGAACTGGCGGGGCATGGCTGCGGCACACCCTGCCGGGGGGATTTGCCGTGCCGCGCCCCTCTGCGGAGTTCTTGCTCACGTCCTACGTGGGGCTCGGAAGAATCGCCTCCGGTTCGGAGTGGGAGCCGCTGGAAGTGCGTTTTGCTCATCCAGCGCCGCAGAGGGATGCCGAACATCGCCGGTTGTTCGGAGCCGCGCTGCGCTTCGACTCAGGGTTCACCCAAAGGCGGCACACTGAGCGCCAGGGTGCGAGCCCATCTCTTCAGCGTGCTCAGTGGGGGGCACCGAGCGCGGTTCAGGTCGCCGAGCACTTCAAGATGAGTGTGCGCACGCTTGCCAGGAGGCTGGAGAATGAGGGGACGTCCTACAAGCACGTGCTCGAGCAACTTCGGAGGGAGCGTGCCACGGCGCTCTTGCACGAACGTCGGGCGAGCATCGCGGAAGTTGCCTTCTTGCTCGGCTTTGCCGACGTGAGTGCGTTCTATCGAGCCTTCAAGCGCTGGACGGGAACGACCCCGGTCGACTTCACGCGTTCGTGAGGACGGCGGTCGTCGTTTGCTGGCGGCGTTGGACAATCGTTGTGTCCTGTCTGGTCAATGCCGCCAGCGCTGGGAGCCCCCATCCTGCCAAAGCGAAAGGAGGAGCACTCATGATGACCCGAAGTTGGCTCCTGAATCACGGACACGACACACTGGCGAATATCCACTTCAGAACCTTGACCCGGTGCGTCGCCGCGGGACACTACACGCAGCGCTTCTGGGCGAGCGTGCGAGGAACACTGCGAGTCGTGCTGGGGGGGGTTCGTCGGGCGCCGCGAATGACTGTGGCGGCCACGACGACGTTTGCTGTCGCTGCGCACCGGCGGCGCTCGCGTGGCGGTTCGCCCTGATTCGTTGAGGAGAGCCATCATGGACTTGAAGAAGAGTATTGTCTCTCAGTTTGGTCATCCCCGCGGTGCGCTCGGCGGCCTCGCCGGCTGGATCATGTCCAGGCGTCAGAGCAACCGCGTCAGAAATGCCAGGACGGTGGAGCTACTTCGGCCAGAGTCTCATCACCACGTGTTGGAGATAGGTTGTGGCCCCGGTTTGGCATTGCGGCACCTCACGCGGCGGTGTGCGACGGGCAAGGTCGTCGGCGTCGACCGCTCTTCGGTAATGCTGGCGCAGGCGGGCAGGCGCAATCGCGAAGCACTGCGCGACGGGCGCTTGGAACTTCTGCAGGGTGACTTGGAAGAGGCCGAGTTGGAGCTTCCCCCACGCTCGTTCGACCGCATCCTTGCCGTCAACGTCGCGATGTTCTTCCGAGACAAGGAAGCTGCGCTACGGCGCTTGGCGACGTTGCTGCGTCCAGGGGGTGAGTTGGCGGTCACGCAACAGCCGCGCTTCGCGGGGGCGACCGACGATGATGCGCGGCGTATCGGTCAGGGGTGGGCAGAACTCTTGCAGCAGCTGGGATACGTCGACGTGCAGCTGGAGCTGATCGACGTCGAGCCGGTGGCAGCGGCGTGTGTCGTGGCTAGCGCGCCGAACGATGCCGCTGGGTTGGAATGACCGGCAGCGTGGATCGGGGCGTGCCGGTCAGGGGGCTGGAACCCGTCGCGCCGCGCGCCCTGACATCGCGGCGACAGGTGGTTCAAGTGTCCTCGTCGCTGGGAGTTGCGGTGAGTCCAATCGCGAAACGCGACGGATCACCTTCGAAGGCCGCCTGCTCCTCCAACTGAGCGATCTCCTGACGTAGGTTTCCCTCGAGCCTCTTGAGAAAGGCAGCGAAGGCTTCGGGTTGCGCGCTGAAGCTGATGGTCTTGATCATCGCTGTGCGCGCATCGTCCGCTACCAAGCGCTCCATCAACGAGCGGTACATCGTCTGTAGGTGGTGGTTGAGCGCGTCGATGCGGTGATGAAACTTCTCGGAGCTGAGCACGACGTACTTGGCGCCGGTGCGCAGTCTCCGTTGGCCGTCGAGCTCCAAGCGGCCCTGAGCCAGGAGCGCCTCTACTGCGGCGTCGAGCGTCTCCTGCGGCTGTTGTGCGAAGTGCTCGCGCAATTCTGCGGAGGTGCTGGGCTGTTCGGAGATGAAGTCCTCGATCTCCCTGGGTAGTCCCACTTGTTTTTCGGCTTGAAAGAAGTCTTCTTCCAGGCGTTGCCTCAGCAATCGCGCATTTCGAGGTGTTTGCCCTAAGCGCGCAGCGATTTCGCTGACGCTCAGGCCTTGTTTCGCCAACTCCTCGTACATCGCGAGCCTGAGCAGATCGGCGGCTGTGCGCATGGGTACTGAGAAGCGCGCCGCGCAGCGCACCGCCGGCTTCAGCAGCGAGTAGACCAGGCGCAGCTGCATCTCGCGCAACACTTCAGGACGCCTTTGAAGGGAGCGGGGTCGGGCGGGAGAAATGAACTTCCGACTTGGGCGAGAACGGCCCGCAGAGAGCCCCTCGACAGCGCCGCCCAGACATCTTCGAGCTATAGCACGGTACTGAGCGGAATCCAGTTTCCGAAATTTGGCTCGGGCGTTGCACCTTGCGCCGGCGCTTGTCATGGTCAGTGAGGTCGAGATGCGTTGCTCAATCGTTCTTATGGTGTGCGCCGCGGCATTGGCGCCGGCTTGCGGTGGAGGCGCGGACGGGGAGTCGCCGGATGAGGCTAGTTCTGCCGCGGAGGAGCGCGGCACTCAGGAAGAGACGCCTCCGACTTCAGACGAACAGTCCTTCGATGGCGAGCAAGTGGCTTCCAACGAAGGCACGCAGGCGACGGAAACCAACTTCGTGCCGGCTGTATGCCTGACGGACGACGACTGTCCTCCGGGCGTCCAGTGCGTTGCATTCGAC
>JBNKZR010000274.1:0-10237 GCA_050301735.1 Polyangiaceae bacterium | reverse complement strand
AGCGGGCTGACGGCGTTGCCCGCGTGCTCGCTCAGTCCGTCACCCAGGTTCAGTGCGGCGAGCTGTTGCCGCCCCTTGGCACGGCCGTGACGCCGACTCGCTGACAACAGGCTCCACGTCCCCTGCCAGGCCAGCCCCAAGCCAAAACTACTCACGGTCGCGAACACCAACAGGTTGGACAGCAAGCCGAGCTGCATGGGGGGCGAAAACTCTGTCGCGAGTGGTGCAAGCACCACGAGAAGTGGCGCCAGCAGGAACACGCCCAACGGCACCAGGGCTGTCAAGCCCAGGGCGCTCGAGCAGACGAGTTCCAAGTGATCAGCGTAGCGGGGGCGAAAATCGCTGGGCAGCTCGCTGGTTCCGTCTGCGTTCTGACCGAAGGCCTGCATCTGGCGTGAGACTTCGAGTGCCAGTTGCTTGGCGACGTTCTGGCCGTGCGCCAAGGCGGCACCACCAAAAGACAGAACCGCCATGAGTCCAATCAGTGCGGCCGCGACGAAGAGATCCACGGAGGGGGCGACCATCAGGCTGGAGGCTTCGCTAGCTGAGCGCGGAAGCGCCACCACACACAGTGAGCCCAACAACGGGCTGAGCGCCAACAGATGGCCGCTGCCCGCGCTGCCGGCGCTGAGCGCTGCCTGATCGAAGCGCACGGCACGAGTTCGCACGTCGGGTCGGCGTTTCGCGTCCAAGGCGGCGAGGCAGCAGGCGCCATCGACGACTGGATCGAAGAGTGCCTGGGTCGTGATGTAGGGGAGTCCCATCGTAAAGCCGCAGACCACGACGGCAGCACCGAACGCGGCCCCGCCGAGCATCGTGTCCGCACCCAAAGTCGCCCCCAGGCCGAGGCTGACCGCTGTCGTAGCGATGGCTGGCCAGCTGGCTGTGAACGCTCCTGCGATGCCACCCGTGAGCAACAAAGGTCCGGACAGCGAGCTGGCCTCTTTGAGTTGCTTGTGGCTCGGCGAGCGGCGGTCCGTCAGGCCTTGGCGCAAGTAGCTCAGCACCAGGCTGGCGACAACGCCCAGACTCGCGATCGAAAACCACGTCAGCCAGCTCCTGCCGAGCTGCCACACGGAAAGGCCCCCGATCGCGGCCAGTGCCACGATGGCCATTGCCACGTGGCCGCGCCAGAGCACGTTCGTCGGGTCGTCACTCTCGTCTGCCCGGGTCGAAAACACCGCCACACCGGTGGCCAGCAGTCCGAATGCGCGGATCAACAAGGGGAAAGAAACCAGCACCAACGCATTGGGAAACGTGCTTGCGTTCGCCTCCCACACCCACGTCGCGACCGAGAGTGTGCCGGCATACAGCAACACCGAAGAGCAGAAGGCGTCCTGCGCTCGCGTGGAGCTGACACCGACGTGGTTGCCGACCAAATCCAAGATCAAAGTCGGGTTCTTCGCGTTGAGTTCAAAGCGCTCTTGCAGCTCTGGGAAGTGGCGTTCGCGCCGACCTACTTGTCCTGCACCGTGAACGGCGGAGCCGGTAACTTGGGACCACAGCGCGCTGGTGACCGCGCCCAGGGCTACTCCGCCGGAAATTGGCGGTGCGTACTGTCGGAACGTTTCGAGTGAACCGAAGGACAGCAACGACAGCACACCGCCCACCCCCAGCAGCGCCAGCGCTTCCGCTCCGATGCCGATCGCGGCGGCCGCGCGCAAGGCCACCGAGATACCGTGGGTCTGCGTGGCCCGAACCATCGCTACCGCGACGCGCGAGGAGGCGCGCGGCGCCATAGCGATCGCGAGGTGACCGGCAGCCTGACACAGCGCTGCACCCAGAACGACGCCAGCGAGCAACGGCCATCCCAAGGGGGGGCGCGCGGAGTCGTGGAGTAGCGACCCTGCTGCGGCAAACGCCCCACCCAAGACCAACGCCAGCAGCAGCGCACGCTTGCCTTGGCGCCACATGAAGCTATCGCCTGCTCGCTTGACGGCAGCCAGGACACGCAACGCATCCTCGGTGGTACCTACCGGGCTGAGTGACCACCGCGCGAACGACGTTGCCAGCACGACTGCCAACGCACCAAGGCCGAAGATGAGGGATAGCTCGATCACGCTCTGACTTGTCGGACGGCGACGTTCGCCCCAACGGCGGACAGACGACATCCATGGGAGCCGGAGAACTGAGCGGTCTTTTGTCGCTGAACCCCAGAAACCCGGAGCGGTCCTACCAACATTGCCCCCTCTTGGCAACCTTCAATTTTGGCGGTGCGGGCGTCCCGCGGCGACCACGCGCGCACCTCACTCCGAGCGGGAGCGCCTCGCAAAGTCGGCGATAATGCTCAGGTCACTTGGCGGACTTGGACTGCATGACCATCAGATGAAAACGGCCGAATTCGCTCTGTCCCAAGGTGAACAGTACTTCCACCAGCAAGCGCCAAGGGGTGGAATGGTCGGCGATGATCACCGCTTCCGACATGGACGTATCGAGGCCCTTGGCAGCCCGCACTTGCTTGTCGACTCTGCGTGCATCCGACAGTGCGTTGCCCAACGGCACGATGTAGAGGTCGGAGGCGCCACCGCGCTTGTGTCGCGCGCCCGCGCCGGACTGCACCATAGCGGCTCGCTCGGGCAGCTTGACCACTGCGTCGTCACCCACGATGAGCTGGGTCTTGCTGATCGTGACCCGCACGCCTTCCTGCGTCGGTTCCGTGTCCAACACGCTGGTTGGGATGCGCAGATCGTCGCTCTGGGGGATCGCGGCGCTCGATTCGCCCAGTGTCTTGAGCAAGAAGACGAGGATGATCGTCATGATGTCGAGCATCGCCGTGATGTTGAGGAAGTTGATTTCCGGTTCCGCTGCGTTGCGACGAATCGCCTTGCGGAGCTCCGCCTTGTACTTCGCTTTGGAGGCGCGCTGAGCCTCGTGAGGTTTCTGCCCGGCGCTCATTTGCTCACCTTGAAGTTGACGTCGGGGAACAGCGTGTTGCCCGCAGAGTCGTTGCGGATGGCGTCGATGACCGAGATCACGTCCTGGTAGTTCGTGTCCGGATTGCCGGCGATGAAGGCTTGGGTCTCTTCTTCGAACTCGGGCGCAGATTTCTTGAGTTTGGCCACGCACTCTCGCAACGCCGTGAAGTCGTAGCCATTGCCGTTCTTGGCGATGGCGATGCCTGGACCGACCCCTGAGCAGCCCGGAGCGACGTTCCCACCCTGGGCTTTGATGGAGAAGCCTTGATTGACGATCATGATCGTCAGGCCGAGGGACTTCTTCGCCTCTTGGCGCACGCCCGCCCCGCCAGCGCCAGGTGGGTTGGTTTCAATGGATGAAGTGAATGTCACCGCCACCGTGGCCAGGACGAAGATCAGAATGTTGACCACGATGTCCAAGAACGGAACGATGTTGAGCTCTCCGCCTTCCTCGTCGGGGGAGAGCTCGCGCGGTTGTGACAGGCGCCGGATCTTGCTCCGCTGCGCTGCTGACAGACGTTCACCCATGGGCAGACTCCAAGTGGCGAGTCGCAACCACTCAGCGTTGCTGCTTGAGCGTCAACAAGTTGAAGGTCTTCTCCATGGTCGTTTCCAGGTCGTGCTGGATGGCTTTGACCCGGGTGTGCAGGATGATGTGCGTGATCATGCAGAACACGGCAATGCCGAGACCCAACGCGGTGTTGTACATGGCTTCGGCGATACCGTTCGACAGCATGGCCTGCTTGTCTGCCTGCGACAGGCCAGGAGCGGCGATCGCATTGAAGGTTTGGATCAGACCACTGACCGTACCCAGCAAGCCGATCAATGTCGCGATGTTCGCGAGCGACCACAGCGCGCCCACGCGCTTTTCGGCTTCGGGCTTGAGCTCGCTGAGTTTCTCACTCAGGGCGGCGTCGATCTCGTCTTCACCCTTGTTCGAGTGTGTGAGCCCAGCGCGCACCAGCTGCAAGATGGGGTAGTCTTCTGCTTCACACAGTCGAACTGCGCGATCGATGTTGCCCGCGTTCACCAGCTTGCGGATCTGCGCGAAGAACTCGCTGGAATTGACCCGATAGCGTGTCGTCTGATGGATGAAGCGTTCGGCCACGATGGTGAGCACCACCGCTGAGCAGATGAGGTTCAAGACCATGAAGGTCGGGTTCTTGCTGAACGCTTCGATCAGCGTTCCCGAGCCTCCGGTTTGGCTCGCCAAGAGCGAAAAGTGCATCCCTCGTAGTTCCCTTTCCGACGCAAGCCCAATGATTGCGCCAGCTTGCTGCTTTGAACTCCAGTTAGTAGTGGTCGCTGCGGCGGAGAGCAAGCAGCGTGCACTGCCTCACCAAGTACCACCTAATTGTGGATAGAATCGTCAATCAAGTCCGGGGCTTGCAGGTCGTCCCACGAGCCTCCTTCGCCGCACTTCGATGTGTCGATATGTAAGTGAGAGCTGCTTCGGCGTGCGAAACCGCGGCTTTTCGTCATGAGCCTGCCGGTGGGGGCATGCTCGGTATCTCCGCCAGCCGCAATGACGGCACGCCCGGGTCTCGGCTTTAGTGCCGGAGCGCGCGAGCGTCTCCGGAACCCGGCGGCGCGCAGTCCTGACCCGGCACGTCCGATGGCAGGAGTTGAGCGCGCGTGGTGCACAGCCGTGCCGCGTGGGCGGAGCGAGGCCTGCCGACTCACTCCGGGGCGTGACGACATGACACAGGCCGCACCTTGCAGGGCTGTATTCTTCTGCGAAGTTACACTCGGTATCGTGCGAGGCCGGCGTAACTTTCGCGCGGCTCGACAGTGCGCCGGTTTGTCGTGGGAAGCGATCACTCTTGCTTTGCTCCGAATCGGGTTGTAGAGGGCCCGACGACACCTCCCCGGCGCAAGCGCGTAGAGCGAAGAAAACCCTATCCCACAAGGGTTTTCCTCGATGGCTGCGCGCTGCGAGGGAGCGCCAATCGACGCCAAAGAATAGAATCTTCCGACCGCACGCGAACATACTGACCCCAACCAAAGGCTCTTGACGCACCGTTGTCTGCTTCAGCAAGATGCCGCAGTCCGAATCCAGCGGTATCGGTTTTCACTCTCCCGCTACCAAGGCAATAACCGCCAATAGGCAAAAAACCAGGGTAGGGGGTTCGGAGTCCGATTCACCCGACTTCAGTCACCCAAGTTGCAAGAGTGCCAGCGAATCAGTCAGCGAAGAATAATCTGAAATCGGTCTTCGGAGCGGGGCGTCGGCTCGTGTCGCCGCCTTGGAGGCTGGAGGCAACTCCACGTCCATCAGCGGCGCCGTATTCCCCGGGCGTTTCAGTGAGCAGCGGAAAGCCCTACGGAGTCCGCTAGTTAGCACCTCAGGAAGCGGATAGGTCTCGAAAGCGGCAAATGGTCGCTGGGCGGCGATGAGCCGCCGCAATCAACACGGTGGTGGAGCGGGTTCCCCCACATCAACTGCAAAGGTAAGAAAAGCAATGTTATCGTCAGCGTGGCAACACTATCAAGAGGGTGGATGGGCGATGTACCTCATCCTGTTCTGGTTGATCTGTTCTATCGCCGTGATTGTAGAGCGAACCATCTATCTCTACGGCGCTTCGATCAACAAGGATGTCTTCCTAGCAACGATGCAGAAGTGCATCCTCGCCGGTGACATCGCCAAAGCGGTGAAGATGTGTTCGGCCGCCAACGCGCCTTTGGCTCGTATCGTTCAGGCTGGCTTGCTCAAGGTGAACCGCCCCGATGAAGAGGTTCAGGCGGCGATGGATGAGTCTGCGCTCGTCGAGATGCCGAAGATCAACAAGCTCACCGGCTTCCTCGCTCTGTTCGCCAACCTCGCAATGCTCTGTGGTCTGTTCGGCACCATCGTCGGCCTGATCAAGGCATTCGGCGCAGTCGGCGGCGAGAGTGTGGACCCGAGCCAGAAGGCACGTATCTTGGCAGAAGGTATCTCCGAAGCCATGAACTGCACCGCCTTCGGTCTGATGGCTGCAATCGTGGCTCTGATGGGCTTCGCATTCCTCAACGGCAAGACCCAGGGAATGGAAGACGACATCAACGAGGCCTCGGTCCGCGTGCTGAACCTGGTGGTCGCGAATCGCCAGAAGGTCAACCTCCAGGGCCTCGAGGGCGCTCAGTACTGAGCTCTCCGATTCGCTGGTGTGTGACCCGGACAAGGGTGAAGTCTGGCTTCCTGCCAAGGAAACGGCTTCACCCGGTGTCGGACCCAAGCGAAGCGGCGCCGCTCGAAGTGCAACGCTTTCGAACCCAAACGAACCCTGAAGACGTGGGCTCTGGCCGAGAGGATTTCAAATGGCTGGTATTGACGTAGGCGGACATGGAGGCAAAAAGAGCCTCAATCACGAGATTCCGCTGATTCCGTTCATCGACTTTTTGCTGTGCCTGGTGTCGTTCCTTCTGATCACCGCAGTGTGGTCGCAGATGGCACGCATCAACGCTGACGCGCGAGTTCCTGGGCCTCCGGACCCGAACAAGGAGCTCGAAGAGAAGAAGGACAAGACGCTCCACGTCGAGATGAAGGGCGAGAGCAACTTCCAACTGGTTTGGAAGGAAGGCACCACCGTCATCAACACCATCGACGTGCCCCGCAAGCCCGAGAAGATTGGCGAAAAAGACCTCGCCTATCCGACGCTCGCGGAGAAGGTCACCGAAGAGTGGAACAAGAACGAGTCGCGTCACTACGCCGCGACGGACACCAAGTTCGATCAAGCGGTGCTCCACACCGATAACTCCACCCCGTTCAAGGAAGTCATCGCCGTCATCGATGCGATCTACGCAGCGCAGCGCGACTTCAAAGAACCCTCGGGCGAGATCAAGAAGCGCTCGGCCTTCAACGTCACCTTCTCGGTGAACTGACTCGAGGAAGCGAAGCACTATGTCTGGCAAACCCCTAAGTCGTTTTCATCAGCCGATTCAGGTTCCCGGTAAGCGCCTGCTCCACCACCTGCCCCTGACGTTCGTTCAGAACAAGGTGGGTGGCCACGGTGGCAAGGCGGTCAACCACGAGATCCCCCTGATCCCGTTCATCGACTTCTTGCTGTGCATCGTCTTGTTCCTCTTGGCCAGCTTCTCCGCCTCCGGTGAGCTACCGGTGGACAAGAGCATCACGCTGCCGAGCGCCGAGAACGTCGAAGACATGAAAGAGGCGCCGATGGTTGCCATCACCGGTACTCAAATCCTAGTGGATGGAGTTCCGGCAGGCAGTACCCGTGCCATCGAAGACGCCAACCGTCTGCAGAAGGTGGAGCAGCTCTTCGACATTCTCAAAGCCAAGCGTGAGCTGTGGACCCAGACCAATCCTGGCAAGCCCTTCCACGGCATCTGCGTCCTTCAGGTTGACGTGGAGGTGCCCGCTTTGATCGTCAAGAGTGTGTTCCAGACGGCGGCGTTCGCAGGCTTCCCCAACGTGAGCTTCATGGTTCAGCGTCGGGCTGGCGAAGGCGAAGGCGGCTGAGTCGGCCACCGCGCGCGGAGTAAATCCGCCGCATTCGAGAGAGCAAGGCCCGTTCGAAAGAGCGGGCCTTGTCGCATTTGGGGCGCCGGAAACTCGTTCTCCGACAAATTGCTCTCGATTCGGCGCACGCGGAACACTAGATTGTCGGCGCTGTCTGTAGCGGCTCAGGCAGGAACCTCGGGCGCTGGGGCCCGGGCAAGACTCCTACGACTTGGACAGCGACGGCCTGCAGGGGCTCGGGGCAAGACCAGTATTCGGACAATGGCGCAGCGGAAAAACGAACAGCGACCCAGAGGTCTCCCCTCCTTGACGGAATCACGGGAGCAGCGCCGCAGAGCACTGGTTTTTGGCAAGGTCCGGTTCCGAGAGGCCGCGCCGCAGTTCTGGCTGTGGACTGCCGTCGCCTTCCTCGCGTTCGGAGTGATCTACTGGTTCTACTCGGAGCGCGAGCTGGCCCGGCAGAAGAGCTCGGTGATGGCCAAGCAGCGGGCGATCGCTCAAGAGCTGACGCCTAGGCTCGTACCGCTGAAAGACCGCTTGGAGAAGTGGGTCGTGGACTTGGCGGGGGATTGGTCCGGGGCGGAGGTCGCCGACGACCTCGACTTGCAGAGACTGTCGAAGAGCAAAGGGGTGTACCTGCGACTGATGCTGGAGGACGCGAAGTCGCCCCAGCGCATCGCGAACGCCGTCAAGACTTCTCTGCACGACGGCTTCACGTCTTGCCTGTTCGTGCGCGAAGAGAAAATGGACCCGGCGTCGGGGCAGAAGTGCTTCAGCCCCTCACAATGTCCGGACGGAGAGCTGTGCAACGAGTGGGGACTCTGTTCACCCCCGACCCAGCCCTACAACATGCGGCTGATGTATAGCGCCCTCAGGATCCTGAGTTCCGATTGGACGGATGAACTGCACGAGGCAACGTCAGACTACCAAGTTCGCGTTTTCGAGAGAGACTTGGAGAAGGTCGCGCGGACGGACGTCAAGATCGCCATCGAGCTGGTTTCGACCGCGCGCTACTTCACCTTGTTGTTGGACGAGATGCCCCAGGGTGGCTTGCCGGCGCTGCCGGAGGGACAAGATGCCGGCGGCGTTGGGCGAGCCGAGCTGCGAGTCCAGGGCGTCGAGCATCCGGTGCGCTTGGGGGTGTGGGACCTGTCGTCGGGCCAGCAGCTCTTCCGCGGCAAGTTCCGGGCAGGAGCACAGTTCGTGCCCATGGGGCGGATGAAGGCTCTGTCTCAGCGCAGCCTGGACGCGCAGCAGCGGCAGGTCAACAACTGCGGCATCGCCTCCGACTTCCGTGCCCAGGTTCGGGCGCGCGCACAGAGTCGCGCGGAGATGACAGACTCGGGCAGCGCATTGCCTACGACAGGTACGGACCCGGGCAAAGCGTCGCCTGCGGCAGGTGAGGCCAGCACGACGCCACCGACGAGCGACGTGCCGGCTGCTGCCGCGCCTTGAGGCAACGGCCGCGTTGGTGCTCACCGACGAGACTTGAAGCATGAATCCATGGCTTCGCGAGACGAAGCGTCTCGCACGACTCGCCCTGCCCGCGGCGTTGACGCAGCTCGGTTTCATGATGACCGGCGTCGTCGACACGCTGATGCTGGGGCGTATCGGCGTGCACGAGCTGGGGGCGAGCGCGCTGGGCAACATGTGGCAGTGGACGTGGATGGCGATCGGTCTAGGTACCGTGATGGGCATCGACCCGTTCATCAGTCAGGCGCATGGGCGCGGCGATGGTGACGGGGTTGCACTCGCGTTGCAGCGTGGCGTCGTCGTGGCGATGGTGGTTTCCGTCCCGCTCGTGGGGATGATGGCTGCGACGGAGCCGGCGCTGGTGTTGTTGGGCCAGGAGCAGATGGTGGCAGAGCTCGCGGGTCGCTACAACCTGTGGAAGTTGCCGTCGATCCCGGCGTTCCTGCTGTTCTCGGTTTGGCGGCAGTACCTGCAGGGACGCGCCATGATGACTCCAGCGACCTGGGTGATGTGGTTCGGCAACGCGCTGAACGTGTTTCTGAACTGGGTGCTGATATTCGGGGTTTGGGGGTTCCCGCGTTGGGAGCTGGACGGGGCGGCGATCGCCAGTACGCTGACGAACGTGTTCTGGCTGGGCGCCATCGTCGTCATCGTGTTTGCTTTTGGCATGCACCGTGGCGCTTGGCGCAGTTGGGACCGCGCGTCGTTCGACGCGGCGGGTCTGTGGAGCATCATTCGCATGGGGCTTCCCATCGGGGCGCAGCTGTCGCTCGAGGGCACGGCGTTCACGTTGGCGACGGTGATGGCAGGCTGGCTCGGCGCAGAGGCACTCGGAGGCCACCAGATCGTGCTGAACATGGCGGCGCTGACGTTCATGGTTCCGCTTGGAGTCTCCCAAGCAGCGACGACGCGTGTCGGCAATCAGATTGGTGCGGGTGACGGTGCGGGTATGCGACGCAGTGTGGTCGTCGCCATCATCATGGGAGCCATGGTGATGCTGGGCTCGGCGGTCGGCTTCGCGACGCTGAGAGAATGGTTGCCGTTGCTGTACACGTCGGATGCCGCGGTGTTGCTGCTGGCGGCGACCATCCTGCCGATCGCTGGGGCCTTTCAAATCTTCGACGGCACCCAGGTCGTGGCTTCAGGAGTGCTGCGGGGCATGGGACGACCCGGCGCCGCAGCACTCGCGAATCTCGGAGGCTACTATTGCGTCGCTTTGCCGGTGGGCTACTGGTTGGGATTCGAGCGAGAGATGGGTTTACGGGGCTTGTGGATCGGTCTGTTCTTGGGATTGGTGTTGGTCGCGCTCTTGCTGGTGCTGCTCGTTCGTCGCATCGCGCGTTTGCCGATAGAGACGCTGCAGGTCCGGCGGCACGAGCCGTCGTGAGCT
>JBNKZR010000273.1:0-10279 GCA_050301735.1 Polyangiaceae bacterium | reverse complement strand
CAGGGCGATGTGCTTTATTTTGACGGAGCTAACTGGGTCCGTTTGGGAGCCGGAGCCGCCGGACTCGCGACGGCGCGCGCGCTGCTCGAGGCCGGCATGCAGCCGGTCGTCTTCGAGCAAAGTTCACAGCTTGGTGGGGTGTGGATCTACACCGATGAGACGGAGAGCGATGCCTCCGGCGGGGGCCGCGGCGGACGCCTGCACGCGTCGATGTACCGCTCGTTGCGGACGAACCTGCCGCGTCGCTTGATGGCTTTTCGGGACTTCCTCTTCGACGATCCCGACCCCCAAGCCCCCCAAGATGCCGCGCGTGCTTTTCCCAGCCATGCCGCGGTGCTGCGCTATCTGCAACGCTACGCGGAGAGCTTTGCGCTCCGGCAGCACGTCCACTTCGACACGACCGTCACGCGCATCGCGCGGGCGAACGGAGCTTGGACGCTAGCCACTCGTCAGCGCGCGACTGGGGATGAAACGGAGCAGACGTTCGACGCAGTCGCGATCTGCAACGGACACTACTCCGAACCCCGAGTCCCAGCGCTACCTGGCCTCGAGCACTTTCGGGGCCAGCTGCTGCACAGCCACAACTACCGCTCACCCGAAGGGCTCGCAGCCGGGGCGGTGTGCCTGTTGGGCGCCGGTCCGTCGGGGATCGACCTCGCATTGGAGCTCGCCCGAGATGGGCGCGAGGTCTTCCTCTCAGCGCGCGAGCACACCACGGCGTTTCCCGACGAAGCCCACATTCACCTGCTGAGCGCCCTATCTAGTATCGACCGAGATGGTGTCTTGCTGCTGGAAGACGGCACCCGCGTCACGGCACAGAGCCTCGTTCTGTGCACCGGCTATCGTTACGCCTTCCCCTTCCTCGACGAAGACATCATCAGCACGCGAGACGGCTACGTTTCGCCGCTCTACCGCGAACTGCTTTGGGCGCCGGATTCAACGCTGTGCTTCGTGGGGCTGCCCTTCAGGATCATCCCCTTCCCCCAATTTGCGATTCAAGCCGAGTTCTGGGTGCGAGTCCTCGACGGACGCATCGATTTGCCGGAAGCGGCGGAGCGAGCGCGTTGGCTCGCAGAGCACGAAGCGGCATTGCTCGCCTGCGGCATCCCGAAAGACCACTTCCTCGAGCATGGCCCTCGGCAGTTCGCCTATTACGACGAACTGGCCGCGGCATGCTCCGCCGCACCACTGCCCGACTGGTTTGCCCCGCTGAACGAGACCGTCTCCCAAGCCCGCCGAAGAGATCCGCAGGGCTATCGCGACCTCGTCGACACCGCGATCGGCTGACCCCGGGCAGAACCCGGGGTCGCAATCAGCGAGCGGCTCAGAGAGCGTGGAACTTCTGTCCCCTCAGGGAGTCGGCGAGACCTTGATGCACCTCGTGGGTCTTCTCCCATGACGGCAAGGCGCGCATCGTATCCAGCCAACGTTTGACGTTCGGATACTTGTCGAAGTCGACGCCGATGTGGTCACCGGCGCTCACCATGCCCGCCCCGAGGAAGTCTGCAATGGTGAGGTGATCCCCACACAGGTACTTGTAGTTACCGATGATGTGATCGTTGAGGACTTGCATCGCAGCGGCCGCGCGCTCCTTTCCCCACAGCAAGGTCGCTTCCTGAACAGTCTCGTCCTCACGCTTGTGGTGCGGGAAGATCTGGGGGTAGACGAGGTGGTAGCCGTACTCTCGGTAGAACTGCGTGTTGAGCCAGTCCATGCGCTCGTTGACGCGGGCACGGGCGTGGAGCTCCTTCGGGTAGGTCGGCAGATTGTACTTGTCTGCCAGGTACTTCAGAATCGCAGCGCTCTCCGTGAGGATGAAGCCATCGTCGTCGAGCACAGGGACGAGACGATTGGGGTTGATGTCGATGAACGGCTCTTGGTGATGAGCGCCGGTCATCAAGTCCACCACCTCCAACTCCACGTCGAGATTGTTCTCTGCGATGTAGAGCATCAGTGGGCGCGAAGTGACGGATACGGGGTGATAGTACAACTTCATGGTCTTCTCCTTGTGGCGTGCTCGCTGCTCGGCACGACTCCCTGGTGCTCAAGCATCCGTCCGGAAGTGCAATTTGAAAAGCCCCACTGGCCAACATCCCGCATCGACTGTCCGCCGAGCCCGCAGCTCGTGTGCGACGATGTGGGGTGGTGCGGCGCGCAGGGCGCAGCGGCGGACTCAGTGAGCGGTCGCGTCTTGACGCAGCGCCAAGGCTTCGGGCTCGTGACTCACCGGGGTCGAACGCCGCCAACGGGGTGCGAGGTGGACACGTAGCACGTCGCGCATCAGTCCAAGGTGCGCGCAGTGGTCGGCTGCACCGCTACCCTTGAATCCACGCACGTAGAAGTTGCCGCGAGAAAACGCCCGCATTCTCTCCAGGCCCATCGGATCGGCCTGCAACGGCTCCACGGGTTCGGGTTTGCCGCCAACTTTCCACATCAGGTACTGAGCGGTCTCCGTCGTCGACGCGTAGCCGGTCGTCAGAATCGACGAATGACTGATGAAAAACATCCGGTCACCTCGCGCGGCAGCTTTGGCGAGGGCGACGAACGGGGCCATGCGCTCAGGGTCCAGCGAGTGCGAGGAATAGCCGGAGTGCAGTCCATCGAGCAGGATCACGGCGTCCACCAACTCCTGCCCCAATGGCTGAGTCAGAATCTTCTCCACAGCGCCGAAGCCCGCACTCCAAGAACTGAGGGCCACGCGCCCGACGTGTGCTTCTTTGCCCCCGCCACGTTGCGAGATCTCAGCCTCCACGGCACGCAAGACGCTGCCGAAGGTGCGCGGGTCGGAGAATGCCGTCGCATATGCCCCCGAATCGATGCCGACGTCGACAGCCACGAGCACGGCCCCCTCCATGCTCTTGACCCACTCCTTGCGGATGGGTTCACGACCGTGGAAATGGAACACGACGTCGAAGGTGCCGTCAGGTCCCAGGTGTACATCTGACGGCGGCAGCACGTGCGCCATGGGAGCGACTTGAACCCATTTGTCATACTTTCCGAAGCCGGGATCGGGAGCCACGCAGGGGTAGATGCCTCCGCGGGCAGCGTTGGACTTCTCCACCTGGGAGTCGGGTCCGGGGCGTTCGAGTACCCAAGCTGGGGCGATCTCCTCGAGCGTGCTGGGCGGGACCGTGCGCTCGGTCGAATATAGCTCCTCGGCCGCTTCCACCGCGGCGGCGTTGATCGCACGGGGCGCCGACGTAGCGGCGGTGCTCCGCTGAGTCGACTTTCGCGGAGCGAGCTTGGCAGTCGCAGCAGGCTTGGGGGCGGCCGCAGAGGGGGCCTGCTTTTTGGCCACGGCGACGGGAGCCTTCTCTGGCTGAGGCGCCTTCGGCGAGACAGGCTTCGGTGCAGGCGCGCTCTTCTTCGCGGCACTAGGCTTCACGACGCTGGGCTTCGCGGCACTGGGCTTCGCCTTGGCACTCGGGCTCTCGACCGACTTGGGCTTGGACGCGGTGTCGCCCGCCTTCGCGGGGCTGCTCTTTTGTGCAGCTTTCGAGGGGATGTTCAGCTTTTGCCCCCGGCGGATCTTGTCCCCGTTCAGACCGTTGGCCTTCTGAATGGCCTCGACGGAAACGCCATACCGTTTCGCGAGTGCCCAAAGTGAGTCGCCAGCGGTGACGACGTGGCTCGCGCCCAGAACGGGGCACCCAACGGCGAAGATCACCAGAGATGCAGCAAGTCCATGGGCTAGTCGACGCTCAAACTGGAATCCCATGCATCGTTCTTCGCGCCGGCCGCGTGCCGCGGGCAAGTTTTCGCCAGCGCTCCGGCAGCCGAATCGGCGATGAGGGCTTGGCCGACCCAGCCCCGATCGCTATAAGGCCGCCGCGCGAGACGTATTCCGTCGTATCTGACCGGGAGTCGAGCACTCGCGACCCTTCGATTCATGAGTCATCTGCGGAATCTGCACGTCCAGAGCGTCAATCCTCTCATCCCCCCGGCACTGCTGCTGGATGAGTTGCCCGCAACGGAGAGCGTCGCCGAGACGGTCACCCGCGGTCGCAACGAAGTGATCGACGTCCTGGAGGGCAGGAGCGACCGCTTCCTGGTCGTGGTCGGACCGTGCTCCATTCACGACACGGACGCAGCGATGGAGTACGCAGAAAAGCTCCGCAAGGCGGCCGCGACCTATGCCGACGACTTGCTGCTCGTGATGCGCGTCTACTTCGAAAAACCGCGCACAACCGTCGGGTGGAAGGGTCTGATCAACGACCCGGGCCTCGACGACAGCTTCCAGATCAACGTCGGACTGCGTAAGGCACGTCAACTGCTGCTCGACATCAATCAACTCGGGCTACCGTGCGGCACCGAGTTCCTCGATCTGATCACGCCACAGTTCAACTCGGAGCTCATCACCTGGGGTGCCATCGGCGCACGCACGACGGAAAGCCAGAGCCACCGCGAGTTGGCCTCGGGCCTGTCATGCCCCATCGGGTTCAAGAACGGAACCACCGGCGACGTGAAGATTGCCGTGGATGCGGTGACCTCCAGTTCGCGTCCTCATCGTTTCGTGGGTGTGACGGAGCAAGGCCACGCCGCCATCGTGCACACCACGGGCAATCCACACTGCCACATCATCCTTCGAGGCGGAGCCACGGGACCCAACTACGACCCTGTGAGCATTCAGCAAGCGGGCGAGGAGTTGGCCGCCTCCGGAGCACGCCCGAACATCATGGTGGACTGCAGCCACGGCAACAGCAAGAAGGACTACCGGCGCCAGCCCATGGTCGCCGACGAGCTCGCTCAGCAGCTCGAAGCTGGCAAGTCCTTTCTGGTGGGTGCCATGTTGGAAAGCCACCTGGTCGAAGGCAATCAGCAGCTCGTCGATCCCGCCAAGCTGACCCGGGGTCAGAGCATCACGGACGCCTGCATCTCGTGGGAAAACACGCTTCCAATCTTCGAGCGCTGGGCCCGAGCCGTTGCCCACCGACGCGCGCAGAGCTAACGGCCGCCCCCGCCAGCCGGCGTCGGAGCGCGATCCTGGAAATCCGGCAGGCCCACACGAAAAAGTGTTAAGCAAGAAAATGCCGAAGCGTCACGTGTGTTGCGCCGATGTTTTCACCAGCCCGTCGCTTCGCTCATCCAGCCTCGGAGCTGGGTGGACACGTCGCGTGCGCGTCAGCAAGGACAAACTAGTCGGGAAAAATGTGGGCACGCTCATGCTTTCGTCCGCATCGTCATTTTTTGGCGGCCAGTTCCTGAATCGCACAAGACGGGGATTATCTGGCGCTTTCTCATTGTTGCTGCCGGCTTGGGTGACCAAGACTGTGCGGAGATACTTAGAATCGATCTCGAACCGGATCGGTTCTCGAAAAGGATCCTGCCTAGGATCCGCCACCAGAAACGATAGTGTAAGCCGATCCCCCACTCAGAAAGCGAGGGGCCGTCGTCCGGTCCTCGCCCAGCGGGTTACCAACGGGTTGCAAGGCCCAACAATCGGCTTCAAGCAAAGGCCTCCCACCACATACGGGTGAATGAATGATGAAATTGGATACCTCAATTGGCGCCGTGCGTTGGGCGTCTCTCATTGCAACGACTTTGTTGGCTTCGGCCTGCGCCGAAGACGACCCGGGCATGACCAATGCTGCGGCCACGACCCCCAGCGGCCAAATGCCAGGGGTAGGCGCGCCCGCGGGGACAGTCGGCCAGACGCCGGGAACGCCAGCGCAGCCCGCGGCGACGACGCCAGGCCAACCCGCTGCGACCACACCGGGACAACCTGCCGCGACAACGCCAGGTCAACCCGCCCCGACGATGCCGGCTGCCGGGACGCCGACCCCGATCGATCTCTCTGCCGTCGAGGCCATCCCGCCCACGACCGGCACCGCACCCAGCTCTTACCTCACCTGCTCCGTATGCCACGGGCAAGGCGGCGAAGGCGTCGCTGGCCTCGGACCAGAGATCCGTCACGTGCCGGATGGCTACTTCCAGTATGTGGCGCGCAACGGCCGTGACGCAAACCCGGATGTCGCGTTGCCGATGGCGGGCATTCCCGAGTCGAGCGTCTCCGACTCGGGCCTGGTGGAGATCAACATGTGGCTCAACTCACAAACCAAGCCGACGACTGGGCAAGGTCTGTTCGCTGACTACTGCGCCAACTGCCACGGCGTCGATGGCGCGGGTGTGGCTGGCAAGGACGTCAAGATGCTCGTCGCGAACATCCCGACCATCGTGCGAGCTGGCGCCAATCCGGGCCTGTACGAGAACGCCGCCGAGTACATGCCTTCGTGGACGGCAGAAGAGCTGACCGACGCCGAAGTGCAACTCATCGTCGACTACATCACCGCGCTCGCCGCGGCTCCCTAATTATCGCCCTAGCGAACGTACGTACCCGACCAAGGCATCGAGCTTGGTCGGGTCGTTTTTTAGATCGGGTGCGGGCGGCATCGCAGGGCTCTTCCCGACGGCTACCCCGCCCTCGACGATGATCTTGCGGATGTGCTCATCCGTAACCGATGGGCCCCACGTTGGCTCCCCGAGGTCACGCGGCTTCGGGTCGAGTGCCGCAGCTCCAGGTCCGTCACCCGCGCCCGTTGGGCCGTGACACACGCTGCACCGTGCTGCGAAGAGCTTCTGCCCGGCATTGCCGACGGGCTGAGCTTTTTGCTCGGCCGCTGGCGCCGGCTTGTCCGCATCGCAAGCAGACAGCGCACAGCCTGCAAGCCCGAGGCAGAACGTGCAGAGCATCGAGAAGCGTGAGGAGCCGTGGGTCGTCATGACTGCGCCCCGTAGCATGGGCGTGCGAGCAACGGAAGCCGTGCTCGCCAGACGTGGTGACAACGGTGTCTGCGCCGCGATTCGCTCCCACCTCACTCCGCCCAGCGCACTTCGCGCAACGTCAGTTTGCGGTTCCCCGGGGGATTGGGGCCCGTCTCGTGCACGACCGTCGCATGCGCAGCGGGTGGCAACAGTTCGTCACGCTGCATCACCAACGCGGGGTGGTAGCGCTGCACGACGTCTTTGCGACACGCGCCGCGACACTCGATGATCTCGCGGTTGTTCAACGACCACAAGTCGAGCACGTGCGCCCGACTGAAGAGCGGGACCAAACCCGCATCGTGCAGCATCAAGTGAACGCCCTCCGGGTAGTGCTCGGCGATGTATTGCCCCATCGGGATGTACGCACGGTTCATGCCGGTCGCGTACTCGCCGAGGGAGCGCGAGCGACCTCGGGTGCGCAGATTCGCATCCCAGGACAGCGTCAACCCGACGGCGGCGAGTGCGGCCAGCGCCCCCGCGGGGAGAAACCAACGCGCACGTCGGCTCCACGACGGACGCTCGGTGACGACGTACTCCGCGACGGGAGCCACCAACAGCGCGAACAGCGTGAGGAACGGCGCGTAATAGCGGCCCGCGGTGTCCATCACGATGTTGCCACCGCGCGAAGCGTAGAAGACGAAGAGCAAGGCCGCGCTCGAGAACAATAGCCACGTCTGTTCCGCGCTCACGTGCAAACGACGCGCCGAAAACTCGCGCGCTGGCTTCGACGTGAGCCACACGAGCAGCAGCGGGCCCACGGCCCAGCCTCCTTGGAGCAACCACCACGACCCGATGCGCCGCAAGCCTGCGAGCAAACCCGGGTCTCGCGGCGGCGCGAGCACCTTGGCGTAGAACGGCAACGGCACGGGATCGCCGTAGTAGAGCCAGAGCGCCGCCAAGGCCCCCGCCGCAAGGGCCGCGGCGGGCAAGAGCTGCAGCAGCGCGCTCGGCGTCGCCCGCACCCGCCGGAACGACGCGGCCAGGAGCGGAGCTACCGTCAGCAGGCAGTAATCGGGACGCGTGAACGCCAAGCCGACGGCCACGAGGCTCATCCCCAAGAGCGCTCTCGCCCCACCGCCAAACCAAAGTCGAACGAAGAGCGCCAGCAAGAGGAAACCCAGCCCGAACTCCATGCCCGACCAAGCAAAGGCAGCGAACGGCACGCTAGCCACGACGGCAATCAAGAACAGCGCTCGCCCCATCCAATGCACGGCCCGCACCAGACTCGCGAAGATCCAACACGCCGCCGCCAAACAAGCAAAGCTCGCCCCCTTCGACAGCCACAGGCCCAGCATCGGATCATCCGCCCACATCAAGGGCGTGCACAACAGAGCCCAGGCGATGGACGTCGTGCCGTACACGCGGTCATCGACGTTGAACGAGAGCACGCCGTGGTGCGCCAGGTTGTACGCGTAACGCAGGGTGATGCCCGCGTCATCCAGCGTGAAGTGGATGAACGGCAGCGAGACCACACAAAGGGTGGCAACGACGATGAACGGCCAAGCTCGGGCGGAGGCTAGATGGGCGAGCACGATTGCCGAGTCCGAGGAGCGCCGCTCAATGGGTGCACGGGTGAGGCCGCTCCAATGTGATGCGTTTGAAACGGGCCGTCTTTCGGACGAGCCAATTGGGCTCGTAGTCCGGCACGTCGCCACGCTTGCCGTCGAAGGTGCGGCGCTCGCCATCTTGCACGAATACGACGCGCCCCTCGGGTTGCTTTTGCACCGCGTGCCACAGCTCGTAGGTCGTGATCGGGCGGCGGCTGCTAGCGGCTTTGCGCAACTCGTCGATGTCCGTGCGCTCGACGGTCACGGGCTCTTGCAACGCGAAGAGCTGCCAACTGGTGGGGATCAAGAAGTGGTTCGTCTCTCCCTCGGTGTAGAGGTTCGAGTACATCGCAATCGAGCCCTCCGTCTTGTAGCCGAGGTAGGGGCACATGCCGTTGATCCAGAACACAACCACGACGGGTGCGGTGTAGCGCGAGAGACCGGCGCGCAGTGGCCCGAGACCACTCCGCCCCAAGAGCGGCAGCGCCGAACGCACGAGCAGCACCGAGAGCAGGGCCCCATAGACGAAGAAGATCAGAAACTGCTGCGCAAAGCGCCCGGGGAGCGGCGACCACGCCACCAGCAGATAGCAGAGCAGCACCGGCGCGACCCGCAGGTACGGCAACGGGATCGGCAGCGCTTCGAGGCGCGTCATCACCTTGGACACCCACGGCTTGATGGAGCCCAGCTGACGGTCGTCGAAGTTCGTCAGCATCAACGCCAGCACCGTCGCGGAAAAGTCGACGTAGTAGGCGTGCCCCGTGAAGCCGATGATGTAGTGGAAAGGCACCGCGCCCAGCACCGCCAGTGGCCAGAAGCGGGTGAACAACAGTAGCATCGCGCCGCCCTCGATGACGAAGGTGCTGGCGATGGCGAGCCCGGCGCTGAAGTGGCTCGGCGCGATCCCGACGTGGGACTCGAGGGCGCGCATGAGCACCGCGCCGCAGCTGACGTCGAGGTCGAAGAAGCCCGCGTTCAGCTTGTGGAAGACTCCCCAAAAATAGAGCACCACCAAAGAAGCCAACGCCGCGGGGCGAAACAGCGCGTAGGCCGACGCCAACACGTCGGGCTTGCGCCAGCGCGCGAGCAGCGAGACGATGAGCGCGGCGTTGCAGAAGGCGACCACGGTGTGATGATTCGAGGCCACCGGGCTCTGCAGCACGAAGGCCAACACCTGAGCGCCGGCCGCGAGCAGCAGCAAACGATGGCTGCCCGGCATCGCGATCAGCAGCAGACAGGCGACGGCAACGAAGACCTCCAGACTGTCGATGTGACCCTTGACCCGTGGCGGCCCGAAGCGGTGATGGAACAAGTAGGCCATCGCCCACGTGGTCGCAAACAAGCGCGCGGCGAGACTCGAGGTGGTCCAATCCGAAACCGCAGCTTCACGTTCGGGCTCGTCGCCAGCCGGCGTGCTCGCTTGGGCTCCGGAATCAGTCACGTCGGCAAGTGCGTCAGAGGGTTGCCGCAAGGCACGACGTACGGATCGTAGAGCATGGCGAAGTTCAGCGGACGGCTTTCGTCTTCGCCATTGGCGAAGAAGTCCGTGCTCAGCAGGAACTTCATCGCCAGCCGCTCCTCCGCGCCCTCGTACGGGCCGTTGTGCTGCTCCCAGGCTTCGGCGAACTCGACGATGACGCTCGAATCGATCTTCAGCGTGGGGAGGTGGCGGCGAATGATGCGTTCGTAGCGACCGTAGGCGTGCCCCCCTGACCCACTGCCGTCGCGCTGTGCAAGCCAGTAGATCCCGGCGCCTGCCACGGTTGCCGCCCCGCTAGCTACGAGGGCAAAGTCACGTCGTTTCATGGCGAAGGTCTCCGCGCTGCAGGTTGGTGCCGCGCTGCTTCAAGCGCGTGCGCGCAGCTGATAGAGCAAGAAGCGGATCGAGGTGAGCGCGGCGCGCTTGGCCGGATCCGTCGGTTCACCGGCGCTGTCGATCTCGGCTTGCACGGCCTCGAGCGTGGCTGCGT
>JBNKZR010000272.1:0-10366 GCA_050301735.1 Polyangiaceae bacterium | reverse complement strand
CACAGCTTTCCATGATGACCTAGACTCATTCGATACCACACTGTGGCATGCAGCAGATGGGTGGGGAAACGGTCGCCCATTTGGCGCATATTGGGACGATCTCCAAGTTGCTTTTGACAACGGCGAAATGACCGTTACCTGCGAGCCGGGATCGTACAGAAAGTACAAGTACGTAAGCGGCGAATACCGAACGAATGAGTTCTACCAATACGGGCTGTATGAAGTGCGAATGAAGCCGGGCAAAGGAAGCGGTTTCATGTCCGGCAGTTTGTTCACGTACACAGGCCCGACTGATGGCAACCCCTGGGATGAAATCGACATCGAGTTCCTTGGAAAAGACACGGAGATTCTTTCGGTCAACTACTTCACGGACGGGGTCGGCGGGCACGAGTATGAATACGACTTGGGCTTTGATGCCTCCTTGGAATATCACACATATGCTTTTGAGTGGTTGCCTGACAGCATCACATGGTTTGTAGATGGCGTAGCTATACATACCGCCACCCAGGATATCCCTAGCAACCCAGGTAGAATCATGGCCAACGTATGGGTCCATGATGGCTCCGTCTCAAGCTGGCTCGGCCCCATCGATTCAACGGCCGTCCCAGTAACGGCGTCTTATGATTGGATAAGATTCACGCCCGCGGGAGAAGAAGACACAACCCCGCCGGAAGCACCTTCGAGTCTAACGGCCAACTCTGTAAGCGGCTCACAGATTGACTTATCATGGGGCGCGAGTGGCGAGTCGGACTTCGACCACTACAACATCTACAGAGACGGCGTGAAAGTCGCAGAGTCGACGGAGAGCTCATTCAGCGACACAGGGTTGTCGCCCAGCACTGCGTACACCTATACGGTCACGGCCGTAGACACAGCTGACAACGAAAGCCAGGATTCCAACGAAGCAAGCGCGACGACCCAGGAAGGTAGCGGAGACACAACTCCACCCGCAGCGCCTGTAGAACTAGCTGCATCCGTCCTGAGTGATTCGGAGATCGTTCTCACATGGGATGCCAATCAGGAACCAGACACTGCGAAGTACGGGATCTATCGGAGCACGGTCGCAGGCGGTGGATATCAATTCGTTGGTGAAACGCCGGATCTCGTGTTTGTGGATACCGGACTAGCAGGAAGCACGACGTATTATTACGTGATAACTGCGATAGATACCTCGGGCAATGAAAGTCCGTATTCGGAGGAAGCAAGCACGACAACCGACCCAACGGGGGGGGACGCAACACCTCCGAGTACACCGGTCGGTCTGTCTGCATCAGCGAGGGGCCCTGGGAAGATAAGTCTCAATTGGGATGACAACACTGAGCCCGATATGAACCACTACAACGTATACCGCAGCGAGACGTCAGGAAGCGGATATCTATTGATAGGAACCGCCCCTGGGACCATAGGTGACAGTTGGTATCAGGATGAAACGGGAAGCTCGGGAGTCACTTACTATTGGGTAGTCACCGCCGTCGACACTTCGGGCAATGAGAGTCCTTACTCCAACGAATCGAGTGCGACCGTAAAGTAGGGGAATTCCAGGTGCGCTGAGGAGAGGCGAGCGGCACAAAAAGTTCGCCGGGCACGGGCGCTGACGGTAGCGCCCGTGCTGGCCCCCTCACCGCAGCGCACGGGATCTCGAACGATGCTGGCGCACGAGAAGAGCACGCTTTGCAGAGGCTCCGTATCCGGGACCAATGCCAGAACTACCGCTTGGGCGTCCTCTCGCAGCCTGAAGTCGCTTCGAAGCCGGGCTCGCGCCGCCGTTGGCCGTCGAGTCTTCGAGCCGTCCCGGCTGGTGATTCCGCCCCGGTTCGGGCAGGTTCGGGACGAACCGCGTGGATATTTGCGCTAGGTTCCGAATGTTTACGGCGGGCGCAGAAACGGCTGGTTTGAGGGATTCTCGTCCCCCACTGTGGTGAAGCTATGCTGTTCCGTTCTTGGTTGCCCCGCAAAGAGTCCAAGTTGCTGCTGTTGGCCATGCTACCCGCATGGGGGTGTTCGTCGGAGGAAAACCCAGGCACGACGAACCCCGGGCAGAGCGCAGCCACGACGCCGGGATCTTCCGCTGGCTTGCCAACCACGACCGCGCCCGGCGCGACTCCGCCTGCAGGGCCCGCGAGCGGCGCAGCCCTGTCGCCGAGCGGCGCAGCCCCGTCGCCGAGCAGCGGCACGGAAACGGGCGGCGCCGGAGGCACCGGCGGAACGCCCGCGGTGAACGCAGGCGGCGATGTGGGGGCTCAGCCTAGCACCAACGGTGGCATGCCGAACCTGGGAACCGGCGGCGTGCCCTTGGCGAACGCCGGCGGCAATGCGGGGGCCGAGCCCAGCGCCAACGGAGGCAACTCGGGAACCGGCGGCGCGCCATTAGTGAACACCGGCGGCAGTGCGGGGGCCGAGCCCAACACCAACGGAGGTATGGCAGGTACGGGCGGCGTGTCGGAACAGCCGCCGCCGTCAAACGGGAGCCTCGGCTGTCAAGCAGCTGAGCCGTTGGAGCCAGGGGCAAGAACCATCCAAGCGGCAGGCGCGACGCGGAACTACGAGCTGATCTTGCCGCCTAGCTACACCCCAGGCGGTGACCCCTGGCCATTGGTGTTCGCCCTACATCCCAATGAAGCCACGGATCCAATCGGGTACTGGCACGATCAGAACTTGCCGAATTCAGTGAACGACCGCGCCGTGTTGGTGCTAACGGCATCGTTGCCCGCGGGCGGCATTCATAACTGGAACACAGCCCAGAACGAAGAGGCGAATCTCGCCTACTTCGACGCCCTGCACGAAGAGCTCACTGCGAACCTGTGCATTGACGAAGCACGCGTGTTTACCATGGGATTCAGCGGCGGCGGGAGCTTCTCATCCGTCCTGGGCTGTTTGCGTGGAGACCGTTTCCGCGGCTTCGCTTCCAGCGGCGGCATTCTGTACTTCGAGCTCACCAACCAAAACGCACCCTGCGTCGGGGCGCCCGCGGCGTGGGTCAACATCGGCACCGGTGAAGGCAGGGACGACCGATCGCAAATGCGCGACTTTTGGCGCGAACGCAACGGCTGCGACTTGGGCGAGCCCGTTGGGCCGGACCGAGCCAACAACCCACCCTGCGACGCGTATACCTGCACTCAACAGCCGATGACGTACTGTTCACACGACGGCGGTCACGAGTGGCCAAGGTTCGGCAACGAAGAGGTGTTGGAGTTCTTCTTCGGGCTCGATTGAAGGTCGCGCTGCGGCGGCGCTGCATCCGCGCAGTCTTGACGAACACGGGTTGACGCTGCCTTGCTGAGCCCACCTAGCGCGTCGCGCTCGTCTCGTCGTCCAACTCCCGAACGCGGACTCCCGCTTCGACACGCAGTTGAGAATCCATGCGTCATCGCGGTGTACTGCACGCAGCTGGTCGTCATTGTGCCACCGCGTGTGACGGAAGTGGCTGCCCCTCAGTGTTGGGCAGCGGATGCGTCGAGCATCGCGGCCGATGATGCATTCGACGCGCTCGTGCGCCCCAGTCGGAAACGACTGGACGCCATCGGAGGCTCGATGAATACTGCCTGCCATGCAGATACGTGGGGCTGCTCGCTTGCTGTTGTCGGCACCCGCCGGCGCCGGTTTGATCGCGGGCTTTGTCGCAAGTTGCGTCGGAGGCCATGACGGTGGAAGTTGCGAAGGTTCGGAAGGCTGCCGGTGCTATAGCAACGATACCTGTGACGACGGGCTCTCGTGTCTATCAAAATTGTGCGTGGAGGCGTTAACTGAACGCGATGAGGCTCGGCAAAGCCCCGATGCAGGGGGCGGGCGCTCCGAGACTGCGGGAGCGGAGCCCGAAACCGCAAGCAGCAGCGCGCCGGGCTCCGATGCTTTGCCGACTGACGCGGCGGGCGTTGACGCCGAAGGGACGGACTTGGCGGGCGATTCTTCCGTCGGCGGTGTCGGACAGGACGAGTCGGCCACGGACGCTGACGGGCAGACCGCGCCGGAGACCGATCTGCGTCTCGAACTGGTATCCGCGGATGGGTGGGTGGACGGCTCGACCAACGACGTTGGTATTCAGGGGGACTGGCACACCTACGGCGACGACGTGTCTACCTACGCTCCACGCTCGGAACCGTTCTTCGAAGGCGGTAGCGTGTGCATCAGCGGAGTGGTTCCGCCCTACGCGGAAGAGCCAGACGTGTGGGGCGCTGGGTTATCGCTCAATATCAACGTTGCAGCTCCCGGACAGCAACCCGGCGCTTGGGATGCAACCGTGCACGACGTTCGGGGATTCAGCTTCACCCTCGTTGGTCAGAATCCACCGTACGTGCAGGTGAACTACCCAGTGGTCGGCCAGGCCGATGGAACCGTCTACTGCGTCGAGGAGCGTGCGGTCGAGCCAGACACTCACACCTTCTCCATTGATTTCGAGCAAACCCGATACAACTGCTGGGAGGGCGAGGACGGTCCGCACCCCGACGAAACCAAGCTGCGCGCCTTCCAGGTACAGGTGTTGCCACACGACAGCGAATACGTCGAATTCGACTTCTGCCTCGAGGATGTGGCCGCGCAGCTCGTTGGTGTTCGGTAGACGAATTGGCGCGGACCACTTTCGCGCGGGCGGTTTCGTAGGCCCCGACCAGCGCTGGAGAATGCGATCCGTCGGGGATGTGGAGGCGCCGACGAAAGGAGCTCACCCGCGTAGAGGACCGAATCGGGGTGACGATGCTGGTGTGTCCTCCTTCCCGGCACGTCGTGGTAGCGCAGCACGCGAAAACCAGGCATGTCTTGCATCACCTCTTTCCTATGCGTCCGCGGTCGGAGCAATCCGGGTAGACAGCTGTCGGCTAGCTCGTTAGGCAGCATGTCATGCACCACTTGCTCACCAGACGATCCGACCCAATTCCTCCCAATCGAGCGAATTTGTCGGGTTGGGTTGCGTTGAGCGCGATTGCCGTCGCGTGCGCCGGTGAGGAGAGTGAGGCTGCGGACAGACAGCCTCCTCCGCTGGATGCCCTGAGCGAAGCTGCGTCCCCACTCGATGGCGAAGCCGGTGCCCCTTTGCTGGATGACCTGGAGGCTGGAGTTCCACCCGATGACGATGGGGGCGTGGGCGTGTTGGACGCAGGGGCACTTCAGATATCGGGGCTAACGGTCCAGCCGAACCCCAACAGCACAATCAGCTGCTACGTGAGTTGGACGACGGATGCACCGGCGACTTCGGAGGTTCAGTTCGGGCGAGGGGAGTACGAATACCGCATTACTTCCGAAGAGCTGGTTACCGAACATCGCGTGTTGGTCATCGGCATGTACGCTGAGAGCGAGTACCTCATTCGTGCACTATCGACGAGCGATGGGGACACTGGTTCCGTCGATACGACGTTCACCACCGGCGCACTGCCCTCGGAGGTCCCTGTGGCAGAGTTGACGGTGAGTGAACCCGGCGCATCTCAGGTGGGTTGGACTCTGACCAACGTACAGCTCGACGGCGGGTTCGCGGGGACCGGGTCGAACCAGCCCGCCGTGATCGTGATGTACGATGAATTCGCGGTACCCGTCTGGTACTACATCAACGGTGAGACCGCAGACTGGCGTGGGGACGTCTCCGTTCACATGGCCCGGAACGGCAACCTGGTGATAGGGCCTGCTGCTGGCGAAGCTCCGCGAGAGATCGACCTCGGAGGGAACATCGTGTGGAAGGGCCCCGAACAACCCGAGGGAGTCATGTCGTCAGTGGGCGCGATGTCGCATCACGGCTCGAGGCTCAGCAACGGCAACTACGTGGTGATACGCTACGTGAGGCTGGACGCGAGCCTGGTCGATACGCAGCTGGAGGAGTACTCCCCGAACAACGAGCTGGTGTGGAGCTTTAGCGCGGCGGAGAGCATGGTGTTGCCGCCGGAGGCCACCTCCGACTTCTGTCACGGCAACTCGGTGACGGTCGACCTCGACGAAGATGTCGTCTACCTCAGTTGCCGCTGGCTCGGTGTCGTCAAAGCGCGTCGCTCGGGCGAGCAGGAGGTCCTGTGGCATCTCGCCGGTACGTACAACGAGTCCTTTCCCGGCGACATGAGTTTCGACCCCCCGGAGTCACAGTTTTCGGACATCCATGACCCGGAGATCCACGACGACGGCACGCTCATCGTGTTCGACAATGGAGGACTCGGGGACGGCGAGTACCACTCACGTGTTCTGGAATATGCCATCGACGAGGAGGAAAAGCTGGCGACCCTCGTGTGGGAGTTCCCCGGCGACTCTGCGGTCGACTCCTGGTACACGGACGAGTGGTACACGCGGATTTGGGGGGACGCAGACCGCCTCGAAAACGACAACGTGTTGATCACCGCGGGCGCTCGTGGCGCTGAGGAACGGACGCGCATTTTCGAAGTCACCCGTGACGGCGATGTCGTCTGGGAACTAACGTCCGCCCCCGACCGTGGTTCCTACCGAGCGGAGCGGTTGTCCCCGCCCCCGTTGGTGCAGCGTCTAGAGAAGTGAGGTGGGCGCCTGATGGGCATTGAGCATCTGCTCGCCAGTCTCAACGCGGAAGATCGCAGCAACTTGTCGACACCCGCCACAGCCCGCAGCTCCTTGTCGGACTCGACGCGTTCGACCTGCCAGCGCACGTTCTGAAGGACATCCGCGAGGTCATGTCTGCAACATTGTCGACAGCTTACGTCCGGTGAGAGTCCTGGAGCAGCTGCGGGATCGCGCTGATGTGGTGGTGACCATCTGCCACGTCGGTGTCATCGATACTGGTGAAGGTGAACGTCATGTGGTCCACGCATTCCTGGTACTTCTGCAGAATCTCACCCTCAGACTCTCCCCCGACGTGCATCAACGCTAGCTCGTAGGAGTAGCTATCCTGGCATGGCAAGTCCGAAAGGCGCTGCCCCAAGTTGGCATTGACCTGGATCTCGACCCCAGGCACAGCTTTCTCGACGCTCTGCACTTCTTCCGGACTCGGCGCCCCCGTCACGACGCCGTCGTGCAGCATCGTTCGATAGAACAGCTTGGCGGCATGCGGGTATTGCCCCCCCGGTTTAGCGGGCGGCTGCTCGCCGACGGCCACGCTCACCATCTCCGAGAAGTTGGGCGCGCCATCCACCAACTGAAAGAGCGCCGCGTGTGACTGGGAGATACGCGGGTTGATCTCCAGAAGCCATATCTGGGACGACTCCGGCTCGTAGAAGTACTCGATGTTGAAGGTCGCATCGTCGTAGTCGAAGTGCTGCAGCACTCGTGTGGACAAGTCGATCATCCTATCGAGCACGTCTGACGGCAGGCTCGATGGATACTCGTAGCGGGAGAACGTCGAGTGGTTGGACTGGCGAATCGAATCCACGACGCCGTGGGACTGCACCTGGCCGCCGTGAACGAAGCCTTCCACCGTCACCTGCTTGCCGTCGATGATCTGTTCGGCCAGGCAATACTCGGCACCTCGTTCCGCGATTTCGTCCGGAAGATCAGCGTGCCGCATGGCTTGGCTGAACGACTTGCCATAGATGTGGATGCGTCGCCTCGTTTCCTCGATGGCGTGGCGAAAGTCGGCTTCGTTGTTGATGCGGAACCCCAGCATGGAGGCAACGCCCTTGACCGGCTTGAGCCAGAACGGGAATGGAAGGGTGAGCTTGGCCAGCGCGTCGTCGTCGAACGGGTCCACCGCTTCAAACGCAGGAATTGCGTCCGGGATCACCTCCTGCTGCAAGACACGCGACCACAGCTTGTGCTCGCATTTGATGACGTTGCGCAATCCCGGAGTCGGCAGGCCATGGCGTTCCGACACCAGCGCCGCCAAACAGGTCGCAGGAAAGTCCCAGAACGCCATGATGCCATGCGGCTGATGCTTCTCCACGGCCCCTTCGAGCTCCTCCAAAAGCACATCGAACAGCGCAGCATCGTTCGATATCATTCGCTCGTAGTCGCATACGGCGATGAAGTCATAGCGTGCGGCGTTCGGCACCTCATGCAGGTGGCGCCACGTGAAGTCGTTAGGCCCGAGTACCAGCACGCGCTTCTTGTCCTGTTGGCTCATGCCCTACGGTGAGCAAGGTCCGTGCCGGCAGGACCCAAACGCGCGTCACACCAGGTCGCGCTTGATGTGCGTGTCCCAGTTCTCCGAAAACACGCGCTGATCTCCGGTCCATGCGTCGAGTTCTGCAACGATGCGGAAGTGCGTCGAGTCCGAGGTGAGCACCGTTCGCGTTTCGGTGCGAACTTCCCAGCCTGGCCGGCGGAGGCCTCGCTTGGTCAGCGTCTCGCCACGGAGAGTGTCCACGTCACTGTGAGAGACCGAGTAGCGTTCTTCCGTTCGTCGGCACATCGATAGGTCGGAGCCATCGTCGAGTCGAACGGTGCCCTTGTCGTCGATAACTTCGAGCGTCGCAACATCGGTCGCCAAGTCTCGAGTGACACACCAGCTGTGCTCCCCGGGCTCGAGCCGGGTCGTCGGTAGCTCGGTCGCCATGACGGCCGGCTCAAAGTGGACGGTTTGGTCGGAGGACCGCGGCTGGCGGATCGGAAGCAGGAGACTGCTCTCCTCCGTGTGCAGCCGCAGCGTGGTCAACTTGGGCGCAGGCCACGCAATGGGCCAGTAGGATGACGACAGAGCCAATCGCAGGCAGTGCCCCTTCGGGATAGTCTGCGCCAGCTCGTTGAGCTGAATCGTCACACGGTACGGTTTGCCAGGGGTGAGCGCCGTGGGATGCTCGTGGCTGTCCCGGTGGGTGAGGTTGAGCAATCCATAGCTGACGCGCGTTGCCTTGCCGTCGGGGTGCACGTCGGTAAGCCGAGCAGCGACCATTGCTACGGGCTGGTCCGACTCCACCATGAGTTCGACGACCGGAGCTCCCACGATCTGCACGCTTTCTTCGAAAGGCTCAGTGTCGAACACTAACGCGCCCCCGTCTTCGTTCCGCTGGTCTTCGGGCAAGTCGGGAGGGGCGCTGTAGGAACACCACTTCCCCCCGAATAGGCCGGTCGACAACGGAGACTGAATGACCAGGCGCCGCGACGGTCCGGTTGGTTTGCCAGCGGACAGCGTGTGTTGCCGCCCCATCCAGCACCGGCGCCACTCGACGTTGGGCGAAGGCCACTCGCGCTCCGCGATCCAGTGGCCAGGGCGCTGGGCGTAGCCGGTGGATGGCGCGACGCTATCTTGGATCCACAGGCGCAGCATCGGCTCGCTCATGATCTGCGTGTCCTTGCCCGTCAACCACTGATCCCACCAGCGAACGGCCTCTTGCAGGAACCCGATCGCCGGTCCGGGCACCCCCATGTGCGGATAGCGGTGGCTCCACGGTCCGATCAATCCGAGGCGCGGCACGTCGAGGTTTTGCATGAGTCGGAATACCGCGTTGGAATAGCCGTCGGCCCAGCCACTGATGGCGAACACTGGGCACTGTATCGCCGAGTAGTCTTCGCAGACGGAGCCGTGCTTCCAGTACTCGTCGCGCCGCTGCGAACGCAGCCATTTCTCGAGCCACAGACCGCTACCGGACAACCGCTCCGCCCACATCTCTTTCCACTTGGGGCCAACCACCCGCGGGTCCGGAGGCAACGAATTGAATGCGAACATCACCGACGCCCACGAGAGGTTGTCTCCCAGCAGGCAGCCCCCCATGTAGTGCACGTCGTCGGCATAGCGGTCGTCCGTGGAGCACACGGTGATGATTGCCTTGAGGGCAGGCGGGCGCAAGGCGGCGATCTGTAGCCCGTTGAACCCGCCCCAAGAGATACCCATCATCCCGACGTTGCCGTTGCACCACGGCTGACGAGCGAGCCACTCGATGACTTCCACCCCATCGTCGAGCTCGCGCTGTAAATACTCGTCCGTCAGCACGCCCTCGGAGTTGCCGCTGCCCCGTAGGTCGACGCGAACGGAGGCATAGCCGTGCGCCGCAAAATAGGGATGCGTCAGCGCGTCGCGTGGAGCGGTGCCGTCAGCGTGACGATACGGGATGTACTCCAAAATCGCGGGAACGGGCGTCTGCGGAGCGGTGCTCGGCAGCCAGATGCGCGCAGCAAGGCGTATTCCGTCGGACATCGGGATCTCGACGTCCTTCCACACTTGCACGTTGCTCGTCGGTTCCGGGGCTTCTTCTGGTCGTCGACTCATGCACATCAAACCTGCAACGACCGTGCCGACCACGGCGAAAAGAACGTCCTTCGCCAGCGAGCCACACGCCCGCGCAGCTCACCGGACGCGCCAACGGTGCCGAAGACGGTCGTGGGGAGGCCGCCACCTAGGGAATCGATCCTACCGGCGAGGTGCGTGCGACCGGGCCCCCTTCAGGCATGCTTGAAGGGGTAGGAGCGACGGGCTGTCCATATCTGCGGAGAAGATGTGCGCCCATAACCTGACCCAGCGATGACGGCGTGCTACGGGTGCACATTGGTCCAC
>JBNKZR010000271.1:0-10393 GCA_050301735.1 Polyangiaceae bacterium | reverse complement strand
CCTTGTGCCGCGCGACGTGAACCGAGGCAGCAGAGGGACCGAAAGAGCCCCGGCGGGTGCAGCTGCGACGGTGACGAGCTCATGTTTCGACGCAGGCTAACAAGCCATTGCTTGTGACGCAGGGGCCTGAAACGCCTCGCCTTAGACGGTGATCGGCGCGTGCGGGGCCGAAATACACGGGTCGATTCACATCAGCGGCGTCGAGAACGTCGCGGCCAAGCGCGAGCACCTCTTCCGCCCCGTCAACAGCCTTGTGGATGCTCGTTCGATTCGGGGACTGCTCGCGGTGCTCTGAACGAAGCCGCTCCGCGGCGGTAGTCGCATGCCGATGACGGAGTGGTGAGCGGCTTCGCCGCTCGAAACGCCGCGATCCTGAGCGTTTGGAAGCGCCAGGTCTCAGTTCCACTTCGCCGTGGTCTCCTCGGGACCAGCGCTGCCAGCAATGCGGCGCCGAGAGGAGACCACGTGTACAAAGAAATCGAAGATTTGACCCGAGACCTGGCGCTGAAAGGATACGCCACAACGACGAGGCGCACCTACCTGAACCGCGCTGAGCACTTGATCGCACATTTCGGACGCGCGGCGAGTGAGCTGACCCGCGACGAGCTGCGTGGGTACGTGGAGGATCTGCAGTCTGGTTCCACGAGTGCCAGTTGGCTCAGCAACCAACTGGGTGCTCTGCTGTTTCTATATAGACGTACGCTGGGACGCCCGGAGCTCGTGTCGTTCATCTCGCTTCCGAAAAAGCACTCTCCGCTACCGGAAGTGCTGAGCCAAAAGGAGGTGGATGCGCTGCTCAATGCCATCCAGCAGCCGCGATATCAGGCCATGGCGATGGTGATGTATGGGGCTGGTTTACGCGTCGCCGAAGCGCGCGTTCTCGAAGCACGGGACATCGACGGCGCTCGAGGGGTGCTCCGTGTTCGGCATGGGAAGGGTGACAAGGCGCGAGAGGTGATGCTGTCGCAAGAGCTGTACACCTGGCTTCGGCAGTACTGGATTCGTCATCAACCAGCCCGGCCTTACCTGTTCGCGAGCAGAAGTGGGCAACTTCCCTGCCTGCGAGCGTTCCGACAAGCACTCGCGAAGGCCGCGAAGGCCGCGTTCATCAAGAAGCGAGTCACACCACACGTTCTGCGGCACAGCTTCGCAACTCACCTGCTGGAACAAGGAACCGATTTCCACGTCGTGCGTGAGTTGCTTGGGCATGCATCTCTGAAGAGCACTGCCCGCTACGCACGCGTAACGCGCAAAATCATACGTAGGACGCCGAGTCCAGCGAGTCTCTTGCCACAGCAACGCTGGTAGTCCGGCGTGTCTGCCCCCTGGGGGGCCGGACACGACATTGCGGACATCGTTCGAGCTCACCGAGGCGATCTCGAGGCATCCCAGTGGGTCAGCCCGCTGCAGCGCCGCGTGCTGACGGACATTGCTCAGTGTCGCACCGAGGCTCTCGGTGGTCACCTGGAGCAATGCACGAGTTGCGACTACGAGGAATCCATCTTCAACTCGTGCCGCAACCGGCACTGTCCGAAATGTCAGGGCCTGGCCCAAGAGAAGTGGATTGAGCAGCAGCGACAGCGCATGCTGGACGTGAAGCACTTTCACGTCGTCTTCACCCTGCCCGCGGAGCTTCGCCCGCTGGCAGCCTTCGCTCAGAGAACCGTCTACGACGCGATGTTTCACGCCGTGGGGCGTACTCTGCTCGAAT
Source organism: Polyangiaceae bacterium (assembly GCA_050301735.1). Taxonomy (GTDB): domain Bacteria; phylum Myxococcota_A; class Polyangia; order Polyangiales; family Polyangiaceae; genus SZUA-265. The sequence continues at coordinate 8,682 of JBNKZR010000271.1, read as the reverse complement.
TCGGGCAGTCCAATCTGGGCGCGACGCTCGGGGCCACACTCGTGCTGCACACTTGGACTCGCGAGCTGCTCTACCACCCGCACATCCACACCATCGTCACGGCCGGCGGCTTGTCGCTCGATGGCAAGCGTTTCATTCATTGCCATCCCGACTACCTCTTTCCCATCACGGCGCTGGCGAAGGTATTCCGCGCCAAGCTACTCGACGAGTTGTGGAAGGCGTACCGCGCGGCGTCATTCGACGGTTTCTCAGACTTCGATGACCCTGAAGGCTTTTCGTGTCTGATGCGACGGCTTCCAAAAGACTGGGTGGTCTACGCCAAACCGTCGTTCGATCGCGGCGAACACGTGCTGCAGTACTTGGGCCGCTACACGCATCGCGTCGGCATCTCCAACAGTCGCTTGGTCGACGTCACGGAAGACTCGGTCACCTTTCGCACGAAGAATGGCAACACCGTTACTGTCCACCCAGTCGAGTTCCTGAGCCGGCTCATCCGTCACGTCCTGCCCGACGGCTTTCACAAGATCCGTCACATCGGCCTCAACATCTCCGTCTCCAAGCGCGACGCCGCTCGCACTGCGCTCGACCAGGCCTCTCCCCCGCAACCAGAAAAGACCTGGCAGCAACGGCTCGCTGAGCTGACGGGGCGCGACGTCTGTCGCTGTCCGCGATGCCAAGCACCGCTCCGCTGCACGCCGCTCGAGACTCGCTCGCGCGCACCACCACGATCGTTGGAGCCTGCTGCATGATTGTCGTCCTCGACATACGTGCCCGCCCACATGTCTCGAGCAGACGTGACGGCTCCCGATTGCCTATCGTTCGACACATCGCCGTCCGATCGCCACCAGCACGCACTTCAATCACCATCGCGCGCATGGATGCTGCAGGTCACCTCCCGCACACCGCTGTTTTCAACTTGCAGCGTCGCCGCGAACGGCTGATACTCATCCCGGTCCTCAATCGTTTTCCCCAGTAAATAGGGTATCGGGCGCCTGGCGCGCCGCTCCGGGCCTCGTTCCGCCGTGTTTCGCGGCGGCCCATCCCAAGATTGATCGCGCTACGGCGCCACGAAACACTCACAACACCGTCGTCCGCACCCGTCTTGCAGCGCAGCTCGCAGCTGACGACGATGGGTGGGAACCCCGCCCCAACCGCCTCGTGGCGATAGCGTAGCGATCCGTCGTCCCTCCCCGCTGCCCTCGATGATAGTCAGGCTATCGACGAAGCCTCCGGGGAGCTCCTGACGATAGCCAGGCTATCCCGCCAAGCTCCCCGGGAGCCCTCAGCGATAGCCGTCCCATGCCGCGCAGCTGCCGGCAGCCCAGGGCGATACGGATTCTACGCAACTCGCCTCCCCGCTGCCCGAGTGCGTTCTTCGATGGCGGCGCAGAGCTCCGCTGAGCTCTCGCACGTCGAGTGCCAGCCCGTGGAGATTCGCGTGTAAGCATTGTCCATTGCAGTGCGTCATGAAGACATACCGCCGTTTCACTCGGCCTACTGCGACGCGCCGCCGGCAATGCAGGCATTGCGGATGAGGATGTGCTCGCCGTCAATATCGATGTCCCGAAGCTCGTCTGCCGGACTTCGACACCAACTGATCAGGCCATCAGTGGGAAAACGGCTGTAACGCTCACCAAGTCGAGCAGGCGAGCACGATGGCCCAGCAATTGCTGACGGCCGTCGGCCTCCGAGAGCACGATCCGGCGAACCGGACCCAGCACACCGAGCTCCGCAAGCGGGCGTTCACCTTGGTCGTCACCGTCTACGACGAGCTGCGTTCGAGGCGTCACCTACTTGCCGTCCTTCGTCCCGAGAACTGTTCCGAACCCGCAAAATAGGTTCAGCTATGGACGTACACGAAGAACACCCTGATGATCAGCCTGTTGGCGGCGACGGGCACGCCCGTGTCGAGCGCGCTCGTGGCGTACCGCTTCACTCGCCTCGAGTGGCCGGGTCGCGATGCCTTCCTCGCGATGACTCTGGCGACGATGATGGTGCCCTTTCCGGTACGCACGCCCTGGGGAACGAGGGGTACGCGGTGGTCGGCCGTGGAAAAATTTTCCGGCGTTTCACCCGGCCGATTTCTGCTCAGGAAGTTAACTGAGGAATATCGGTGCCTCACCTACACCCATCCGTGCTTTGGGGTAAACACCGAGCGTTGACGCTGCGGGCCGCTTCGATTACCGCTCGCGTAACCCTGAGGAGGATCTTCCAATGAAACGATCTCACACCGCGGGCGCCCTCGCATTGGCGCTCATCATGTCGGCCTTTGGCTGCTCCAAAACCGAGCAGAAAGAGGCTTCCAAAGTAGAAGCCGACACCAAGACGGAATCGGCAGCAACGGCTGAAAATGCCAAAGGCGAAGGGACGAAGGAGGTGGCCGCTAAATCTGACACGACCGCCAAACCGGCAGGCAAGGTATCGATCACGAAAGAGGCCTGGGGCAAGACCGACGATGGCCCCGTCGACCTCTACACGCTGGTCAACGAGAACGGCCTGAAGATGAAGGTGACCAACTACGGCGCCATCATCACCGAGTTCGACGTGCCAGACAAAGACGGCAAGATGGCTGACATCGTCGCCGGCTACGATAACCTCGACGGTTACGTCAAGAACAACCCGTACTTCGGCACCACCGTCGGTCGCATCGCCAACCGCATCAAGGACGGCAAGTTCAAACTCGAGGGCAAAGAGTACACCCTGTTCACCAACAACGGCCCGCACCACCTGCACGGTGGCAAGAAGGGCTGGGACAAGGTGATCTGGACGGCCGAACCCAAAGAGACTGCAGACGGCCCCGCGCTCACGCTCAGCTACACGTCACCCGACGGCGAAGAAGGCTACCCGGGTGAGGTCAAAGCCAGCGTGACCTACACGTTGACGAACAACAATGAGTTCCACGTCGACATGAAGGCAACGACCGACAAGACGACGATCGTCAACATGGCCCACCACACCTACTGGAACTTGGGCGGCTACGATTCGGGCACCATCCGAGACAACATTCTGACGATCCACGCAGACAAGTACACACCGGGCAAGGTCTACAAGCCGGACACCGATCCCGTCCCGTTTGGCGAAGAGAAGGCTGTGGACGGAACGCCGTTCGACTTCACCTCACCCAAGCCCATCGGCAAGGACCTCGAGGCCGCAGGCGGCAAGCCCATCGGCTACGACCACAACTGGATCGTCAACGGCGAGCCCAACAAGCTGCGCCCCGTCGCAGAGCTGAAGGATCCGAAGAGCGGGCGCGTCATGACCCTCGAAGCGGACAAGCCTGGCGTGCAGTTCTACGCTGGTATCTTCCTCGATGGTTCAATCAAGGGCAAAGGCGGGTACACCTATCCGCAGTACGGTGCGCTGTGCCTCGAAACCCAGGCGTATCCCAACGCCATCAACGTGCCTGCGTGGCAGGACCAAGTCATCTTGAAGCCGGGCGAGACGTACACGCACAAGATGGTTCATCGCTTCACGACCGAGAAGGCTGAAGCCGGAGAGGCCGCAAAGCCCGCAGACGAGCCGGCCAAAAAGTAGAACGACCGAAGGCGAAACCCCGGAAGAGTTTTAGCGAGGTCTGCGGCGCGTCGCCCCAAGGGGCGGCGCGCCGCTTCCATTTTTTGAAGCGCCGGGCACGAGACCACGCGAGTTCACCAGGGGTGGACGTCGGGTTCACACCTCGAGCCGGATGTGACGCAAGTGGGCTAGACGCGGGATCCAGCGCGCCAGACAGGCTCAACGGTGCCCCCGTTTGGTCCAAACCTGGACCGAAAGGAGACGGGGGAGGGTGCCAGTCGGTCCTCATCGCACCTCAGCGTTCATCCACGACCGTCCTCTTGGCCTCGGTCGTCACGATGGACTAGTATCTTTTTCATGGGTCGTGGGCATGTCATCGCGAGGCGCTACCGCTTGGAGGAAGTGCTTGGCGAAGGGGGGCAAGCGACGGTGTATCGCGCCGTCGATCTAAAAGGTGGCAGAGAGGTCGCAGTCAAAGTCCTCGACGGACAACTCGCCAGTGATGAAACCGTCGTGGCGCGAGTGATTCGCGAACAGCAGGCGATGGTCGCTCTGGCGGGGACCAATGCCGTGGAGTTCATCGACCTTTGCACCGAAAACGGCAGCTTGTGCTTGGTCTTGGAACTCCTAGAAGGGATCGATCTCGAGGGGCGTATGGCTGAGCTCGGTCGCGCGCGCGCACTGATGCCCGTCAGCGAAATCGTGGCCATCATGCGACCGCTGGTGGAGACGTTGGACAAGGCGCACGCGGTGGGTATCGTGCATCGAGACCTCAAGCCCAGTAACATCTTCCTGCTCAGCGAGCGCCTCGGTGGCGGAAGCCGCCTGTTGGACTTCGGCTTGGCGAACCTGAGCACGGCTGCGCCCCTGACGGCCGTCGGCACGGTGATGGGCTCTCCTAGCTACATCGCGCCGGAATCATGGGCTGGCATCCCCGGGCGCTCAGGCGCAAAAGCCGACATCTACTCCCTGGGCGTGATTCTGTTTCGCATGCTCAGTGGCCGCATGCCGTTCATCGGCAAGACACTCATCGACAAGATGCGCAACGCGACCGGAGCCGAGCGTCCGAGCTTGCACGCCCTGCGGAACGAATTGCCGCCACAGGTGGACATTTGGGTTGAAAGGGCGCTGGCTGTGGATCCAGGAGAGCGCTTTGCGTCGGCTGGGGCCTGCTTTGGCGAGCTGCTCTGGGCGTTGAATCTCGCGCCACACCCATCACAGCAGAAGCGAGCGCAACTGTCCGAGGCTCAGGCAGCCAACATCCGCTCCTGGCTGGACAGGGACGCGCCCCGGTTTTCGTCCTTGCCGCCCGCGTCGGCCACACCGGATGAGCCTCCGGCTCGAGCCAACGAGATCGAGGAGCCCACGGATGGACTGCCGCTCTTGTCGGTGGAGCCGGGGCCCATCACCTCACCTCCGGAAAACGAGATCGAGGAGCCGACGGCTGGATTGCCCTTCTTGTCGGTGGAACCGGGGCCCGTCACCGCACCTCCGGAAGACGAGATCGAGGAGCCGACGGTTGGACTGCCCTTCGAGATCGAGGAGCCAACGGCTGGCCTACCCTTCCTTTCCGTGGAGCCCGAGCCGCTTTCCGACGTGCCTGCGAGTAGCTCGAACACTGAACGGGGTCGCGCGGTACTGCCGCCGATCCCCCAAGCCCCGGGCCTGCCGGGCGACGAGATTTCCTCCACTTTCGCGCATCGAGCCCTGCCAAGCACGAGCGCTCCGAGTGTGGTCCCGGAACAGTCCGGCGTGCGCTCGAACGTCTCAGCAGAATGGGAGGCTGCGACGACCTTCTACTCGCCGGCGGGCCACGCCGCGCCCGATAAGGGCAGGTAGCGGCCGGCAGTTGGGTCCCCTTCGTGGGACCCAAGGAGTCGCGCACGCGTCGTAATGCTGCGCCGTGGGGAGCACTCAGCATCCGCCAGCAGCTCTGGACCCAGCTTCCCTCGGCGGGTAGAACGCTTCTCGTTGGTGTCCGTCGCACCGCCGAGAAGCAGCCATGGTCCTTTCCCGCAAACCCAGACTGCTGATCTTCATCGTTGCCTTTCAAGCGCAATCCACGCTGAAGGCAGTGCTGGAGCGAGTGCCGCGGCCGCTATTCGAGGAGTTCGACTGCGAGATCCTCGTCGTGGACGACGCCTCGTCGGACGACACGTTTGCCGTCGGAGCAAACTACGCCCAATCCCACGTTGACATTCCGATCAAGGTACTGCGCAACGAGTTCAACCAGGGCTACGGCGGCAATCAGAAGGTCGGCTACACCTACGCCATCGAAGAAGGTTTCGACTTCGTGGCCTTGGTTCACGGCGACGGCCAATACGCTCCGGAGTGCCTGCCCGAGCTCCTGGCCCCGTTGCTCAGTGGGGAGGCGGACGCCGTCTTCGGCAGCCGCATGATGACACCGAGAGCCGCCCTGGCTGGCGGCATGCCGCTCTACAAGTACGTCGGCAATCGCATTCTGACCCGCATCCAGAACAGACTGCTGCAAACGCGATTGTCCGAGTTCCACAGCGGCTACCGGCTATACAAAGTGAGCGCTCTGGAGCGCATCGAGTTTCGGCTCAACACGAACGACTTCCACTTCGACACCGAGATCATCATCCAGTTACTCAACGCGCGGGCGCGGATCGTCGAACGGCCCATACCCACGTACTACGGCGACGAAATCTGTCGCGTCAACGGCCTGCGCTACGCCAAAGACGTCGTGCGCGTCACCCTGCAGGACGTCGTGCATCGTTTCGGCCTGCGCTATCAACGGCGCTTCGAGCCGAAGTCCGATGGCAATACGCACTACGACCTGAAGCTGGGATACGACAGCAGCCACCAATACGCTCTGGAGGCCGTCCCGATCGGAGCGCGAGTCATGGACATCGGGTCGGGCCCTAAAGGCCTCGCCGAGCAATTGCTCCAGCGGGACTGCTCAGTCACTCTCGTCGATCAGTATCCGGCAGAACTCGACGACGATCGCCTGAAGCTCGTCGTGCAAGACCTCGACCAAAGCTTGGCCTTCGAGGTGCGAGGGCACGACGTCTTGTTGCTGCTGGACATCATCGAACACCTCAAGGACCCGGAGCGCTTCTTGGAGCGGCTGCGGCAGCAATTCGACTATGAGAGCAAGAAGGTGATCTTGACGACGCCGAACGTCGCGTTCTTCGTACAGCGCATCATGCTGCTCCTGGGCGAGTTCAACTACGGCAAGGCGGGCATCCTCGATCGCACTCACACGCGCCTCTTCACCTTCCGCACCCTGCGCAAGCTCCTGGAGGACGAAGGCTTCCGAATTCGTGAGACCAAGGGCATTCCAGCACCGTTTCCGAAGGTGTTGGGCGACGGGCTTTTGGGCAAGACCGCTTTGGCGTTGAACCGCGCACTGATCAAGGTCAATCCGCGCCTATTCTCGTATCAGATCTACGTCGAAGCGGAGACGACTCCGACGGAATCCTTCGTGCTGTCTCACTCCCGGAGTCGCAGCAGGTCGGAAAAGCACGGTATCTCCCGGAAGCGCAACGTGTCCCAGCGGGGCATGTCTCAGAAGCCCACTTCACCCGCAGGGCGCACTGGTCCGAGGCGAAAAATCGACCACGAAGGCTCGTGATGGACGCGCGATCAGGCGAAGTCGGCATTTGGCGAGCCCTCCGTGCCAGACTCAGCATGCGATCGACTCGCCGCCGCTCACCGCAGAACAGGTACTGGTGGGCGCTTTTCTTCGCGCTGCTGCCGGCACTGATCGGGAGCATCCCGATCATCGTCGAGATCCCTTCGAGCTACGACCACGCCACGCATCTGTTCAAGGTATGGCACTTCTGGGAGGAGTTGGTGCCTTCGGGCCGCGTGCGCGGCTGGAGCAACTACTGGGCGTTCGGCTTCCCCTCGGATGAGCTGGTGCCGTGCGGTGGAGAGCTTTGGGTGGGCTTGTTCCGAGGCCTGACGCTCGGACTGCTTGCGTGGGACCGTACCTACGCGGTGGCGTTCGCAGCGTTGCTGGTCTTCAAATGCTTCGCAGCGTTTCGCTTCACTCGCTTGTACTTCGGCACCAGAGCTGCAGTGATTTGCGCTTGGCTATGCTTCTTCGACCCTGGCGGACAGCTGGAAGGCGGCTGGAAGTGGTACATGGAGTTTGGGGTGTGGCCAGTCACCCTGTGCGCGAGTCTGGCGTTGTTGAGCTTCGAACGGCTCGAGAGCGTGCTGCGCCGAGGCCGCAGCCGCGACGTACTGCTCGGCGGGCTGCTGTTCGGCGCGGCCCTGACCACGCACCAGTTGGCGCTAGTTGCGTTCGTCATCCTCGTACCGCTGTTCTTCCTCGATCACCTGTTGCGCGCCCGACGACCTGATGTGGCCAGGTACTTTCAAGTCTTGGGGGCGGCTGCGCTGGGCTTCTGCCTGTCGGCGTTCTATCTGCTGCCATTTCTGACCCGAACCGATCAAACACTCGATCTGGGTTGGATCCACGAGCCGCTGTCCGAGATCAGCCGGCGCTTCATGGAAATGCGGACGTTTCAGGGCATGTGGATGCCCCTACATGCACTGGGAGTGCTCGGCTGCGTGCTGGCTCTTCGCAAGCGCCGTCCAGGGAGCGTGTTCTTCGTCACGGCATCTGGGCTGTTCATCGTCCTGGCTTCCGACACTTTGGTGGCCGACCTTCACTTGCACAGGGCGCTGCCGACGCTGATCAAAGTCGAAGTGACGCGGATGCTGCTGCTGGCCAAGCTGTTCTGGCTGCCGCTGGCGTCCCATGCGCTCGTCGAAGTGGCGCGGTTGCCGATGCACGTCGCGCGCCTCAGCCCCGTGCGCCTTTGGGCAGCTCGAGCAATTCTGACCGGGCTCGGGCTCGCGTTGATCGTCCCGAGTTGGCGCTCCATCTACGAAACTCAGATCGACCGCGAGATCGTCGGCCAACAGGAGATGAAGTACTGGCAGGACTTTCAGCCGTTCATCGAGTGGTCGCGCGAGGAACGGCGAAGCCACAACGAGCACTACCGCATCGCGTACCGCATGCGCCGCACGGACCACTCGTCCAGCGCGCTACCCGTCTACAACGAGACGCCGATGTACAAGATCGGGTACACGCCAACCCAGATCTTCAACAAGCTGCCATGGGTGCTCTCGCCGAACATGTTACGCGCGACCAATTCCAAGTACGTTCTGAGCACGGTCGAGCTGCCTTCG
>JBNKZR010000270.1:0-10444 GCA_050301735.1 Polyangiaceae bacterium | reverse complement strand
AGCGCGTGGTCTTGATTCAGTTGAAGCCGGAGTTTCGTTCGGATGGCAAGGTGCGGCAGATCGCGCGGCGAGCGCTCGAGGTGCTGCCTCACGCGGCGCGGGTGATGGACGTCAGCGTGAACCTGGCGAGCGATGAGCCCACGCGGGCCGACTGGGACATCTGCATCCTGATTCGTTTCGCTTCGATGCAGGATCCGTCGGTGTATCGCGTCGACCCGGTGCATCGCGCGTTCACCGACAGGTACCTAGCGCCGATGCAGCAGCGCATCTTCGTCTACCACTTCGACGACTATCAGCCGCAAATCCCCATCGCTTCGAGTTGACGCAGGGAGAGTTCGCATCGAGGCGGCGCTGCCGCGGCGTTCACTCCCCGATGGGGACGAAACAATAGAAGGAACCCCGTCCGCCGCCCGAGCTGACGGTGCCCTGCTCGTAGTTGTCTTCCGTGGGTGCACAGCCGACCTGATGGGTGGCGTTGAAGTACGGGGGGCGACCTCCGCCGTCGCGGTTCGAGTGCCCGACGCTCGCCTGCTCGTCGGAGGAGTTCGACGTCCAGCCCTGGCAATCGAGCTGTTCGTCCCAAGTGCCGTCGACCAGAGATCCGGTCAACATGTCGTGTTCTGAGTTTTCGACTTCATCGCCCAACTCCGTCAGCGCGATGCTCAGATCGGCCGGCGGCCAGGTGGCATCCAGCGCGCCGTCGTCTTGGTCGTGCAGCTCTTCCACGTCGTTGGCGACGATGTCGCCGTTCGCGTTGCGCCAGGGACCAACCCCGATACGGTCGCGGGCGTTCACCTCCGACGTGCTCAAGTACGCGCGCCACGGTTTGGCGCCGAGTTCGGCGGACACGGCGGTCGCGAGTTCCGTGCAGAAGGCGTCTGCGCCCTCGAGTCCACCCAAGTTGCCGCCGTCCGGGCCGCCCACGCTGGTCACGAAGAAGCTCATGCTGCCGTCGTCCTCGGCGCCGGTGGCGTCCGGTGCCGGCTCCCCACCCGCGCCCATTTCGCCTCCCGCGCCGGGACTTCCGCCGGCTTCTTCGGGCGCGGGGTCCTCCGCGGTCGCACCGCCCGCACCCATCATTGGATCCGCGGGAGTTTCGTCGTCCGCTCCCGCACCGGGTTCGTCCGAAGCGGCGGGTTCGGGCTCCGCGGCGCCCGGTGCAGGCTCCGTCGACTGAGCGCTGCTTTCGGGCGGGGTTTCCGCGCCAGGCTCGGGGGCTGCCGGTGGTGTTGCGCCCTGTCCGTCGGTCGTCGGTACCGCGGGGCTTGCATTGGGCATATCAGTGGGCATGCCGGGTGCGGCGGCGCTACTCCCTGCACTCGTGGTGGTCATCATGTTCGTGACTGGAGTGTTCGAGCTGCCGGCCCCGGTAGCCTGAGACTCGCCGTCCGTGTCCGAGTCGAAGCTCCCGCAAGCCGCAAGCAGAGGCAGCAGGGTGAACACCCCCGTGCGCAGCATTGCTGAGCGCAGCGTTCCCAAGCGCAGCCTCGAACCGTGGGTTCTCGAGTGCAGGGTTTTACGCGGGGCGCACTCGGTGTAGCGGGACGAAGCTATCGACGACGGGGGCATGGCCCTACCGTACCGCGTACGGAGGTGAGTGAGGCACTCGCTGGCCTTGCGGCAGCCAGCGGGTCGCAGCTCAGAGCGCGCTGTTATGTGCCGACTTCACTCTTGCATCCCCGCTGTGGGCCTGGAGCCGCGACGGAGTCAGCAAGCGTCCCTGGTGTTGCGCTGGGCGCCTCTCAGCGGAGCCCGAGTCGCCAATGGCGTCGCTTGGCGTCGTGTCCGACTACGACGACATCCACCCGATCGCCGATGCGCCACTTGGCGTCGCCGTCGACCTCGACCGCGGCGCCATCGTTGGTGATGCCGACGTTGCCGAGCGCGTTACGCAGGTCCCGCAGGTGTACCTTGGCGTCGATGGGGTAGCGCTCGAACAGGACGTAGACCTTGCTGCGGCTGAGCCCGACGATGGTGGCGGGGAGTGCACGCTCTGTTTCGGGGAGCGCCAGCTGATCGCCGAAGATCTGGTCGAGTACGAGCAAGTTGGCTTCGTTGGTGATCCGCTTCTGGATCGTTTTGGCATCGTTGGCTCGCTGGATGACCTCGTCGCGCAGCGCTTTGTCATCCCGACCCTTGCCGTCCAGCGCTTGGAGCAGCTCGCGGTGCAGAAATATCCCGACGATCTCGCGCATGGGAGCGCTGAAGCGGGCATACACCTCCGCGCCGACGCCGAAGTGCCGCTCCGGAAGCGACTGATACGTCGAGGCGACGTTGACCATGACCGCTTGACGATTGATCGCCAAGGCCAACGCATCGGTCGTTCCGCCCTGTGGGAGCCCCTCCAAGTAGTCGGCCAGGTGCTGCCCCTCGTGCCAGATCCAGCGCTCGTCCAGGTCGTGGCGCTCGGCCAACGCCCGGGTCAGCTCACGCAGCTCCCGAAGACGCGCTTCTTCTGGTGGGGGGTGAACGCGGTAGATGGGTTCGATCAGCGGATCACTGGCGGCCTCTCGCAGCAGGCGCGCGCCCTCGGAGTTGCACAGCAAGGAGAGCTGTTCGTTGTAGGCTTCGACGGGGTGGCGAATGGCCTCGGCTGCGATGAATCGACGTTTCTGTCGCCCATCGAGCTGAACGTCGAGTTCGACGCGACGGAAACGGACGACTTCACGCTCTTGGGCCAACGCTCGCCGAGCCACGCCGACACTGCGCAAGTGTTCCAAGCTACGTTCGACGCCTTCGTCGTCGATGGTGAGAGCCTTGCCATCGTAGAACTCCTGAACCCCGCGAAAGCTCAACTTGGCGCGGCTCAAGATCCGGGCGCGGAACGCATCCGTCGCGGGCTCCCCCCTGTCACGCAAGCTGCCGTCGTCGTTCAAGCGCGTGCGCAACACGAGCGCGCGGCGCTCCACCTGTGGGTTCAAGGAAACGAGCCCTTCCGACAGGGCGCGCGGCAGCATCGGAACCATGATTTCCGGCAAGTAGTAGCTCGCGGCGCGCCGCATCGCTTCGTCCCAGAGTGCCGTCCCAGGGCGCACGTAGTAGCTGGCATCTGCCAGCGCGTAGTAGACGACGAAGCCGCCTTCGTCGCGCTCGACGTAGGCGGCCTGGTCCAAGTCCATCGACGTCTCGCCGTCGATGGTGACGAACGGCAAGTCCGTCAGATCGACCAGGTCTGGATCATCGAGCCCGGTGTGGCGTTCGAAGTCGGCCACTTCTGCTTGCACGGCGTCGCTGAACGCGGGCGATAGCGCGTAACGGGTGAATATCTCCACCAGCTCTGCGCGGGAGCTGCCAGCTTTGGCCACCAGGCGCAGCAGCTGCGCGCTGGTTCCGAGCTGACGAACCTCGACGTAGTCGTCGGGATCGACGATGGCGCTCTGCTCGAGGGCTAGCTCGCGGGCAGGATGCAGCACGTCGAGCGCCCAGTGTCGGCCGTCACGCCGTATGATCCTCGCCAAGAACTCCGGGATTTCTGGGGCTGCAGCTGTCGGCTCCTTCGGGGTCATGGCCGAGTCATAGCGGAAGCTGCGCTCGGTGTGTAATCGTACCTCGCACCCGCGAGCGCCGTGCTCGGCTTTCGCTCTGTCGACGGCGGCCGGGAGTCGCTACACTGGCCGCCATGCGTCGTACCCACCTCGAGACTTTGGATGAGTTCCGCCGCTACCTTCAAGACAACCGGGCGCTGGATGGCTGCATCCTTCAGGGTTTAGATCTCTCCCAGCACACTTCCCAGTTGTTGGACGTCAGCGTGAAGGACACCGTGTTCTTGGGTTGCACGCTTCACGACGGCGTGACTTACCGTTTGCTCGCTGCAGGCGCGGTGCTGTTTCCGGATCTCGGCCAAGGGCGACCCTACCACCCCACGCGCTCCAGCTTGTACGACCTCGACGAGCTGATGACGGGCTTCGACGCCGCAAAGCCCGGCTCGTTCGAAGCTTGCCTCGACTTCGCCATCTACCGACACTTTCAGCGCTATCGACACGAAGTCCTACCACCCTTGCTGGAGGAGTTGGCGCAGCGGATTCACGATCACGCGATCGACGATGCTCTCGGGGAGCTGCTCGCCGAGCCGGATCACGGCAGGGTGGTGGGGGTGATGGGCGGGCACGCCATGAAGCGTGGCACGGCGGAGTACGAACGCGTCGCGCGCATCGCTTGGGAGCTGTGTCGACGTGGTTACTTCATCGCCACGGGGGGAGGACCGGGCGCTATGGAGGCAGCCAATCTCGGGGCCTGGATGGGCGGGTATTCTGCGCAAGAGCTCGAGCGAGCTTTGCAGCTTTTGTCGGTTGAGCCCGACTACCGCATGCACGAATACCTGCTGGCGGGCTACCGCGTGCGCGAAGCCTTCCCGGAGGGCAGCAGCAGCCTGGCCGTACCCACGTGGTTCTACGGTCACGAGCCGAGCAACCAGTTTGCGCTCCACATCGCCAAGTACTTTTCCAACAGCTTGCGCGAAGATGGTCTGCTCGCCATTGCGCGTCACGGGGTGATCTACGCACCCGGCAGTGCGGGTACCGTGCAAGAGGTGTTCATGGACGCTGCGCAAAACCACTACGGAACTTTCCAGGTGGTCAGTCCCATGGTGTTCCTCGGCACGGAGGAGTGGACCGAGCGGCGCCCCGTGCTGCCGCTGCTGAAGTCGCTGGCCGGTGAACGCCAATACGCGAGTCGCATCGCCGTGTTGGACGACGTGGACGCTGTCGTCGAGTTCATCCAGTCCCATCCGCCAGTACCCTACGAGTGGCACTGAAGGCAACGCGAGTTTCTGCGGCTCCCGCTGCTGCCTGGGGAGAAGATATTTCGCCTAAGCTTGGAGCCGCTGTTCGCGGGCAGTGCGAAGTGCTCAGCAATCCCAGATGACGCGCTGCAATTGAGTTGACCCGGGGACGTTCCTCGCGGAAGACGCTTCCATTGTGTCCTGGACCAGCGAGCGGAACGTGTTGTCGCGACGATTTCACCCTTTTCCGAGCGGCGTGTGGCGGCCCGGTCTGCTGTTGCTGGTCGCTTGCTTGCTGTTGACGAGTTGCGGTCGCAGCACGGTGGACATTTGCGCCGGTAGTTGTGCCTCGCTCAGCATCCCTCGCGACGCTGGTGCTGACGCTGCCGTACTGACGAACGAAGCGGGAGTCGCGCTCGACGTGTCTGCCGATGGTTCTGCCCCGAGTACCGTCACGCCCGCGATGGACGACCCGGTCGTCGACGACTCTTCCGACGAAGACGCTGGCAGCGACGGGGTCGAAATGATGCCCGACGAGCCCGAGGTGGTCATCTCCTGCGACGAAGGCTTGACGGCCTGTGGTGACGCCTGCTTCGATCTGGCCTCGGACGAAGCCAACTGCGGGCGTTGCGGTGTCACTTGTGGTGACGCCAGTGCGTGTGAGGCGGGGGCTTGCGTCACTGCGTGTCCACTCGGGCAGGTCTTGTGCAACGAGCTGTGTGTCGATCTCGCCACGAACTCGCTTCACTGCGGCGCGTGTGGCGCCGCCTGCGAGCCGGGGCTCGCGTGCAATGCCGGGACTTGCGGCTGTTCCCTGCAGCAGCAGATGCAGTGCGGTGAGCGTTGTGTGTTCATCGCTGACGACGTCGACAATTGCGGCGACTGCGACGCGCAGTGTGCGACGGGGCAGAGCTGCAGCGACGGCGAGTGCGGCTGCCCCGACGAGCTTTCGGCCTGCGACGATGGCTGCCGGCTTCTGCAGAGCGATCCGCAGAACTGCGGCACCTGTGGCAACGCTTGCGGCGGAACCACCCCCTACTGCTCTTTGGGCGCCTGCGCGGAGAGTTGTGCGGTGGGCCTTTCGGCGTGTGGCTTCAGTTGCGTCGACCTGTTGCAGGATGAAGGCAACTGCGGCGCCTGTGGCAATGCTTGCCAGGGCGGCATGGCGTGCTTCTCTGGACAGTGTGCGTGTCCGTCGGGCTTCGTCGATTGCGACGGCGTGTGCGTGGATACCGAGTCCGAGGAATCGAACTGCGGTGGCTGCGGTCGCGTTTGCGACGCGGGCGCGACCTGTCGCGCGGGCGAGTGCACCTGCCCAGTCGGCGAGATCGATTGTGACGGCTTGTGCGTGGACCCACTGAACGAACCCGCCAATTGCGGCGCTTGTGGGCAGGCTTGCGCAAGTGACGAGGTCTGCGCCGGAGGAACGTGTCAAAGCGAGTGCCCCGCGGACACGGCGGAATGCGACCGCAGCTGTGTCGATCTGGGTTCGGACGACGACAATTGCGGCGCCTGTGGCCAGCTGTGCCCGGCCGAGGAGAGCTGCAGCGATGGGCTGTGCGGCTGCGGCGGCTCCGAACTTTCATGCGCTGGCGAGTGCATCGCCGTGGCGAGTGACCCGCTCAACTGTGGGGACTGCGACGTCACCTGCTCGGTGCGCGCGGAGTGTCGCTCTGGCGAGTGCGCGTGCACGACGGGCACCGCCTGCGGTGATGCCTGCGTCGACCTCGAGAGCGATCCGAACAACTGCGGCACTTGCGGGACCAGTTGCGCGCCCGGGCTCGTTTGCGCCGGTGGCGTGTGTCAGGACAGCTGTCCCGCCGGGTTCAGTGAGTGTGACGGCGCCTGCGTCAACCTCGTCGACAATCCGGAGAACTGCGGCGCGTGCGGCCAGGCTTGCCTCTCGGGTCAAAGTTGCGCTGCCGGCGAGTGCTCGTGTTCGGGTGGCAGTGTCGAGTGTGATGGTCGCTGCATCGACCTGGACTTGGATCGCGACAACTGCGGCGCATGCGGTCGCGCTTGCGACGGGGACAAGCTCTGCAGTGGCGGCCTGTGCGCGTGCCCGGCGGGCACGCTGGACTGTGACGGCGCCTGCGCGCCGGTAGCCACCGACGTCAACAACTGCGGCGCATGCGGCAATGTGTGCGCTTCGGGTGAAGTCTGCTCGGCAGGGCGCTGCGAGTGTCCCGGTAGCGCCTCGAGTTGCGATGGGGTGTGCGTTGACGTGTTGTGGGACGCGGACAACTGCGGCGGTTGTGGTGATGCCTGCGGTGAAGGACAGCGCTGTGTCAACGGCGAGTGCGGCTGCAGTGGGGGCCTACAAGCGTGTGGCGATGCGTGCGTCGACACGCTGACCGATACCGACAACTGTGGCAGTTGCGGCCGCCCTTGTGGCGCAGGGCAGTACTGCGTTTCCGGCGCGTGTGAATGCCCCGCGACGATGGGCTCCTGCGATGGCGAGTGCGTCAACCTGCGCACGGACCGCGACAATTGCGGCGAGTGTGGCGCCACCTGCGACGACGGCCTGTTCTGCTTGCTTGGCGATTGCATCGAAGACTGTGGCCCGGGCTTGGTGGTCTGTGACGATGGCGACTGTGCGAGTCTCAACTTCAACCCAGCGCACTGCGGCGCGTGCAACAGCCCCTGTGCGCGCGGTGAACGATGCTGGTTCGGCCAGTGCCAATGCGAGACGGGCTTCTTGGATTGTGATGGTACCTGCGTCGACCCCCTCAACGATCCGGACCGATGCGGCAACTGCGACACAGCGTGTGCCCCCGGGCAGACGTGCGTGGGCGGAGTCTGCGGGTGCCTCACCGGGCAGCTTCTGTGCGAAGGTCGTTGCATTGAGGTAGACGTCGACCCACGCAACTGCGGCGGTTGTGGGGTCACCTGCGGCACTGGCGAAGACTGTGTCGACGGAGAGTGCCTGTGCGCGGATGGACGCACCACGTGCGGCGCCACTTGCGTCGATCTCGATACGGATCCCGCCAATTGCGGCGCGTGTGGCGAGCTCTGCTTCTCCGGTTCGGAGTGTCTCGGTGGCGAGTGCCGCTGCCCTTCGGAGACGAACCGCTGCGACGATGAATGCGTCAACGTGCTGTCCGATCCGCAACATTGCGGCGGTTGCAACCGGCCCTGTCCGGTGGGAGTCACGTGCTCCAATGGCGCCTGCGAGCTCTGAGGGCCGAACCCAACACACAAACTAGGGAGCGCGGACCTAGCACCACGGGATCGCTTCCGAGTCGAAAAGCGCGTCGCAAACTTGCGTCGCAGCGTCGAGCAGGTCCAAGCTCGGACTCGTGGAATTCTACGACCATTGGGACAGGGTCAACGAGGAGGTCTCCACGCCGCGGGGGATGAGGAGCATCACCGGTGTGGGCTGGTCGAACGAATCGGCAGAGAAGGCGCACGCGATGGCGCTTCAGCACCTAGCAACGGCCAAGGAGCGCATCTTAGTCGCCGACCCACCGCGCCAAGGGGCGTATGGATACGGCGATGGGCGGCCTCTGCGTGAGGCGGTCGTCAGCACATTGCCCGACAGCGATGGCTCAAACCTGGCGGTCATCAGTCGCAATGGCTATGGCTCCCTGGTGCTGAACACCCGCAAGGTGATGTTCATCGATCTCGACTTCGAGAGCACCCCGAGCGTCGAGGGCTCGTTCTTTCAGCGTCTCTTCGGCGGCAAGAAGTCACCTCAGGACAACGCCCTGGCCCACGTCGAGCGGATCGCACAGGGCTACCCGCAGTGGAGCTTTCGCGTCTACCGCACGGCAGCGGGGCTTCGCGTGGTGCTGCTCAGTAGTCTGGTCGATGCCAAGGACCCCCATTGGCTCGAGGTCCTCGTAGCGTTCGGCAGCGATCCGCTGTACGTCAAGCTGTGTCGCACGCAGTCCTCGTTTCGTGCGCGACTGACGCCCAAAGCCTGGCGTTGTGACTACCGACGACCGGGCTTGACCTTCCCCTACGGACCGAGCGGGCGGCAGTACATGGACCGCTGGCTCAAAGGGTACGAGGGTGTGTGTCAGAAATACACGACCTGCCATCTGCTGACGACCATCGGTCCCGAGGTGATGCCGTCGGGCGTTTCCAAGGTTCTGAAGCTGCACGACGCCGCGGCGGTGGACGCTGCGAAGCCGCTGGGTTGAGCTCGGAGCTCGACCCCGAGCCAGAGCTCGGCCTCGCTCGGCCGGCGACCGCATCGAAGAGGTAGGATGAGCACGGGACTCGACGGAATCGCGCGATCCATCACTTCTCGGTGCGACAGCTCTGTCCTGGTCTCGAGGCCACAACGTGCGTAAACCTCGACGATTACGTTTCGCTGGCTGCTGGCACGCGTGTTGCTGTGTTCACCCGTGGAAACCCTGCGGCCCTCTCCTTGGGCTGCTCAACCTGTCTTGGACGCGCTGGCGACGGTGCGGGCGTTGCTGTCGCGTCTGACGCTCATCGAGGAGGAGCTCGTGAACGCCACCCATTTGTCCATCGCTGGCCTGATCGCAGGCCTAACCATTCCTTCAATCGCTCGGGCGGGGGTGCCCGAGTGCAACGGCATTCGCATCGAAGCGGATGCGCAATGCGAGCTTCAAGTTGCTGGGTCTTGCGAAGCCAACTGCAGCATCGACGTTTATCGCAAGGCGTGCGCGACGCGCTTGTACCAGGTGTGCCACGAGGAGTGTGAGGTGCCGCCGCGCCAAGAGTGCGTCGACGATTGTGGCGCGTTTTGTGGATCCCAGTGTGCGCTCGGCTTGGACGTGACGTGCCACCACAACTGCTACCCCGAATGCGTCGAAACGTGTGAAGACACGTGCGCGGACAGCGACGAGCCGCAGCGCTGCAAGGCGAGTTGCGCGGCGACTTGCGATGGGGAGTGCACGGCTCAGTGCGGCGAGCTGCCGGAAGACACGAGCTGCGTGCAACACTGCGAGGAGTGCTGCACGGGCTCGTGCCGAGCGATTGCCGGCATGGGTTGTCAGGTCCAATGCCAAGACGAGGAATTCGAGGTGTGCGAGACGGCGATCGACGCCGACTGTGACGCCTCGTGTGAGGGCAGTGGGGCGCTCTTCTGCGACGGCCAGTTCATCGCCTCGGGCGATGCCTTGCTGCGGTGTGCTCGGAGCCTGGCTTCTGTCGACATCGAGGTGACGGGCTTCGACGTCGAGCTCGACGCTGAGACCACTGCCAGCATCGACGATAACCTGGCGCAGCTCGGCATCGAGCTCGACGCCGAGTCGGAGGGGGAGGGCGCCGGACAAGCCGGCGTCGGCTGTGCGATGCGTGGCAGACAAGAGGCGCCCCTCGGGTGGTTTGTCGTGGCGCTGGGGCTGCTGGCGGTCACGACACGGCGCTCAGGACGTCGCTCGGAGCGCTAGGGGGTACGGCTGGCGCGTTCGCAAGCCGTCGTTGCACGTCTTTCGTGGCCCGTCGCCTCGACCAGGGTGTCTTGATACTCGTCCGTGTGGGTGGCGAAGTGCCCGGTGAGCACATCATGTACGCGAGGCGTGCGCGACGAGCACTTCGCCGCGATCGAAAACAATGAACCCGAACGGGCTGAGCGCCTCCACGCCGCCATGGAGGCGGTGATGACCGGTTCCATGCGCTGCAGAAGCGACGCCGACATGCAGGCCATCAAAGCCAGGCTCTCGACTTTGCGCGGTCCCACAGGGGTGACTCCTGCCATTGGCCCGTAGGCGATGCTTGGGCGGAACTGCAAGACGTCAGTGCCTCTTT
>JBNKZR010000269.1:0-10507 GCA_050301735.1 Polyangiaceae bacterium | reverse complement strand
CCAATCGTCCCACGGCCTCCATGTGTTGTGCTCGCCGCAGTTGAGTCGCTTGCGCTTCTTGCTCCGCCAACGACCGCTGGAGCTGTGAGGTACGCTCTTCGACACGAGCGCTCAAATCGTCGTTCGCCTGGCGCAGGTCGTCGTGGGCTTCCTTCAATCGTTCGACCAGTGCGCGGTTTTCGGTCTCCATGCGAATGAGGCGCGTTTGATCCTTGCCGACGCGCAGGCCAATCAGCATCACCACCAACAAGAAGGCGACGATCAGGCCCGCCATGGCCAGGTGTGCGCTGTCGCCCTCCAGCGCCAGTCGCAAGGCTATGGGCACGACGTTGATCACCTGAAACGCGAGCATCGATGGCGGATGCCCGCTCGAACTCGCCATCGAGGTGACCGTCGTTCCCCCGACGACGAAGACGACGAAGGTCTGCAGCAGGATGTCGTCGGGCACGTAGAGGAACGTCGCCAGGCAACCTCCCCACAGCAGGCCGTTGGTCACCGCCAACGCGATGCGAAAACTGCCCCACCGGCTCACGTCGGGCTTGACGAGGCGTCCGAAGGCACGACCTGCCAGCAGATTGGCGACCGCATACAGGCACAAGGTCGCGAACCATGTGGCCAATATCGTTGTAGAAACGTCGTGCCTCAGCGCCACGGTGACGAGTAGCCCAACCAGCGGGAAGGCAGCGACCACGAATGGCAGCCGGGCGAACGTCAACTCCAGCTGCCGTTCGAGGATACGCGTGTCCCCCGACAGTGGTGCCGATCCGCCAGCAGCCGTCGTCATTCGTTAACCCTAGCAACCTCTTCGGTGCGCGGCCAATTGACCGGAGGTCGTGTCGAGGTGACGGGCGCCAGCGGCACCTCGCTTGCCTTTTATGCGGAAGCACGTCGCCGCAGTGGCGGGGCCCTAGTCGTCGTCTTCGGAGTCGTCCGGAGGATCGATGGCGATACCGGGGCTGCCCATGGGGAACGCCTCAGCCTCGTAGAAGTCGGCGCTGTCTCGGTCGTCACCAAGCTGGTTTGCTCGAGAGAATTCACGGCGCTCCGAAGAGGGGACGAAGGGGCCGCCCTCCTCTTCCTCCACGATGCGGTCGTAGTAGTCGGCGGCTTGTTCTTGCCCGCTCAGTGCGGAAGCGAGAAATTCCTCCGCCAGTTCTTCTGCCAGGGCGTCCGGTGCCACCGCTGGACCCTCGCCCGGGTCCGGGAAAAAGGCGCTACCGTCGTCGCCTCGTGCGCTGCGCCTTGCCACTATCTTCCGTTTGGGATTGACCACGACTGCCCTCCTGCTTCTCAGGAGTGTTCCCCCGGGTGGGGCGCCTGACTAGCACCATCTGCAGCGGCGACGTCCGAAAGTGGCTGGAAGCTCGGAACCGTGAACTCTGGTTGTAACTGCAGGGGCGGGCGTTTCATTCGGTGCTGGAGTCAGCTCCAGATCGGGTGACAGAAACGCAAATCACGCGGGGCCGGATGTGTAGTTGGCGCGATGAACGGCGCGCACGAAACGCACGGTGTGGGTACGCGAGCGCATCACCACCGAGTGGGTGATCATGCGGCGCCCGCGGAACTCCACTCCCCGCAAGAACTCGCCGGAAGTCACACCGGTGGCCGCGAAGAACGTGTCGTTCGAATCGACTAGGTCGCTGGTACGCAGCACTCGGGCCAGGTCGTGTCCTTCGTTTTCCGCGCGCCAACGCTCTTCGTCGTCTCGTGGCCATACTTTGCATTGGATCTCGCCGTCCAGAGCGCACATGGCGCACGCGGTGATGACGGCTTCTGGTGAACCGCCGATGCCGAACAGGATGTCGATACCGGAGTCCGGTTTCGCGGTGGCGATGGCGGCGGACACGTCCCCGTCACTGATCAGGGCGATTCTCGCTCCGGCGCGGCGCACTTCGTCGATGAAATGTTGATTGCGCGGGCGGTCGAGAATGATGGCCGTCACTTCGGAGACGGTCTTGCCCTTGGCTAGCGCGACTTGCTGCAGGTTGTCGCGTACCGGGGCGTCGATGTCGATGCGCCCTGCAGCCTCCTCCCCGACGGCAATCTTGTTCATGTAGGCCATCTTTCCTGGGGCGTACATCGAGCCACGCTCGGCCAAGGCGATGACCGCGATGGCGCCGGGAATGCCCAATGCCGTCAGGCGCGTGCCGTCGATGGGATCCACGGCGACGTCCACCGAGGCACCATTGCCGTTGCCCACCGCTTCCCCGTTGTAGAGCATCGGGGCTCGGTCCTTTTCCCCTTCACCGATCACCACGACGCCTTCCATGTCGACGGTCGCGAGGGTGTGGCGCATGGCGTTGACGGCAGCTTGGTCGACCGCGTTCTTGTCGCCGCGCCCCTGCCAGCGAGAGCCGGCGATCGCGGCTTGCTCAGTGACGCGAACCAATTCCAGAGCGAGATTTCTGCTGGGAAGCTCGACCATTCGTCAGTGTAGCCCGCCACCCAAAAAAGTCCGCAACCGGGCCCCAGCGCGAGCGAGGAGGTGGGCATGCGACCCGTTGCCCGCAACCCATCGAATCAAGCACGGCCCATGCCACCCGCTGCGTCATTCCGCAGAGCGACTGCGAGTGGTCAGCAACCCCAAGCCGCTCAACTGAGCCCAGGGGCACGACATCTGCTCCGCCACGGGGAGCCGGGCTCGGCAGCGGCGAAGTCCTCCGCTTCCAACGAGGCACGGAGTGGCAACGAGACGCAAGCCGCTCCTCAGAAGGAGGCCACGTCGACCGTTTCGAAGAAAGCACCGCACGCGACCGCGGAGGTATCGAAGGAACGCGACGAGCCTCCGGCATTGATCAAGGCCGCGAACTGGCTCTACGAGAGCGTGATCGCGGCTTTCACCAGTGCTGCGGTCCGCCAGCTGCAAGACGTGGCATCTGCCGCGTGGGATGGCGTGGTGGAGGTGAGCACTCGGGCCGCGGAGTTGGTCGTCAACGCCAGCTTGTTGGTCGTCGTCTCTGGGATCAGCGCGGTGCAGACGATGTTCGGCCTCGAGCGACCGGGACGTGAGTTGAATGCTCGCGAGGAGCGCTGGCTCCAGGAGGTATTCGGGCCTGGGTTGGATACTGAGCGCATCCGACTCAAGGAGGGCTTTGCTGGCATCGCGAGCCTCAGCGACCGACCCTTCGCGTTTGGCAACACGGTCTACCTGAAGTCGAAAGCAGCGCCCGCCGACGCATCACGGGTGGAGTTGCAGGCGTATCGGGCGCTGCTGATCCACGAGGCGACCCACGTGTGGCAACATCAGCACGGCAATACGCCGATGGCCGAGTCCATCTGGCACGATCGAGTGCTCGGCAACGCCTACGATTGGCGTGGTGGCATCGACGAAGGCAAGGCCTTTCACGAGTTGAACGTCGAGCAACAGGCGCAGTTTCTCGGGGACGCCGCCAGGGCCGGCTACTTCGAGCACCCGGAGGAGGGCTTCGTCAGAGGCGGGACGGACTACACGTGTCAGCTCGAGCAGGCGATGCGAGAAGTGCGCCGCCCTTGACGGCGATGCCAGCAGCAAGTGCGGGGGCTCAGCCGAGCAACGCTGCCAGCCGTCGACCCTCTTCCAAACCCTGTTCGACCCCGTCGAGGATGCGTGGCCGATCGCGGGTCAAGCGTTGGATGGGCATGTCGCTGCGTGGGTTGGACACGATGATCTCACCGCGTTCGACGGCGCGTGCCAGTCGTTGCATGGTTTGGTTGTGGAGCTCGTGTTGTAGCAGGGTGGCTTTACGGGCACGGCGCGGGACGATGGTGTACAGGAACGCGCGTTCGTACCAATTGAGCGGTCGTTTGGCGGTCGTCACTGGGCGGGTCAAGATGACCAGCGTGGGGCCGGCAAAGGCGTTCAGCTCCGGCACGTCAAACGGTACGGGAGTCGCGACGCCGCCGTCGATGTAGTCGTCGCCATCGACGTGGATGAGGCGGTTGTAGGCGGCGGGCAAGGCAAGCGAAGCGCGCATCCACTCGATCACGTTGTCGGCGCTGGGGCGCGCGACCTTGCCCACGCAGCCATCGACGTTCGTGGCGGTGATGAACAAGGCCGGATCGCCCGCCGTCGCGCGCTCGACGTCGAGGATGCCCTGCGCCACGATGACATCGTCCAACATCAGGTCCACTCCGAGGCCAGGTCCGGCACCGGGCGTCAGCTGTCGACGCCAGCTGACGAAGTGGTTTCCGGGCACGTAGCGCGTCCACAGATCGACGAGAGCGTCGGTTTGCCCCGACGCGAAAAAGGCCGCGTTGACGGCACCGGAAGAGCTGCCGATGACCGCTTCACGCCGCACGTCGTGGTCGATCAAGGCTTTGCAGATCCCGGCGGAGTACGCGGCGCGGACGCCACCACCTTCTAGAACGAGTTTCACGTGTCGCCGATGGTCGCGGGGGAATTCAGCTCTCGCCTCGGATCAACGCGGCGCGAGCGTGGGCGGTGAGCCCTTCTCGTCGGGCGAACTCCGCGACGCGAGGTGCGTCTGCGGCCAGTCCCGCAGCGTCGTACTCGAGTAGGCTGCTCGCCTTGAGGAAGTCGTTGCAGCTGAGCGGTCCGAAGAAACGTGCGGTGCCGCCCGTCGGCAGTACGTGCGAAGGGCCTGCGTAGTAGTCGCCGACCGGCACCGGGGAGTAGTTGCCGATGAAGATGGCTCCGCCATTTTGGATCTTCTCCAAGCAGCCATCGTTGTCGGTGGTCGTGATCTGCAAGTGCTCCGTCGCGAAGCGATTGGCGAGTTCACAGGCGGCCTCGAGGGACGGCGTGTGAAAGATCGCACTGTAGCGCTCGAGCGACGGCTTCGTCATCTCCGCTCGCTCCAGTGTCGCGAGTTGTTCATCCACAGCCACACTGACGGCTTCAGCGAGCGCCTTCGACGGTGTCGCCAGTACTGCGGAGCCTGGATTGTGTTCGGCTTGAGCGAGCATATCGGCCGCGACCCAGGGGGCCTTCGCGGCATCGTCAGCGACGATGAACACCTCGCTTGGGCCGGCGATGGAGTCGATCCCGACGCGTCCGAAGAGTTGGCGTTTTGCTTCGGCCACGAAAGCGTTGCCGGGCCCGACGATCTTCTGCACCTTGGTGATGCTTTCGGTGCCGAACGCCACGGCCGCGACGCCCACGGCACCCCCGAGACGGACCACCTCCGTGATGCCGAGCTCTTTGGCCAACGCCAGAGCCATCGGGTTGATCTCGCCTCCCGTCGGCGGCGAGACCATGACGATTTCGCGCACTCCGGCGACCTGCGCAGGCACGACGGTCATCAGCACGGTGGAAGGGTAGAGGGCTTGTCCGCCGGGCACGTAGACGGCCACGCGCCCGATGGGCGTGTAGCGGACGCCCAAACGACGTCCTCCCCGTAGCAAGGGCGGCGGACTCTTCACCAGGATGTGCTGCTGATACTCACGGATGTTGGCGATGGCTTCGCGCATCAGGCGCAAGAACTCGGCATCAGCTTCGGCGTGAGCGCGGTCCAGCTGCTCTTGGGGCACGCGCAGGCTTTGCGGGGTCACGTCTGCTCGGTCGAGCTGCGAAGCGAGTTTCGCCGCGGCAGCATCCCCACCGCTTTGCACTTGGGTCAGGATGTCCGCGACCACCTTCGGTACGTCGATGTCGTGCTTTGCATTCGCTACCAGGTTGCCCGAGTGCAGCCGTGCACACAGGTCGTCGACGCGCGCGTCGTAGTCCGGAGCTTCGAACGAAAGGACGGGTACCGTGGTCATCGGCGCAGCATAGTGCCCTCCGTCAGGCCCCGCAACGACCCCAGACGCGACGTTTTCTGGCCTTTTTCCTGCTGCATCCACAAGACGTCGGCGGTGGGAAAGCCGCTCTCACGGGCCGGGCGCGACGGGCTCACGCGAGCTCGCCGAGCTGTGGCGTGGTCCCTTCGCCGGTCGCGCTCGCGTCCGGCGGCTCACGATACTTCATGAAGCACCGATGCAACAGTTCGAGTGGTGTGAACCATTCGCTTACATCCACTTCGTGTCGTCATCGCGCCGCATCGCTCGCTGCTTTGTTGACAGACATTTGTCGACTTTGCTCAACTGCGCCCGCGGCGCGGGAGTAGTGAACAGTTTCCCGAGCAAACAATGCCGAAAGCCGCGTGGAGGAACCATGAAGATCAATAGCGTGTGTGGTGTGTGCGTGGCGAGCTTGGCGTTTTTTGCGACGACGCAGGCTGCAGCTCAAGGTATGGACTTGTCCGGGTCGGCAAGCGCGGACTCGGAAGGTGCGTCGGCCGATGCAGAAGGTGCTCTCGACGAGCCACCGCCGCCGCCTCCTGCACCCGAGCCTGAGCCCGAACCTGAGCCCGAACCCGCGGCGGCTCCTCCTCCTCCGCCTCCTGCTCCGGCGCCACCTGCCGAAGACGAGTCGAGCGGCAAGACTGACCACTCCCAGGTGAGTTTGGGCGTCGGCTACCTAGGTTACCGCGAGATGCTGATCGGCGCCGCTGGTGGCGGAGGCACGGCGACGGACACGGTGGTCGCCCCGGTGGTCGGCGTTCGCATGTGGCTCAATCCCACCGTCGGTCTCGACTTGGGTCTGGGTATCAGCGCGACCGCGGCGACGCAGCAAGACCAAGCGGGCAACGACTTCGACTTCCCTGGGCCAGCAGCAGGTATCGTGCACGCGGGCGTGCCAATCGCGCTCTCGGAGCACAAGCACTTCATCTTCCAACTCGTGCCAGAAGCGAACGTCGGCTTTGCCAGCAATACCGTCCAAGGCGTCGGCGGCGCTGGCGATCAGGTGTTTCGTGGTTTGCACTTCGACCTCGGCGCTCGCGCTGGCGCAGAGGTGCAGTTCGGTTTTATCGACATCCCTCAGCTCTCGCTGCAAGCCGGTGTGGGTGCAGCTTTGACCTACGATGCGACCAGCTACGAAGACGATGGTGGCACCGGCGAAACCGCGCAGATGGCGTTCGGGACCGGAGTAGGGGATAATCCCTGGAACATCTTTACCGCCAACGTCGCAGCCATCTACTACCTGGATTGAGCCAGCCCAGCATTGAGAGTCGAACCATGAAACGCGAGGATTTGTCTGCCACGGGTGCGATGGTCGTCTTGACGACCATCGCGATGACGGTCGCTGCCGGTTGCACGGGTGAAGACTCTGCCTATCCGGGTTACACGGAGTACGACAATCGGCAGGCGTTGCCCCTCAGCGACCAGAGCGTGGAGCAGGGGGGCGACGGCGCGCAACGGCCCACGAGCGACTTCGATCGTGCGCCTGCCCCGACGAATCGTGCTCCCGCCCCGACAAATCGCCCGCCGCGCGACCTCGGGCAGGGTGTAGACCAGCCGACCTCGGCCGGCCACATCGAAGAAGACTTCACCAGCGAGACGAACTCGCTCGAAGAAGAGACCGCCGCATCGACGGACGATCTCGCTTTGGACTGACTCGAGCAGCGAGCACGAGGCTGCCCTCACGCACGCAAGGGCGTTTGCGTGAGGGCGCTGCCGGGGACGGACGGGGACGTTCTGGAGGAAGTCCGTCTGGAGCGGGTCTCTTCGCCAAGTCGCGCCCCAAGGACGGCTTTGGCCCTCACTGACGAGTCGTGCGCCGTCTCGGTCTCGACTGCGCTTGGCACGTTTCTGCAAGCAATATGGATCGTTAATCCATTGCGTCTGCCCGTGGGTTCAGCGGCAAGTGCGTTTCCAGTTGCACGTCCGATGGCGCGCGCCGCACTGTTCTGCAGGCAGACGTGACGACGGCGATGATGCGTCCACCATCAGCGACACCTGCGCTCGCCATCGAGCGCACCCAGAACCGAGGCGAGGTGCTGTCGAGTCGCATCGGGGAGGGACGCACATCGGGGAGCGGGGGGCGCCTACTCTTCGCGACGCGCCTTGGCAAGACGGGATTCCAGCTGTGGGTGCGACTTGTCGGGATAGTCACTATCCGATGCCGCATTTTGTGGACATTGGCGGGCCACCCCCGAATCATGGCAAATGATCGCGGCCAAGTGACCCGCGCGTGCGGTGACAGCGGAATGAAAGAAAGCGATGGTAGATGACCCGAGGCGGGGCGTTCACGCGGTGCGTCTATCGGTGCAAGTACCGGACCCGTTGGTTCCCCAAGGACCCCGCTTGGCGTCCAGGTGCTTGAACCTCCTTGCCAAATGCCTCCGTCCGACACGCGGGTCGGAACGGGTTCACCACACACACTGAGTACGAAAGTCCTACACTTGGCGACAAAAAGTAGTCTGGCGACCACTCAGCAGGTGGATCGTCAGCTACAAAAAATGTGAGTTTAGACGAGTGTTCAGCGCATTGCGCAGGAACCCACCGAGTACGCAGTAACGGCTGCCCTACAAAAGAGATTAGTCGCACATGCAGATCAAACGCCTTCTTGTTTTGACCACCATGCCCGCCTGGTTTGCCCTCGCCTGCGGAGGGACACCAACCGTCGGGGGGGATGACGAGTCACTGAACGGCGATGGCGGCCTGTTGGATGTGGTCCCGGACCGCCTCCCGGACGGAGGCGCAGCGGGTCCTAACGGGGTGGATGAGAGCGACATCCTCGATTTGGAGGAAGACGATCCTGTGCCCCAGCCCACGGAGTGTGACGAGACGACGGGTCTTGGCTGTGCCGTGGGTGATGCCGGACCGGCTTGTGGTGACGGGGAGCTCGCGGACACGGAAGAGTGCGACGACGGTAACAGCGTGCCGGGCGACGGTTGCAACGGTGCTTGCAACGTCGAACCGTTCAGTGTCTGCGATGAACCGGGACAGCCCTGCGTGTCGACCATCGAGTGTGGAGACGGCCAAGTCGACCCAGGCGAGTTCTGCGATGACGGCAACAACGACGATGATGACGGTTGCTCGGCGGACTGCACGGAGCAAGATGCGTCTTACGTCTGTCTCGAGGGGGAACCCTGCCGACGACTCTACGAATGTGGCGATGGTCGCGTGAACGGTTCGGACGAGTGCGACGATGGCAACACCGAAGACGGTGACGGCTGCGATGCGGACTGCAAGCTGGAAGCGGGCTACGTCTGCCGCCGACCAGGGCAGCCCTGCACGACGAACGAGCGCTGTGGCGACGGCGAGGTCAACGACGACGAGGAATGCGACGACGGCAACACCGATTGGGGCGATGGTTGCTCGGGCATCTGCCTGATTGACCCGTACTGGATCTGTCCCACCGCGGGGGAGCCCTGCGAGTACACAATCGTCTGCGGTAACGGCGACAAGGAGATTGGTGAGGTTTGCGATGACGGCAACACCGAGGATGGTGATGGCTGCTCGTCCGAGTGTGAACAAGATCCGAACTACGTCTGCCCCACGCCTGGCATGCTGTGCGACCTGGTGTATGAATGCGGTGATTCCGTCGTCAACGGCGTCGAGCGTTGTGACGATGGCGACGTAGCTGCCGGTGACGGTTGCGGCGCCGACTGCCAAATTGAGGAGGGCTACACCTGCCCCACCCCTGGCGAAGCCTGCGAGCTCATCACGTACTGCGGCGACGGCGTGATTCAGGCGGACGAAGACTGCGACGACGGTGACGTCGTGCGCAGTGATACGGAGATTTGGAACGACGGTTGTTCGGGGGTCTGCACGATCGATCCGTTCTACGATTGCCCAACCGCTGGCTCGCCGTGTCAAAGCCTGATCACCTGCGGTGACGGTCAGCGCGACCCTGGCGAAATCTGTGACGATGCCAACACGACGGACGGTGACGGTTGCTCTGGGGACTGCTTGACCCAGACGGAAGGCTACATCTGCATTCCGGGTGAAGATTGCGTGCAGCTCTTCGCCTGTGGCGACGGTCGCGTGACACAAGCGACGGGCGAGCAGTGCGACGACGCTGGTAATGCCGCACCGGGTTGCGACGCCTCGTGCATGCTGGAGCCGGGTTACACCTGCCCAACGCCAGGTGCGGCCTGTGTGGCCATCACGTACTGCGGCGATGGTGCTCTGCAAGCCGGCGAACAGTGTGACGATGGCGCCAACGATCCGGGTGATGGTTGCTCCGCCGCATGCCGCATCGAGACCGACTGGGTGTGCGATGGCAACGGTCGGAATTGCACCTACACGGTCGAGTGCGGTGATGGCGTGGTCAACGGTACGGAAGCTTGCGACGACGGCAATACCGCTGATGACGACGGCTGCGCTGGGGATTGCACAGCGGTCGAAGACGGCTACACCTGTCCGCGTGGTGGGTTCGCTTGCCGGGCCATTTGCGGCGATGGCGTGGTGCTCGGAAACGAGCAGTGTGACGATGGGCCTGGCACTTTGGGCTCGCCCGGTACTCCTGTGGGTAGCGATGGTTGCTCAGCTACGTGCTTGCGAGAGCCTGGGTACAGCTGCCCTCCCAGCGGTGGGGCTTGTAGCCAGACAGTGTGCGGCGATGGTGACCAGGAAGGCGATGAGGGTTGCGATGACGGGAACACCATTGCAGGAGACGAGTGTGGCCCGACTTGTCAGTTTGAGCCGACTTTCGACTCCAGCGGCGACCCTCAGGGCTTGGGGTGTGGCGACGGTCTGATCACGGGGAGCGAAGAGTGCGACGACGGCAACAGCGCCAATG
>JBNKZR010000268.1:0-10541 GCA_050301735.1 Polyangiaceae bacterium | reverse complement strand
GCCGAGCCGGCGCAGGGTCCAACCTTCGCGGGATCCGCCGTCGGCGAGCAGTTTGCCGTCGCGGAGCTCGAGCGCTAGACGCGTGCCGTCGGCCAGATGCACACGACCGTCTTTCGCATCGCCGACTTGCCAGACTTCGAGCGCCTCCCAGTCGAGCTCAGCCGTGTGTTGCGCCACCGCCGCCGTGGGGATCAGCTGCCCACCGCGCAATAGGATGATGGCGGGGATGTCGCCTGCTTCCAAGCTCAGCCAGCGACCACCTTCGTAGCTGCGTTCGCTCTGAACGTCGACCCACGTGCCTGGGGGCAGGTAAACGTCGCGGCTGCGCACTTCTTCGAACAGCGGTGCCACGAGTAGGCTGTCGCCGAGCAGGTAGACGTCTTCGGCTTGCCAGCTGCCCGGATCCTCGGGGAACTCGAAGAACAACGGGCGCAGCAACGGGTGGCCTGCTTGCGCGCTTTCGTGGGCTTGGCTCCACAGGTACGGTAGCAGCCGATAGCGCAGCTCCACGGTGCGGCGGAACACATCCATGAATTCGTCGTCGAACTCCCAGGGCTCCGTGGGCGGCAGGCCATGACAACGCGCGTGGGATAGCAGCGCCCCGAAGGGCAGCCAGCGCAGGTACAGATCTCTCGGCGTCGCGGGGAAGAAGCCGCCCACGTCGTGGCTCCAGAACGAAAAGCCACACAGCCCGAGGGACAACCCACCCCACAACGAGCCCAACATGCCGCCGTCCGAGGCCTCGGCGTCGCCGCCCCAGTGTAAGGGGTAACGCTGGGAGCCGGCGTAGGCGCTGCGCGCCCAGATCAAGGAGTAGCCCTTGAGCTTGTCGGTTACCTCGGCGGCCGCCGCGTTGTAGCGCAAGGGGTAGAGGTTGTGCTCGTACCAGCCGGTGTGACCGTTGTGATAGACGCCATGCACGGGCGCGCCCTCGCCGAAGTCGACCTTGATCGCGCCGACGCCCTGTTCCAACAGGCCGCCGAGCTTGCCTTGGTACCAGCGGACGGCGTCGGGGTTCGTGAAGTCGATGATGGCGTCTTCGTTGGGGGGCGCGCCGCCCAGCCCCTTGACGAACAGGCCGCCTTCGAGCAGCTCTGTGTGCAAGGGATTGTTGGGCGTGAAGTACGGGAGCTGCCACAGGCTCACGTGGAAGCCCTGCTCGGCCAGATCGCTGAGCATCTGTGTCGGGTTTTCGAAGCGCGTGGGAGCGAACTCGTAGTTGCAGCACCAATCGGTTTCGAACCAGCCCGTGTCGAGATGGATCACGTCGCACGGGATGCGGTGCTCGCGCAGCTTGGCGGCGATCTCCCGCGTCTGCTTTTCCGACTCGTAAGTGATGCGGCTCATCCACAGACCGAACGACCACAGCGGGGGTACCTGGCTGCGCCCCGTCAGCGCCGTGTAGCGAGTCAGGATTTCGCCGGGCGAGCCCAAGAAGATGAACAGATCGAGCGAGTCGTCACCGTTGTAGACGACCTGCGTGTCGCCGTAGGAATCGCCGAGATCGAGGTTCATCGGCGCGGATGAATGGGTGAAGATGCCGTAGCCGCGGTTGCTCAGGTGGAAGGGGATGGGCTTGTACATTTCCCCGGTTTGAGTGCCGTGGGCGTCCTGGGTGCAGATGGAGAGCGTCTGGCCGCGCTTGTCGAGGCGCGTGAAGCTCTCACCACCACCGAAGAGTTTTTCGCTCGGCTGCAGCGAGAAGCTCGCTGCGAAGCTCTGCCGCAGATCGCCCGAGCGCCGGGCAAAGGAAAACGGTACTGGGCGACCGCTGATCATGCAGCGGCCGTCCTTCATGCTGCGGGTCTCGAACAACAGCTTGCCTGACGCGTCGTAAAAACGGACCGACCACGGCTCTTCCGTCAGTACGACCTTGCCGGCCGAGCTCGTGTACTCGGCGACGCCGGCTTTTTGCGTCAGCTTCCAGGCGGAGCTCGTGGGGACGTTGCCACGCACGCTCTCGTCGAGCATGATGGAGTCGTCGCCATTGAAGTCGCCAGGGAAGGAGCGCATCTGCAGACGCACCGTGCCCTCGTCGACGAAGCTGATGCGGAAGGGCAAGCTCTTCGGCTCGGGGTAAGCGGCGGGGAACTCCCATGCCTCCACCTCTTCGACGGGCATCGTCATGTGGTTGAAGGCGACGCGGGGCTTGCGTCGATAGCGCTTCCAGATCAGGCTGCCCACGCCGCTCTCGGCGTCGAAGGTTTCCAGCTTTTCCGCCGCGAAGAGGTAAGAATCCGCCTCCAGAAAGTCCTGGCGGGGCTCGGGGGGTTGGTTGAGTCGGTTTCTGAACTGTTCCATCGTGAGGCAGCCTCGTCGGAGCTGAAGGGCGAGCCGTGACTCGCGCCGTCTCTTGCAGGTGCGCGGGGAGCGATCACCTGCCGCCCGGCGCGAGTAAGCCCCGGCGCCTGCGCCAAGTCAATCGCGCTCCACCGGCGGTTGCGACTGACCGTTCCATCTCGGGGAAATTGGACTCTGCGGCGCGGATTGCTGATCCAAATCCGAATCGCGAGGCATCCCGCGCTTGGCGTGTGAGTGTGTCGCTGGTTCAATTCTGCGCGTGGCTCGCTCAGAGCTCGAGTTTCCGCCAGCGCACGTTCGGTGCTGGCCTGGTGCGCCTCGGAGAGTTGGTCCGGCCTACGTTTGGGCTTGGCCTGGTGCGCCTCTCAGAGTTCGGCCGGTGCACGCTCCGGCTGGTCCGGCGCGCGTCGGACTGATGCGTCGGCGGTGCGTTGCTGTCCGAAAAGCGAGCTCGCGCCGCAGACGACGATTCTTTCGCTGAGCGCCTGCTTTTTCGGCAGTCGAACATTGCCACTTGGCCTATGCCCGAGGTGTGGCAAAGGTGTTGGTGACGGGTGCTGCTGGGGCGATTGGGTTGCCCGCGTGTGAAGAGCTGCTGCGCCGTGGGCACGAGGTTCGCGCGTTGGATCTGCGGGCGTCTGCGAGTGAGTTGGGAGCCTGGGCGCGTTGCTCCGCGAGTCCTACCGAGGAAGCGTACGACTTGCGGTTGACGCTACTCGACGGCGACATCGAAGACGCTGCCGCGGTGCAGCGCGCGACCCAGGGCTGCGACGCCGTCGTGCATCTGGCGGCGCGGGTCGATGACGCACCCTTCGAGCAGCTGCTCGGGCCCAACGTCAGGGGGTTGTTCAACGTGATGGACGCGGCGAGGAGCGCCGGCGTTCGGCGCGTCGTGTTGGCGAGTTCGATCCAGGTCGCGCCGCGACGTTACCGCGACGGCGATGGGCCGCTCTCGGCGAACACCCAAAAACCCGACAACCACTACGCCTTGACGAAGGCGTGGGCGGAAGACATGGGCCAGATGTACGCCCGCTGCTACGGGCTGAGCGTGCTCGCGGTGCGGGTCGCGTTCATGGTCCGCAACGAACGCGAGGCGCGCTACCTGGCCGAGCATCGCTTGTTCGAGTTGTACCTGAGTCGGGGTGACGTGGCGCGCTGCTTTGCTCTGGCAGTGGAGGCGGACTTCGATGGCTTCGAGGTCGTCTACGCCATCGGCCCTGAGGGCGGGAGCACCTACGACGCCGAGCCCGCGCGACGTCTCTTGGGTTTCGAAGCGCACAGCCGCTGGCCCGAGGGTTTGGGGTTCCCGACGCCGAAGTAGCCCGTCGAAGACGGTGCGCAGTGAAGACGGTGCGGGCCGCCGGCGAAGCGGGCTGCGAGATGGGATTCGCGCCGTTCGCGTTGTCGGTGTCTCGGATCAGCCTTTGACGGCGCCGACGATGACGCCCTTGGTGAAGTGGCGTTGCACGAAGGGGTAGATGATGAGCGCGGGGATCACCGTGACCATTACCACCGCCATCTTGACGGCCAGCGTCGGGGGGTAGGCCGTGATGCCGGGGATGGCGATGCTCGCGCCCGTGACGTTCGGTGACTGCCCCGCCAAGATATAGCTCTGCAAAACGAGCTGGATCGGCCACAAGTCGACGTCGTCCATGTAGAGCACTGCGTTGAAGTACGCGTTCCAATAGCCGACCGCGTAGAACAGACCCACGACGGCGATCACCGCCTTGGACAACGGTAAGACGATGCGCCACAGAACGACCCACTCGCTGGCGCCGTCGATGCGCGCGCTGTCGAACAACTCCTTCGGGATCCCCATGAAGAAGGAACGCACCACGACCAGGTTGAAGACACTGACGGCCGTCGGCAAGATCAGAGCCCACAGCGTGTTCTTCAAACCGAGTCCGGTCACCACCAAGTAGCTGGGGACCAAGCCCGGGTAGATCAGAAAGGTGATCAGAAAGAAGAAGAGCAGGGGGCGATGGAACAAAGAGTCTGGTCGGGAAAGCCCGTAAGCTGCCAGCACCGTCAACACCAAGCTGACTGTCGTGCCCAAGGTGGTGATCGCCAAACTGACCAGTACCGCGCGCGTCACCTGGCCACCGGAGAAGATCGTCACGTAGGCGGACAGATCAAGCTCTCGCGGGATCACGACCATGCCGCCCGCGGCATCGATCGTCTCGCGTGAGGCAAGGCTGGTCACCAGCACCGACCACATCGGAAACAACACGGCAAAGACCACCAGCGTTAGTACGGCGCCTTTGCCCAGCACCAGGCCAGGACCCATCTTCTCTTCCCAGGCGGGGCGCCCCTGAGAACTCTGCGTGGCCGATGATACGCTCATGACTTCGAATAGACCCCTTGCTCACCCATGGCGTGGGCGAGTCGGTTGGCAGAGAGGATCAAGACCAAGCCGACCACTGCCTTGAACAGGCCCGCGGCGGCACCCAAGCCCCACTGTTGCGGCAAGATGGCTTGGTAGTAGACGTAGGTGTCCAACACCTCCGCCGCCTGGCGCCCGACGGCTTCACGCTGCAGCAAGTACTGCTCGAAGCCGACGCTGAGCGCGTCGCCCAGTCGCAGAATGAGCAACAGCAAGATCACGGGACGGATGCCTGGCAACGTGATGTGCCACAAGCGACGCCAGCGCGTCGCGCCGTCGACCGCGGCTGCCTCGTAAAGCGTGGGATCGATCGCCGCCAGCGCCGCCAGGAACACGATCGAACCCCAGCCGACGTCTTTCCACACGGCTTCCGCCGTGACCAGCACGATGAACGCGTCGGGGTTGCTCATGATCTCCCACGGTTCGAGCCCGTGGCCTCGCAGCTCTTGCGCCAGTAGCCCCGCTCCCCCGAGCATCTGCACGAAGAAGGTGATCACGAGCACCCAGCTGAAGAAGTGCGGCAGGTAGACCACACTCTGAATGAAGCTCCGGAGCTTGGCCGAAGCGACGCCGTTGAGCAAAATGGCGAGCAGGATGGGCAGCGGGAAGAAGAAGACCAGCTGGAACATCGTGATCGTCAGCGTGTTGCGGAACGCGTCCCAGAACGCTGGATCTTCGAACAGCATCAGGAAGTTGCCGATGCCGATCCACTCGCTCTTGGCGAACGCCTCGAAGGCGTTCTTGCCCATGAACGGGTTGTAGTCTTGGAAGGCCATCACGTTGCCGAGGGTCGGCACGTAGTGGAAGACGAGCAGCAGCAAGACCGCGGGCGCGGTCATCGCCAACAACGGCCAATCGCGTCGCAGGCGTGCTTTGAACGAACCGGTCGCGGGCAGGGCTGCCGCCTTTGCTCGGCTGTGCGGAGTCTCCGCGCTGTTGGCGATGGGGGTGCTCATCTTCCGTTTGCGGCCAAGGCCTTCTCCAAGAAATCACGCCCGGCGTCGCCGCCCATGCGGCGCCACTCTTCGACGATCTCGTCCAGATCGGAGAGCGGACGGCGACCCCGGACCAAGTCGCGGATCTTGTCTTGTGTGGTCGTGATGGTCTTCGAATACGTGGGCGGTAGCTCGATCTTGATGCCCTCGAAGGGGTTTTCCCCCAAGTACTTCACCGCATCTCGGGAGTAGGCGAGCAGATCGGGCAGGTAGTTCGGCGTGTCGCCCCCGCCGACGCTGACCGGGGCTCTGCCGCCGAGCAGGGCGAACTGCGTCGCGATCTCTTCGCGCCCGAGCTCCGTTCGCATCGGGGCGTTGTCAGCGCCGCGGGTGAAGTGTTTGCCCTCGACGCCGTTTTCCGCCAACAGGTTTTCTTTGCTGCCGAAGGGGGCAGCGCACCAGTTGAGTACGCGCAAGAGCTCTTCGGTGCGCTCCTTGCTGAGCCCATCCTTGACGAAGGTGTAAAAGATGGGGGTCGTGCCGCCACCCCAGGTCAACGGCGTGCCGCCGTCTGCCGCGAACACGGGCAGCGGCTGCATGTTGAAGCCCTGCGTCACCTTCTGCTGCTCGCTCTGCATCGGTTGCCAAGCGCCCATGCCGTCTTGCAGCATCAACACGCGCCCCGACATGAAGAGCTGCTTCGAGTCTCCACCCTTGCTGGCGACCAAGTCCGGGTGCACGAGGCCGTCCTTGAACAAGCGAGCGCTGAAGGCGACGGCTTCTCGGTACTCTTCCGTTTCGTACTTGAATTCGAGTCCGCCGCCGGGCTTCTTGCGCCAACCGCCCTGGGCGTGCGGGCAGCGGAAGTACATCTCCACCATGTCCGAGACGTCCGAAAATGCCCAAACCCCCTTTTCGGGTCGCGTCAGCTCCTTGCCGAGACGGTGGAACTCCTCGATGTTCTTCGGCAGCTCGACGTCGAGCTGGTCGAGCAAATCCTTGCGGTAGAACAGGGCCCAGGGGAATGGTCCGTTGGTGGGGAAGGGGACCGCCGCCAATCGTTCACCCCACACGCAGTTCCGCCAAGCACTCGTCGGCAGGGTGGCGAGCATGGGGTAGTTCTTGACTGCGTCGCCCTGCAGATGCGGTGAGAGATCGGCGAACAGCGCTTTGACCGCCTGCGAGAAGCGGGGAATGTTGTCCACCTCCCAGCTCGGCACCGAGAGCAAGTCCGGCACGTCGCGCGCGCCGAGGATGGCGCTCAGCTTGTTGCCGAAGGTCATGCCGTCCTGACAGCTCGGGTTGACGGTGACGCCCAGGGCGTCGTTGACGGCGGCCACGAAGGCGTTGCGCCCGAGCCCGGGTGGGGTCGGGCCCCAATGGGCCGTCATGCTGGTGATCTCGGGCCCGCCGCGCCCGGGCTTCTCGTGGATCACCTGCACGAACTCCTGCTGCGGGTACTTCAAGAAACCTGCGGGCAGCGGGCCTTCGGCGGGGAAGTCCGGCTTGACGAGTTCGATGGGTTCGTAGGCGGGCACGAGGGCCGCGCTCTGCGCGGCGTTGGTGAAGCTGCCGCCCGGGCGCTTGGCGGCACTGCAGCCACCGGAACATCGCAGTGCACCCAAGCTGGCGACACTCGCGCCCGCGCCAACGATGAATTGTCTTCGACTCGTGCTCATGGCTCTGCGTCCGATCGTCGGATCGCGCTCGGGAGACCGCGCATGTCGGCTTCGGATGACACGACGTAAACTGACGATACTCACTTCGAGGGTTGGGGTGGGGCGACTTCGCTGAGCTTGTAAGGGCTCTTGGCGGCGCGCATCATGGCTTCGAGGAGCTTGGGGCGAAACACGCCGTTGTTCTGTCGGTCCATCAGCGCGAAATTCTCGCCGCCGCTGCCCCGGCCACCGTTGTCCCAGTACACTGGCACGATACCGCGGTCCACGGCGGCCTTGGTGACGTACTCCATGTAGTAGCGGCGATAGTCCTCGTAGCCATCCTGGTGGGTCGCACCGTACTCCCCCATCAGCACGGGCACGCCCTGCTCGATGTACTTCGTTCGGAGCTTGTCGAATTGCTCGACGACGAAGTCCTCTTGGCCCCAATCGTCGTGCCCCGGGGAGGCCTTGCCCCAGGTGTGCGTCTTGGCCACCAGCGCGAAGAGGTAGGGGTCGTAGTAGTGCACAGACAGGATGAGGCGCTTGTCCGCCGTGTCTTTCGGCAGCTCGAAACCGGCGAGCGTGTGTTCGATGTTCGTGTTGTAGCCCGGCACGACGAGGTAGCGGCTGGCGTTCTTGCCGCCGCTGTCGCGCACGAGGCTGACGAAGGCCTGGTTCAGCTGGTTGACGAACGTGAAGTGCCGCGGATCGGGCTGCCCGTAGCCGTCGTGGATCTCGTTCATCGACTCGAAGATGAGCCCCTCGTCGTGGTTCGCAAAGTGGCGGGCGATTTGCGTCCACACAGCCACGAAGCGGGCTTTGACTTGGGCGTCGTTCTCGGGTGTCGTCTGGCCGTTCTCGTCGTTGAGCGTGAGCCACTCGACTTCTTCGAAGCCGTCCGCGCCATCGTGATGCAGGTTGATGACCGCGGTCAGGCCGGCGGCGCGCGCGTAGCCGACGACCTCGTCGACCCGCCCGAGAAACGCCGGATCGATCGTGAAGTCGGGCCCCGGTCCCGTGCGCTTCGTCCAGGTGATGGGGATGCGCACCAGATCGAAGCCGGCTTGCTTGACCGCGACCATCAACTCGGGCGTGATCGTCGGGTTGCCCCACTTGGTCTCGCCGTCGGGCACGTCGAGGCTGTTGCCGACATTCCAGCCGAGCCTCAGGTCGCCGAGCAGGCGAGGTGCCGGGGTTGCGACGTCGTGGGCCGGGTCGGGGATGGACGCTTCGCCACTGCTCGCGACGCTGGCTCTCGAAGCATCGACGGACTCAGGGGGCGGTGGCTTCAGGCACGCGGTCGCCAACACGGCGACCATGGCGCACCACAGGCTGAGGGCGCCGTCGAAGGCACGGAGGGGAGGCAGACGGGGCATGGTCAAATGCGCGAGGAGGGACACTGTTTACTTCTTGGGGCTATGGGGTGCTCGGGCTTCTGGGTGCTTGGGGACGCTCGGACCATTCACGGGTGTACAGGGACGTTCAGACCACACGAATGGTCGTCTGTTGCAGGATGTCGGCGCTCGAACGGCCCACCAAGAGCTGAATCGGGCCGGCTTCGAGTGCGAAGTCGGCTGTTTCGACGTCCCAGTGCTGAAAACGCGCGGCCGCGATGGGCAGCGTCACCGTGCGTCGCTCACCGGGTTGTACGTGCACGCGCTCGAAGGCGACCAATTGCTGCCGCGGTCGCCGGACCTTCGATTGCACGAACTTCGCGTAGACCTGCACCACGTCGTCGCCCGCACGCTCGCCGGTGTTCTCGACTTCCACCGAGAGCGACACCTCGCCCCCCGCGGAGACCACTTCGCTGCTGGTCCTTGCGTTCTCGTAGCTGAAGCTCGTGTAGCTGCCGCCGTGGCCGAAGGGGTAGAGGGGCTCGCCCTCGAAGTACATGTACGTGCGCCCCTTGCTGAGATCGTAGTCGAGGCGCTCCGGCAGTTGCTCCAGTTCTTTGGGCCAGGTTTGCACCAGGCGCCCACCCGGGTTTACGTCGCCGAAGAGCACTGCCGCGAGCGCAGTGCCGAGCTCTTGGCCGCCGTGGGTCAGCCAGAGAATTGCGGGTACGTTCTCTTTCGACCAATTGATGGCGTAGGGAAAGCTGCTGATCAGCACCAAGACGACGTTCGGGTTCACCTCGTGGACTGCGCGCACCAGGCGCTCTTCCTCGAGTTCGAGGGAGCGGCGGTCGACCGCCTCTTTGCCGTAGCTGGGCCGGGTGACGTCTGCCCAGTGTGAGTCCCCGGTGGGGTGGCTGCCGAGGCACAGCACGCACACGTCTGCTTTGCGAGCAGCCATGACGACCTCACTCGTGTCGTTGTTGGTCACGACGCTGAGCTCGGCACCCTCGCCGAGACGCGCGCGAATGCCGGCCTCTGGCGTGACGTGATAGGGCGGCGTACCGCCGTACCAATCTTGGTGCACGCGGTCCGCAAGGCGCCCGAAGAGAGCGACCTTCGGTGGACTCTTGCGTTCTTCCGGGGGCGCTAGTGGCAACAGCCCGGCCGAATTCTCGAGCAGGACGATCGAACGCGCCGTCACTTCGCGGGCGAGCTCGCGGTGCGCAGGGAGTTCGGTCGGTGGCGTCGAGCCGAACTGCGCGTGGGGCACCTGCTCCTCGGGATCGAGCAGGCCCAGGCGCAGCATGACGCGGAAGTTGCGGCGCACCGCCAGATCGAGGGTCGCTTCGTCGAGCAACCCGCGTTCGACGGCCTGGGTCGTCGGCTCGACGTGATCGTCGATGAATTGGCTGATGCCGGCTTGGATGCATTCGGCGGCTGCCGTCGGTAGATCCTCGCACGCCTCGTGATCGGTGACCAGCATCGTCATAGCGTGGGCATCGGTGCACAGGATGCCGTCGTTCTCCCAGCGATCGCGCATCACCGTCTTCAGTGTCGGGTGGATCGCGCACGGGATGCCGTTGACAGCGTTGTAAGCAGTCATCGTCGCGCGGCTGCCGGCGGCGATGGCTTCGCGGAAGGGCGCGGCGTAGTACTCGTGGTAGAAGCGATCGTCGAAATCTGACGAGCTGCTCGTACGTTCGTCTTCGTTGCTGTTGGCGAGGAAGTGCTTCAACAGCGCGGCCGTCTTCCAGTACTTCGGATGATCGCCCTGCAGACCCCGCACGAAGGCGACGGCCAAGGTGCTGGTCAGAAACGCGTCCTCGCCGTAGCACTCCTCGCTGCGTCCCCAACGCGGGTCCCGTCCGAGATCGGCGTTGGGGGCGCGCACGACCAAGCCCCCGCGGCGAAAGTCGGGGTGGAGATC
>JBNKZR010000267.1:0-10632 GCA_050301735.1 Polyangiaceae bacterium | reverse complement strand
GGTGAGTGATCAGATCGACCCCCGTCGCCGCCCGTAGGCGGTGGTGCCGCCAGCTGCCCGGTTGCATCTCGAAGGCCAGCCCGCTTCGCACGATGGCGGACCAAAGGGTGCGGGCCGGGGTCGGCACTGCTTGCCCGCCGTGAGCTTCCGTTGCGCGGCGGTGCGCTACCACGCCCCCAGCACCGAAGAGCCAAGGTACGAAGGTGTTGTGGGTCGGGCCGAGAGCGATCTCGCCTTGCAGCAATAGCAGCTGGCGTTGCACCGTGATTGTCGCCTCGGTCTCTTGGATGCTTCGGCCGAACCCCAACTCGCCGCCCAACAAGATCCGTGCGCCCGGCCATTGGGCGCCGAGCTGCAATGCTGGGCTGGGCCAAGTAAGCGGCGTCACGCCATCCAAGTGAGCCCCTGCTCCCAACCCCACCACTGCCCGAGCTGCGGGGAAGGGCAGCGAGCTTGCACTGGGCGGCTCCTCCCGCGTTGGCTCTGAGAGTATGGGGTCACGACTTCGAGGGTGGGTGGCTCTTTCGGGGGAAGGGGACTTGGGGGGACCTGCTGATACCTCTGGCTTCGAGGATTCTTGCGTCGCCGACAGGCCCGCTGCTGGCGTGGTTGTGCCACCAGGCTCTGGCGCGTCGCTCGGTAGTTGTGACAGGGGAACGCCGAGCGACTCCTGTGCATCAAGGGAGTCCAAAGCGGCTCTCGTGCTGAGTGCTGCGAGCTCCAGCACCGCCGAGGTGTCGGTAGGGGAAGCCGCTTCCGATGTGGGCCCCAGGTCGCGTATGTATAGGCGGTCCGCTTCGCAAAGCAGGATCGCGACGAACGCGCGTCGTTCGGCAGCCGCCTCGCCACTCACAGACGCAATATCTGACAGCCATACGACCAGCGCTGTTCCTGTGCGCCCTGCGACGGCGCGGGCCAGCATCGCCTGCTGACTCCAGGAGCCAACTGGTGTTTCAGCGCGAACGACAACGTCTGCGTCGAGTTCGACGGTGTGTCCTCGCACGCGCTGCGCTAGTGTCTCGTTGTTGGATAACACCACGACGTTTGGCTTCGCTGCGGAGGTCGCCTCATCCGGATCGGGGCCAGCAGCCTGGGCGAAGGACGGGTCAGTCTGAAGCAGGGACGCCCAGAAAGCGAACAACCACAACCTTGGCAGGCGCACAGTGGGTATGAAACAGCGACTGAGGGGCGCCGTCAATTGC
This sequence comes from Polyangiaceae bacterium, assembly GCA_050301735.1. Lineage (GTDB taxonomy): Bacteria > Myxococcota_A > Polyangia > Polyangiales > Polyangiaceae > SZUA-265. The sequence continues at coordinate 9,430 of JBNKZR010000267.1, read as the reverse complement.
GCCCAAAGCCGTCGGGGATGGGCAAGTAGGACGACGTCCCGTCCGGCGGCCTGTCCGCCGTCACGGCGAAGACCGCGCCTGCGTCGTCCTCGGTGACGACGAAGCGTTGGTCGTCGAACTGGAGGATCTCCGAGCCTTCAGTCGGCAACCCAGCCCACCAGGCTTGAATGATCTCGGCGGTCTCCCCGCTCACCCAGACCGCGACCTGCACGTCCGCCCGCGGATACTCGAAAAACTCGGGGAGCCCAATGGCGAGTGGCCATGGGTGGTTGGCGTCCGTCCAGTCATCGAGCGGCCAGCCACTGATCCAAACCGCGTCCGAAGGGTTCTCATTGCCGTTCTGTCCGAACAGGGATTCACCAGAGGCGCCGTTAGCGAACGGCCCAGGCCAGACCAATCCCTCCCCGTCGTCGTTTCGCTCATCGTCCTCCTCGGAGCTGGTCGACGCCGCGCCTCGGGTGATGTTTTGGTTCGAGGTTACCGGTGGGTCAACATCGATCACCGCAGCGATGTCGGTTGGGCCGGAGCAAGCGCCGACCAAGGGCGCGCCGAGCCACAGCGCCCTATGCGCGAACTGGGTCGAGCGCTTCCTCCTCGCGAGAGCCTCAGTCTGCGGTACCACTTAGCTGCTCCAAACGATGCTTCGCGCGTTGGGCGAGCGGATGATCTCCGTGTTGCGCGGTGAAGCGTCGGAGGGTGCGAACGGCCGCCGAGCGCTCGCCCGCCGCCGCCTGAGCTCGCGCCAACAAGAAGACCGCCTCTGGTAGTGCGCGGGAAGACTCGGTGATCGGTGCCAGCATGCGCATCGCCCCCTTGGCGTCGTTCTGATGATCGAGAAGGAGCGTTGCTGCAGCAGTCCGGGCCGCGACCACCTGGCGTCCACCTCCTCCGCGAGCCACGATCTTCGTGTAGTTCTGCAACGCCTCGTGGTACCGGCGTTGGGCGCGGAGTGAGTTAGCGACTGAGAGCAAGTCCGGCTGCTCGGGCTTTGAGTCTTGATGCGGAGCGGTGGCTCTTGGCTGCGCCGAAGCGACCTGTGCTTGCTCGGCGTCTGCTCGCTTGCGTGCGTGCTCAACCTCTTGGGGCGGGGCGGCTCCCGAGGCTCTGGGGTTCGAGCTTGGCGCTACTGGGATCTCGCTGGGTGCGAGTTCGATGCCCGGCGCTCGCTTTCTCAGGGTGGGCGCTGCTGTCTTCGCGGTTTCTTCGACTTGTTCCTGTCCCCCCGAGACCCATTCGCTAGCCCACTGCTGCACTGCAGGCAGCCAAGAGCCCGACAGGGCTGCAGCGGCTCCCGTTCCGAATGCCATCGCCGCACCGATGACCGCGACCGGCACGAGCCGTCTGGATGCACTGCGCGGTGGTCGAGAGGCGACGCGGAGACCAAGGGGTGCGTCGAGTGAGTCCTCCTCTTCGGGAAACTCGCTGCGTCTGATCGCGCGGTGTTCGCCGGAGGTTCCGACGACTGGCGGCTTGGCGGGATTGCCGGCAGCTTGCGGCGCGATCGGCACGCCACACGCGCGCATGGCTTCTGCAACGAGCGCATCCGTCTCGTCTTCCGACAAGCGGCGGGCGGGTCCTGCCTCATCATCGAGGCGAGGTGGAAACAACGACGGCAGGTCGGCATCGTCGCGCACTAGCCAACCCGCCTTTCAACGTTTGCCGAGAACTGCGACTTGAGTTTGCGCATCCCGAGGCGCAACCGGCTGCGCACTGTCTCCAGTGGCACCCCAACCTCCGCCGCGATGTCCGGCACGGTAAAGTCGAGAACGAAATGCAATACGACAGCCTGGCGCTGCTCCCACGGTAGCTCATCCAAGCAGCGCACCAACGCTCTCCGCCAAAGGTAAGAGTCGGGCGGTGTGTCTCGCCGCCCGGATTGGCTGGCTTCGTCGTGCTCGCATAGCGGCGCGTCGTGCAAGCGGCGTTTCTCCACCGCACGCAGGGCGGCGCGAATGACTACGCGATCCGCCCAAGCCCGAAAGCGACCCTCTCCGCGGTAGCTGGCCAACCCTCGGTACAGCGCGACCAGGGATTCCTGAGCCAAGTCCTCCACGTCCCGATCACCGCGCACGAGATAGCGTATGAGGTTGCGAACCCGCGGCACCATCAAACTGAAGAGCCGCTGGGTGGCGTGGGCATCGCCTTGAGCTGCCAACGAGGCGAGCTCTGCGAATACCTGATCATCTACTTTCGGCGAAACGGCCATGAGGGACGAGCCCGCGTTTGGGGCAACCCATAGAGTGACGCGAGGTGTCGCATCCAGGCGCACAATCTGGCTGCGCGGGTCGCTGGGATGGGCGTATGCGAACATGCTGTTCCTGCTGATACTGGAGCTCGCGAACTACGGATCTGGGTCACGCGTTTCGGATCGGTTGGGCGCGATCCAATGCAGAGAGGGCAGCCTTGGGCCAGGCGAGACCCACCGGAGGCCGAGCGGGTCACGGTCTTTTCTTGTTTTCGGGCCTGGCCAACGGCCTGACCGAAGTGGCGCACCACGAACCCCGGTTTGCGTCATTGCCGACTCTATCCCACCTGACGGACGTCACGTGCCGTCGAGTTGAGAAAGGAATCAATCATGAACAAGACGATACTTGGCTGTCTGCTGGTGCTCACCGGGTGCAGCGCGGATCCCGGAGAAACACCATCCCAAAGCGAGTCGTTCGAGACGGCGCAGCAAGCGATCCAGTTGATGGAAGCAGGTGACCGTGGCGCGCTGGCGGCCTGCGATGCACTCGCCGAAGCTTGCGAGTCAGAAGAAGCTCCCGACCACTGCGCGAATGTGGTCGAGCACTGTGAGGCGTTTGACGGCTTCTTGGCTGGTAGTCGGGACCACGCCGCGGGGTGTTGGCGAGGATGCATGGAAGCCGACTGTGACGAGGAGGCCTGCGAGGGGTTGAGCCATTCGCACGAAGCGGGGCGTGGGCGTGGGCTCGAGTGCCTCGACGCCCTACGAGGCTGCGACGACGACAGCTGTGACGTCGAGTGCGGAGTCGATTTCGACGGACCGTTCAGCTGCGGCCCGCATAGCGGCGGTGCGCCAGGTGATGAGAGCGGAGCGGGAGCTCCCGGTGCCGGATGGACAGATGAGTCTGGCGAGTTCGGCGCAGGGGAGTGGACCGGCGAGCATCCTGGCGATGCAGCCGGCGAGCACCCAGCTGGAGGAGAAGAGCCTCCGGACGAAGAGGGAGAGTGGTCCCACGACGATTCGGCTGGCGGCGAGGACTTGGGTGGCGAGGACTTGGGCAGCGAGGACTTGGGCGGCGAGGGTTCTTGGGGCGGCGAGGGCTCTTGGGGCGGCGATGCGGGCGCCGGCTTTGGCGGCTAGGTTCACCGGCTAGACTCGTTCCGGAGTAGGGGCAGGCTCGCAGAGCTTGCCCCGCTCGTCACGCTCCTCTATCTCGATGGTGTCTACGTTCTCGACAACGCGAGTCGCTACGACAGTCCGCTCACCTTCCACGATGTGCCGACGCCAACCCACGCAGAAACGACCGAGATCGCCGGTCGCGTCCTATGCGCTGGGCCGAGGTTGCGAAGACGACGAAGGCGGCGCTGCGCTTGATGGCGAAGCCCCTTCGCTCCTACCCAAACTGCCTTCGGCAGTTCGGGGCCCGGTCGCGTGGGTTCCCCTTGCCCCGCATCCACCACCTGCCACACCAGGGACCCCGCTCGGTCAGCTGAGTCCTTGCCTCAACACCCGGTAGCGCTGGCGAAATTCGCAACCCGAATGGCTCAGGGGGATCCCTGGTCAGTTGTCGATGACACAAAATGCTGCGGCGTAATCAGTGGCGGTAAACGCTGCCCCGAAGGCGGCCCACAGCGCGAGGCGGTCGCCGGAGTCAGTGTCCGACGTCCAATAGATGCCACACGGCTGGGAGGCAAATACGCCGCCCCAAACGCAGCCGGCTGGTGTGGGAGAAGTGTCGCATCCAACTCCGGCGCACTCCTCCAAGACTTCGGTCCATTCGGCGACGGTGGGCAGACGCCAGTCGAAGCCGCCCCATGAAGCCGAGCTACACACATCGACCGCTGACTCGTAGGACACCTGCGCCGGACTAGCTACGGTGGTTTGCCAGCACAAATTGGTCGTCGGGTCGCACCAAATCGGGCAGGGCGTCCCACCAGCCACGCACGCGAACGTCGAGCCGTTGCACACTTGATCCGCTCGGCATTGCGTTTCGGTCTGCCAATTCTCTTCGACGATCTCGCCCAAGCAGGCCGCCGAGGCGCCGTCGCAATAGCGCGTCACGCGACGCGTTTGCACGGCGGTTCCGCAGGTAGTACTCGCCCCGGAACACGCGTACTCATCGTCCTCTTCACATGCAACTGTGCTGGGTTTGTAACACTGTTGGTTGGCCTCATCGCATGTAGCTAACACACAGGGCCCGGAGGATGGGCACCTGCTGCCGCTCGGCAAACAGTCACCAGAGCCATTACAGGTATCGTCGCCATTGCACCAGACCCCATCATCACAGGCCTTCGTGGCGGACCAGTTCGTCCATGAAGTCTGGCTGATGCCGGCATCACAGTATCGACACTGGTTTGTCTTGTCGTTGGCGTTGTGATTCTGGCAGGCCCCGCCGATCAGACAGAACCCCGCCTTCACCGGATTGGAGCACATGCCGTTGGTACACACCTCATCCGTACACGGTAGACCGTCGTCGCACGCCTCCGGGGCGTCAGCTGTACACTCGCAACCCTCATTCTCGACGCCGTTGCAATTGGCGTCATCGCCACTCACTTCGCAAGAGTCGGCGGACTCCGCCACAACCTCACCAACACAGTCCCCCCAGCTGAAGTCTGCCTGGCATGCCTGTTCCCCAACTTCGCAGTTACCGGTGTCCTTGCCGCAGACACGAGTCTCGCCTGTACTACAGGTGCAGCCCTCGTTGGCAGTGCCGTCGCAGTCCGCGTCATCCCCCGGATCACAGGTATCTTGTGCCTGTGGCGCGACGGCTCCGGTACAAGGCGTCCAATCGCCGTCCGCGCCGCATGTCTTTGAACCCAGTTTGCAGTTGCCGAGGGGATTGGTGGGTACGGCGCCCGGCAACGCCACCCCGGCTGCTGATTCCCAACAAGTTTCGACTTGGCCATCACCAGCGCACTCGCCCCACGTTCCAGTCGCCGGGTCGCAGGTGCGCGTACCGCAATCTCCGCAGGCCTCCGTCGCGTTTCCGATGCATTCGCAGCCGTCGTTGGGTTCGCCGTCGCAATTGGCATCGTCCCCCTCGACCGAGCAGGAGTCACGTTCCGCCGGCTCGACACCGCCCTCACAATCTCCCCAGGTGCTTCCGTCGCAACTCTGAGTGCCAAGCTCACAGTTGCCGGTCTCTGTCCCGCACTCCCGCGTTTCTGAGCCAGTGCAACTGCAGTTCTCGTTGGCCACGCCGTTGCAATCATCATCCGCGCCCGAGACTTCGCACCGATCTGACGCCAACGGACCTACGGCTCCCTCACAAGGACCCCACTGACCATCTTCCGTGCAGGTTTGCGTCCCTTTGCGGCAACTGCCTCGCACTCCTCCCGTGAGCTCCGGCAACGGTTCGCCCGTTTCGTCTTCCCAGCATTGTTGCTCAGCGTTCGGCTCGCACGGCATTGCCTCGTCATCCGTGTCCGTCGTATCGGAATCCGTCGCATCGCTTTCGGAGTCCATCACATCGCTTTCGGAGTCCGTCGCATCGCTTTCGGAGTCCGTCGCATCGCTGCCCGCATCAGTGCCGTCCGCACTGGCATCGCCAGTCGTCGGTTTGTTGCTGCCGACTTGCGTTGTCGTGTCGGTCGACTCGGTCACGTCCTCCGCGGAGAAATCGGGGCGGTCAGATGAGCAGGCGCTAGTCACCCACGCCGCCGCCAACACCGTTGAACCTCGCAGGACCAGGGAAAGCCCCCTGGCTCTTACTCTTATGCCGCCCTTTGTCATTTCTGTGGGTCTGGATACGTGGGAAAACTCAGCGTTGCAAGAGGCAACCCGGGGCGCGGTTTCTTCTCGACCGAGGCGGAACAGGTTCACCGGCTGCCGGCGCTCAAACGCTCCGCCGGCAGCGGCAATTCATTCGGCGCGTTGTTGCATCACCGGGCAGGCAACCGACGGACCAGATCATTCTGCCAGGAGAGCTACCTTCCGCGGCCCGCTGACTGCAGCCAATCAGACGCGTGTCGACGCGAACTACACTCGTACGGTGCAGTGGCGGTGGACGGCCATTGCGATGTTGACGGACTGCTGTGGCCAGAGAACAAAGACCAGCACAGTCTGCACATCCGGCATCCGCACAACCCGCTCAGCGCAAATTCGACGGAGGGCGCCGGCACGGAAGCCCTTTCGCTCATCGGCGTGCGATCGCCCGCATCGCCCGTGGTCGCGATTGTGACGGTCGACCGGGCCCAGCAGAGGCATGTGACCATCGTTCCCGTCATCGTGAACGGGGCCTTCTCAGAAGGGCCTCGCTCTGTCTCCGCCAACGCATTGCAAGGCGAACGCGAAGATCCAGTTCGAGCGAGGGTTCGGCGGGGGCTTCCGGGTGACGGCTTGGCGTGATGCAACGGCGTTCTTCTGTGCATGAACGCTCGAGCGGGCGGGTGTGTCGACCCCCTCCAAGCCGTGCAGTATTCTCGTCGGGTGTTGGAGCTGGGGGCGACGCAACGACCGGGCCATCTCTCGGGACTAGCTGGGTCGCCCGCTGGTCGCAGACCTTGCGGGCGAAGGCCAAACGCTTTGTGGCGTTAACTCATTGGCAGTGTCGGAGGGGATCGGAGTCCCCCCGATGTCACCACAGGCACTTGGGCTAGCCCCACAGGTACCCTGGCTGCACACGAAGACCGCACACTTGCAGTCAGCAGTGCAGGCGCGTTCCCACGATGCGGCCACACCGTCTTGGTTGCCCCACGCCGCGGTGACCTGCGAGAGAAAAAGGGCAACGGGTATGATGGCTATCTTTCTCATCACGCCAGAGAACGCAACGTTCATGCTAGCCGGAGATTTCGTCCGCGGCTCGCGGTTGTCGCCAAAGTTGCGTTGACGAAGCGAAACCACGCGCCGTCGTTCAGCTCAACTTGGCTCACTCTGGCACTGACTGGCTTTGCTATGGTGCTGCGGCGAGGGGCTCAGGTTCGCTGAGGATCTTCACTCGGCTTGCCGAACACCCTGGATGCTGCGTCGCTGACGTGCACCACGCGCGGCACGTCTCCTGTCACGAGGCAGACCATGACCCCCAGACCCGACGCGAGCGCCGTGTGCGAGCGCTTCCTCGGAAGTGTTCGTCGCGAGTGGTCACTGGACCGAACATCGTCGATTCTTTCTGGCAATGTTCCCGACCATCACCACTTGGCAGCGCGAGGTAGTTCGTGCGTTGGAAGTTTCCACGGTTTCAATTCCGCTCCACTGTACTATCGGTAATTCGTGGAGAGAGGTGAATACCGAGAGCTGACCAGGCTAGTAATGCGAACTGAGGCTGTGGCAGCTTCGCTTGGCCATGGTCAATTGCCACAATCGTTGCCAGCCAGGCCGTGAACTTGCGAGCGTGCTGGGTGGGGTCCGGACAGCGCGCAATCTCGTTAGCGTCGCTGTGTACCCGGTTGTCCTCGGTGGGCTGGGCTTGCTCTCGGGTTGTGGCGAAGCTCCCCCCACGCAGCCGTCGAACACCGCAGTGAGCGAAGCAAGCCCTACTGTTGCGGTGGGGCCGCCACCGACGACCTACCGACCCGGAGAGGTCGAGTCGATGCCACCGCCTGGCGCTCAAGAGCCGCTGCCCGACTCTGCTGAGGCCACCGATTCTACTGAGGCCGTCGATTCTGCTGAAGCCACCGCGAAGCCATCTGTCGCTCCTCCAGAGGCGGATCCAAACGATGAGCTGGTGGTCGAACCTCCTTTGCCCATCGTCGTGCCGCTGCCGGACGATCCTCCGCCCACGGATCCAGCCGTCGACGATGACGGCGACGGCTTCTCTGAAGTCGACGGAGATTGCAACGATGAAGATCCACAGTCCAATCCGGGCGCTTATGACGTGTCCGACAACGGGGTGGACGAAGACTGCGACGGGACTCCAGACAACGAACCGTCCAACTGCGACGAGGGGCTCAGCCTCGAGGCAGACGACGCCACGGAAGCCGCCCGAGCCATGGGCTTGTGCCGGACGAAGCAGGGCGACAGCTGGGGTCTAGTCGCAGCACGTTGGGTGTTTCCCAACGGCGACGCCGTTTCGCCCGACGCCGAGACGTGCGCCGACTTGTTCACAGGTGCGGGCGCTCCGCCGGGCTCTCCTCCGCACCCTTTGTCCCGCGGAATTCTCGATCAATTCGGACCAGCCGTGGCTCCTGTTCAGGGGCTCAATCTGGTGGCCATTTCTTCGGGCATTGCCCGGCCGGGTGCCGTCGAGGCAACCGACCCTGCCGAAGGTATGTCTCCGTTCGGCGCAATGATGACCTGCCCAGCTCTGGACCTACCCGAAGACCTCGTCCCGCAGTCCGATTGCCCCAACCTGGCCGGCGACCCCGAGTTGGGGATTTACGTGGACGGCATCGCCCTCGAGTTGGAGATACAAGCCCCTACCAATGCCAACGCCTTCGCGTTCAGCTTCGACTTCTACACGTTCGAGTACCCGGAATACGTTTGCAGCGAATACAATGATTACTTCGCCGCACTGTTGTATTCCGAGCATCCCGCGGTGCCTCCCAGTAGGAATATTTCGTTTGATCGTCTTGGCAACCACGTCAGTGTGAATGCCGGGTTCGTCGAGGTCTGCGAGCCCGCCGAGATCCTGGGAAAAGTGTTTGATTGTCCGTTGGGGACCGCAGAGCTCGAGGGAACGGGATTCATCGAGGAAGGGCAAGAGTTTCCGCACGCAGCTACAGGCTGGCTCGAGACATTGTCTCCCATCGTTCCAGGTGAGCTGCTCACGCTTCGGTTGACGGTTTGGGATGCCGGGGACGGCCTCCTGGACTCCACCGTCCTGCTAGACAATCTCCGCTGGGTAACGGCCGAGGGCGAGATCCCTGAAACGCCGAAGACGACGCGCCCTCCGAGAGTCAGGTAGTTGTCAGCACAGCCGGGCAAACCTCCCAAAATGCGATCCGGCTGTTGACCCCCAACGCTCGTTCGCGGGCGGGTTATCGTTTGTACGACGCCGCCTCTCTGTTGCGCCTGCAGCAAATCCGGCAGTTTCCTCGGCGCGCCGCTGCAGCTCCGCCCGCTGGTGAACCAGCGCCGCCGGCCAACGCGGTGTAGATCTCAGCCTGTTCGCGCTTGAGCAAGACTGAAGGCCACGGGATCCATGTTCGCTCCACTCCGTTTTCGATAGTTCGATTGTCCTTCCATGATGGCCGTCAAGGGTTCAGGTCGCACTTCGGCTCGGACGTCAATGCGAAAGCATGACGCCAGCAGTCTCGAGTGTTTGAAGCAACCGTACGCGGGAACCGACAATCCAAGGTTCTCGGAGAT
>JBNKZR010000266.1:0-10635 GCA_050301735.1 Polyangiaceae bacterium | reverse complement strand
GACCCGGCTGCAGAAGCGCAAGACCAAGACCGTCGCCGCGCGCAACTGGCGCCGGTCTGGCGCGGGTCGCCCCGCTACTCGACCGGGATCTTGACCCCGAGCGCTGCACGCAGCGCCGAGTACTGCTCGCTGACCATGAAGACGAGCAAATCCTTCATCTTCTCTGCGGCGGTCAGTTCGGGCGTCCCGCGTTCGGCACTCAGCATCTTCTTCGCGACCTCGAGATCGCCGGTGAGGAGCAACGCCGCTCGGCAGGCCGTCAGCTCCGCTGCCTCGTTCCAGCGCTTGATGTTTGCCTTGGCCCCATCAGCCACGAAGCGCTTGACGACACTGCGCAGGTGCTCTCGCGACTGAGCGTCGAGATGCTGGTTGAGCGCCTTCGCCGTCGCGTGGACGTTGGAGGCGATCTCCTGAGGCAACGGCGTGTTCGGTGCCCCGATGATGACACCCGCGAACAACATCACCGTCAGATCACTCTTTCCGGGGAAGAGATTGCGAATGTAGAGCTCCGGCCGATACGTAGCGAGATGCTTGCCGGTGAGGAACGCCAGCTCGGGCGGTTGATGTCCCGAAAGCACGGAACGCCCAGCTTGAGAGGCAGCAGGATCTGCGACCAGTGCCTCCAAGCCGCCTGGTTGATCATTGCGCAGATACAGCTCGGGCATCGGCACTCCCAACACCTGTGACGACCACCCGAAGGAACGCACGAAGGTGATGGTGGAGCTCTGAATGTCCTGCTTGTACTTCTTGTCTGGTGGCTTGTGCCCGGGGCCCAGCTGCGCCAACTTGGCTTGAATTGCCGCTTTGACCACCCCGACGAAAATCTGCGAAAGGTAAACGTTGAGTTTGGGGTGCAGCAGTAGCTTGACCCAATGGTCGTTGCTCAGGCGCCCCTGAACCGGAAGCATGCCCTGCGGCCGATAGTCCTCGTAGAAGCGCTGCTCCTCTTCGTCAGCCTTGCGCAAGAACGACATGACCGACGCCGCGCACCAAGCCTCGTCGTACGCCCGCTTGTAGAGGAACAGACGGTAGAGCGACCGATAGGGGTCGATCTTGAGCGGGTCCTGCTCGAGGATGTAGCGCTGCTCTTCGATAGCCTCGTCGTACTGCTCACTGACCTCGTACAACTCGGAAAGAATACGGCGGTCGGTGAGGTCCGTCGGTTTCGTGTGCGACGCCATCTTGAACGCATCGATGGCCTTGTCGCGATCTTGGATGCGGTCACGGTAGACCAAGCCGAGCTGGTACCACAGAGAGTGCTCCAGGTCCGTCTTGCCCTTGCCCGCGATTCGGTGGAGCATCTTGCGGTAGTTGCGCTCCAACTGCTTCCAGTTTCGGAGCTGCGTGAGGATCTTGTTGATACGCTCGAACGCCTCGAGGAAGCCCGAGTGCAGATCGAGCGCTTCGTTGAAGTACTCGACTGCGCGGTCCGCATCCTCGATCTTGTCGCGGTACAACTGAGCGACGGTGAAGTAGTAGCGAGCCTTCTTCTCCGGGTCGCTCTCGAGCTCCGAAATGGTGAGGATGGTCTCGATCATCTTCGGCCACTCGGAGGTCTTCTGGTAGAGCTGGAGCAGTCGATGCAGCAGCACGTGATCGTGCGGCTTGATCGTCTGCGCCTCTTCCAGAGCATCGATGGCCTTGAGCGGGTCACTCGCCTTCTCGCTCCACACCTGCCCGATGTCGAGCAGCAGGTCGAAGCGGCGGTCCTCTTCGGTGACACCATCGAGGATTTGCCGCTTGTATACTCGGCGACCTGCGGCCAATCGTTCTGCTGCTCGTATATCTCGACCAGCGCACCGAGCGTGGGCCGATGTTCACCGTTGAGCGCCAACGCCTTCTCGAAGTTGTTGACGGCTTGGCGCAGCTGCCCCTGCTCTTGCTTGATGCAACCCAGGCGATGGTAGACCTGAGTGCGCTCGTCGACCTCATCTTCGCCCAGCGCGGTCAGCACTTTCTGGTAGTTCGTGAGCGAGGTCGGCCAGTCCTTGAGGCGATAAGAGACCTCCGCGATGCCACGCACACTCTCTTGGGAGGTCACGTCCAGCTTGAAGGCTTCTTGGTAGGCCTTGAGTGCCGCCTCGTCTTTGCCAAGCGCCGCTTGTACCTTGCCCAGGATGTTGTTCAGGCGATGCTGTTCGATTCGGTCGCCGCCTCGACCACGTCGAACCAGGAGCTCTGCCAAAGGCTCCGCCTCTTCCCAGCGTGCCTTGTCGACGTACTCCTCCACCAAGGGAGCAGCCGCCTCCTCGCACTCGTCATCATTCTTGATGGCCTGCTCGAACGCCTCCAGCGCAGCCTCGTGCTCGCCGAGGCGTTCCTCGCGTATCCGTCCGAGCTCCACCCACAGCTTTGCCTTGGCCCGATCGGACTCGGTATTCTCGACTTCTTGCGCAAGATAGCGCGCGGCCGCGTCCCAATCCTCCTCGTTGATGGCGATCGTCCGCAGTGCGGTCAACGACTGCAGATGCGAGGGCTCGAGGTCCAACGCCTTTTCGAAGCTCTCGCGCGCCGAAATCGGATCGTCGAGCCGGTCTCGTTGCGCACGGCCGATGCGGTAGAACATGTCCACCTGCTGGGCCCCGTCGGTGGTCAGCTCTGCGACCTTGGTCAAGCAATCGATGCTGTCGTGAACGTCCCCGCGCTTGTCGTAGAGTTTGGCTAGGGCATCGAGCGCCTCGATGTTCGATTCGTCCAGATCGACGATACTGCGGTACGCCGAAATGGCGAGCTCCGACTCATGGAGCTCGTCTGCGTAGACGTCACCGATCTCGGCGAACAGGCGGATCTTGTCGTCGTGCTCGGCCGCTTCTTCGATGTGTCGCTCGTACGTCCGCACGAGGTCCTCCCAGCGCTTCAGCCGGCGGTAGCAGCGTTCGAGGCCGTCATAAGCCTTGGTCTCCGCGGGATCGATTTCCAATGCGCGCTCGTAGCGCTGAGCAGCCACTTCTGCCTTGAGGAACTGCTCCTCCTGCAGGCCGCCCAGTTTGAGCAGAACATCGACCCGCTCACGCTCCGACTGCACACCGCGAAGCTGCTTCTCCAGAACGTCGGACAGCTCGTTCCAACGCTGCATGGCTGTGTACACCCGCTCCAGGCCACGCAACGCAACGAGATTCGTCTCGTCCTGCTCCACCACCCCAGCGTAGACATCAGCCGCGCGCTCCTCGTCTTTGAGCTCCTTCTCATACAGCTCTGCCAGTCGCAGGCGCGTCTGAGAGAGTGCCTCGGCATCCGACAACGCCTCGACCTTGCGCTTCAGTATTTGCACTAAGTCGTTGGTCTCGTTGCGCTCACTGTAGATGTGCTCCAACGCATCCAACGCGGGCAACAAGTGAGCGTCGATCGCCAGCGCGCGCTTGTAGAACGCGACACTCTGGTCGACCTCGTTCATGTGCTTGCGGTACAGATCACCCAAGTCGACGAGAACCATCTTCTTGTCGTCGTTCTTGACGGCCGCTTCTTCCGCTTGCTGCAAGGTCTGGGTCGCGTGCGCCCAGTCACCGCTGAGGCGATAGATGTTCGCCATCTGGCGCCGGACCTGGACGTTCGTCGGGTCCATTTGCACCACTTGGGCGTAGTAAGCGTTCGCGTAGTCACCCCTGGCCAGATCCTCGCCGTACCACTTGCCGAGGTGCAGACAGAGCTTGATGCGGTCGATGACTTCCGTCTGCTGTTCCAGCAGCTGCTGGGTGTCTGAGATGAGCTCTTTCCACTTGCCCGTCGCCTGGGCCATGCGCGCCAGGTACTCCGCAGTGGCGTCGTCGTGGAAGTCCTCTTTGAAGGCCTGATCCAACGCTACGAAGGCCTGCTCGTTCGAGTCCTCGTCCTCGATACGTTCTTCGAAAACGCGCGCCATGCGCCGCCAAAGGTCATTTCGCACGGACTGCTCTTCGACGTACTCGAGTCGAGCCAAGTACACTTCGACGAGTTGCTCCCAACGATTGGCCGAGCGATGCAGCTTCTCCAATTCGTCGAAGGCAAGTTCGTGCATCGGGTCAACTTCGAGGATCTTCTCGAAGGCCTCTGCCGCACCGTCATACTGCTCGATTTCCGTGCGCCATATGTCGGTCACTTCGAGCAGTTCGCGGATCTTCTCCTCGGGCTCTTCGAGCGCCGCCGCCCGCTGGATCTTGACCCTGACGACGTCTTCCCACCGGTTGTCGGCGCGGTGGAGCTTCTCCAGCTCCTCCATCGCTTCGAAGTCCGTGGCGTCCACCTCTAGGAGCTGTGCCCAAGCTTCTGCAGCCTCGTAGGGTTGCTCGAGCACCTCGCCGTAGGTCTTACCCAGCTCGCGGAAGAGGGCGGTCAGCTGCTCCTGCTCGACGAGGGCCGCGGCGCGCTCGACCGCACTGTGCAGAGCCATCACCAGCTCACGATGATCCCCGCGCCGACGCCAAATGTCGGCGATCGCCAGTAGGGCCGGCGGGTTGCTGTAGTCGATGTCCAGCACGCGCTGCCACGTCTCCAAGGCTTCGTCATCGCGCCCGAGTTGCTGACTGAACAGCTTCGCGCGGCGGCTGAGAGCCATCACGCGATCTTCGTCGAGCTCGGCAACGTCGAACTGTCGCTCCAAGACGTCGCTCAGCTCTGCCCACCGTTCCTGGTGCTCGTAGAGATCGGCGAGCCCCGTCAGCGCCTCGACATCGTCGCCACGCAACTCCAGAACGCGCTTCCAGCCTTCCGAAGCGGCGTCCAGCTGACCCAGCTTGTCCCAATGCAAGCGCGCCATCTTGGCCCGGATCTCCGCCTCTTCGACGTCACCGACAGCCAATTCCAGCTGCCGTTCGAACACCTTGAGCAGGTCGTTCCACGACTCTTTCTGCTCGAAGATTCGCTCCAAAGCAGCGATCGCGTTTTCGTTGTTCGGTTCGAGCTCGTCGAAGATCCGACGGTACGAGCGCTCGGCGTCGTCCACCTGAGCCAGCTGCTCTTCATAGACTTCGCCGAGTCGGGTCAAGAACAACACGCGCTCTTCCGTGTCTTCCGACGCCTGCGCCCGACGCTCGAGGATCTCGGCGAGCTCCGCCCATTCTTCGAAACCGGAATGGATCCGGTCCAGGTTCTCCAGGGATTCCGGATCCGACGGAGAGACGCTCAAGACGAACTGATAGGACTGCTTGGCCTTTTCGACATCGCCGAGTTCGTCCTCGTAGACGCGCGCCAGGCGCACACCGAGCGTCGCCTGCACCTCCGCAGACACGCCCTCTTGGCTGACCGTATCGGCGTAGTGTACCGCCAAACGGTTCCAGCCATCGTCGATGGCTGTCGCCAAACGTTCGAGGTCCTCACCCACCCGTTCGTCCAACGGATGTTCCGACAAAGCCTGGCAGTACGTTTCGAACGCTGCTTCGGAGTCCATGAGGTGCTCCTCGGCGTCTTCGGCGATGCGATAGAACAATTGCAGCCGCTCCTCAGGATCTTCGGAGTGCTCCAACTGCGCGCGGTGAACCTGTGCCAGGCTCTCCCATTCGCCAGCGGCCTGGTACAGCGGTTCGAGCGTCTGCGCAATCTCAGGCTGCTTGATACCGGCCTCGAACAGAGCTTCGAGCGCACCGCGGGAAGCTTCGTGTTCCGGAGCGGCGTTCAGCACGTCGGCGAAAGCCGCGATCGCCCCATCCACGTCGTCGAGGTGCTCGTAGCGGACCTCACCCAAGCGGTACTTGAAGTCGAGGATCTCTTCGGGACTGTCCCCAACTTCCGCCTGTCGTTCGAGAATGCCCACCAGCTCGCTCCAGCGCTCGGACTGGGTGAACAAGCGGTTGAGCGCACTCAGTGCTGCCTGATGCTCAGGCACCAGTTCCAACACGGCGCGGTAGTACCTCACCGCGTTGTCGACATCCTCCAGCTGCAACTCGTAGATGGCTGCAACTCGAATGCCGAGCTGCACCTTCTCGTCAGCGTCTTCCAGCTTCTCGAGCTCGCCAGCGTACAGCTCCGCGATGTCCTTCCAGCGTCCCAACGCCATACCCAGCCGCTCGAGAGCAGCGAGGGTATCCTCGTTGCGGGTGTCGTAGGCCACGGCACGGGCGTACAAGTCGAACGCACGGGCATGGTCCATCAGACGCTCTTCGGCCACGGTCGCGGTCCGCTGCAGCAGATCCACCTTGCCGTACGGATCCTGGGTGTGCGCGACCTGAACCTCGAGCGCCGCAATCAGGCGCTCGTATTCCCCCATGATCTCGTAAACCGGTTCCAGCACGAGTGCGGCTGCCATGGGTGCTTGGTCGCCGTTCTTGATGTTCTCTAGCGCATCGAGCGTGGGCTGATGCGCGGCCTGAATGTTGAGGATCTCTTGGTAGAGCTCGACTGCCCGGGGCACGTCGTCGAGGTGCTTTTCGTAGAGCTCCGCGATTCTGTACTGATAGCTGAGCGCCTCGTTCGCGTCGCTCGTCAGTTCCGCCTCCTGCGTGAGCACACTGAGCAGCTCGTTCCAATTTCCAGAGGCGACGTGCAACGCGTCCAAGCGTCCCAATGCTTCGATGTCATCGGGATCGAGCTCGAGGACGCGCTGATAAGTATCGATCGCTTTGGATAGGTTCTCGAGCTCACGCTCGTAGACCGAACCCATCTGATAGTAGATGACTTTCTTGTCGTCCGCCTCGAAAACGAGGTCCGCCTTCTTGCTCTGGATGTCGAGCAAATCCTGCCAACGTTCGAGCCCAAGGTAGAGGTCGATCAGCGCGTCGACACTCTTGACGTCTTCTTCGTCGAGCTCCAGCACCTTGCGATAGACCACGATGGCCTTGTCGGGCCGTTCCAGTATGTCTCGCTCGATGGTGGCGGCCTGGTAGAGCGCTTCCTTCTGCTGGTCCAGATCCTCCAGCATTTCGGCTTTGCGCTGCAAAACGAGGGACGTTTCGTCGTAGCGTGATGTGGCCTGGAACAACGCCTGCAACGCATCAGCGGCTTCGATGTTGACCGGATCGATCGCGATCACCCTGCGGTACAACTCGATCGCACGGTCGACGTCGCGCAGCTCGTTCTCAACCGTGCGCGCAGCAGCCATGTACAAGCTGCTGGCGATCTCGGCGTCACCCTGTTCCTTGTCCGCAGCCAGCGCCTCGAATTGCCGCGCGCAATCCTCGAATCGCCCGGTCATCCTGGCAAGGCGGTCGAGGGACTCACGCGTCAGCTCGTTCGTGGGGTCTACCGCCAACGCACGGCAATAGGTGTCGAACGACTTGGCGGCATCTGAAGAAGCAGCTTCGTAGAGCTCCGCAATCTGATGCAGCAACTCCACACGACGTTGCGGATCTTGCTCCCGCTGCTCTTGAACTTCGTAGACCCCGATGAGCTTGTCGGAGGCACCTTGAGTCCGATACAGAGGCTCGAGAATCTCGGCGATCAGCAACGCGTTCGCGTCTTGCTGGCCCAAACGCTCCAACGCGTCAAGCGCCTGCTCATTCAGCGGGTCGCGCTCGAGGACCTGGCGATAGCTATCGATCGCTACGTGGGCATCCCCCATGTGCTGCTCTCTCAGCGCTGCGAGACGCAACATGATTTCGATCTGTTCGGCCTCGGTTTCGGCCAGAGTGAGGCGAGCATCGAGGTTTTCCGCCAGCTCGACCCAGTTACCCTGCCCCGCATATAGCTGGTCGAGAGCGCTGAGTGCCGTGGCGCTCGCCGGCGAGAACATCAGGACCTCACGATAAGCCGCGATGGCCTTCTCCGGCTGCTTCAACTGCTGCTCGAGGATGGTCGCCATTTCGGCGTACAGTCGCTCCTTCTGCTCTTCGTCGAGCTCGAGGTCGATCCGCTTGCGGTAGACCTCAACGAGGTCCGCCCAGCGTTCCGCAGAGCGAAACAGGTTGTCCAAGGCTTCGAGAGCCGCCACGTCCGCCGGATCGAGTTCCAACATGTGCTCGTAGCTGGCAGCGGCCTCATCCACCTCGCCACGTTGCTCCTGAATGCTGGCCAGTCTTGCCCAATATTCGCGAGCCAGATCAGGATCCGACAAGCCGTCGGCGATCTCGGTGTAGAGCTTCTCCAGGGCGTCCCACGAATCGGATACACGCGCGAAGTTCTCCAACTCCTCACGCACGTCTTCGTGTGTCGGATCCACCCGCACCGCGCGCGCTTGAGCGTCGAAAGCCCGAGCGGTGTCTCCAACCTGGGTCGCTGCCGTCAGCGAGACGCGACGCAGCAGCTCCACTTTCCGAGCAGGGTCCTCCGCCGCTTCGACGAGGATCTCCAGCGCCCCGAGCAGCTTCTCCCACTGCTCGGAAGCCTCGTAGATGCGCTCGAGTGTCGACGCTGCCTCGCCTTTCAGCGAGCCTGACAACATGCCTTCGAGAGCAGCCCGAGCCGCTTCGTGGTCCTGATTGATGAAGAGGATCTCGCGATAGTTATCCAGCGCGGCCTGCTGATTGCCGAGATGCTCCTGCTGCGCTTGCGCGAGGCGGCACTTCAAATCGAGCAGCGCGTCTTCGCCGCCGGCCAACTCGATACGACGATTGAGCACTTCGGCGTACTCCTGCCACTGCTCCGTCTTCTGGTACAGAGCATCCAAAGCGGCGAGCGCTCTTTCGTCTGACGGATCCTCCGTGAGCACCTCTTCGTAGGTCGCGACCGCCTGCTCAGGCTGCTCCAGCTGTGTTTCATACAACTTGGCAATCTGGAACAAGATGTTCTTGCGCTGCTCAGGATCGACCGACAGCTCTGCGCGGCGCTGATAAACGCTGAGCAATTCGTCTGCTCGCCCAGCTTTCTGATACAGGTGCTCCAGCGCCTGCAGTGCCACCTCGTTCTCGGGCTCTTCGTCACAGACTGCTCGGTACTGCTCCAACGCCTTGTCGAGCTCGTCCACTTCTTCGACCAACACTCGCCCGAGGCGCAGCCGCAGAGTGACCGCATCCGCGGCCCCTGAACCGATTACCTTCTCGTAGCTTTCGACCAACGTCGGCCACGACTTGGTCGCGCCGGCCGCTTCCTCCACGTCCTGCTGAGACTGGGGGTCATCGGGGAACAGTTCGAACGCCGCTATCAGGCACTCGAAGCCCTTGGCCTTGTTGCCAGCTCGCCCCATGTAGAGCTCCGCCGCGCGACGCAACAATTCCAAGCGCTGCTCTGGCTCGGCTACGTGACGCAACTTGACTTCGATCGCGCTACTGAGCCCCTTGGCGTTGTTCAGGTTCTCGTAGATCGGGATCAGACGGTCGGCTGCATCCTCGTTTTCCTCGTCGATGCTGAGTATCTTCTCGTAGGCGCGGGCGGCGCGGTCGGGCTTACCCTTCTGCGTCATCCACAGCTCGGCGACCTTGAGCAGCATCCCAATACGTTCGTCGTCGTCCTTGGCGCGTGACTCGTTGCTTTCCAGAACACGAATGAACTCGTCCCAACGATCCGTCTGCGCGTAGAAGACCTCGAGTTCGTCCCACTTCCCCAAGGCAACGTAGCGCTTCTTCAGCTGCTCCTGATAGCGGCGGTCATCCGGAGCAAACACGAGCAACTGGCGGTACGCTTCAGCCGCGCGAGCGTCGTCCTTCAGACGATCACCCGTAACCTGCCCCAGCTTCTGAAGAACCTTCTGCTTTTCGTCGACGTCGTCTTCGAACTCGACCAGCTTTTCCAAGACGTCCGCGAGCGACTCGTACTTGCGGTCTCTTTCGTAGAGTTGAGAAAGTGCACGAAGCGCATCGACGTCGTTGGGGTCTGCTTCGAGCACCACTGACCAAAGCTCGATACAGATGTCCGGGCGCTTGATCCGGTCACTGGCAAGCTGCGCAATCTCCTTGTAGATGCCGAGACGCGCCTCTTCTGGAGCCTGCTCAGCTTCTGCCTTCTTCAAGGCGATGAGCTTCTCCCAGTCGCGGCGCTTCTCGTAGGATTCGCGCAGAAAGTCCACGGCCTGAGGATTCGTGGGCTCGACTTCGAGCACGGCCTCATAGGACTTCATCGCCTCTGCCTGGTTTCGGAACTTGGCGGTGTAGAGCTCGCCTGCCTCAAGGTAGAGCTGGACTTTCTCGTCGCTGGCGGGCAGCGCCTCGGCGAGATTGGTGAGGGCCTTGACGTACTCGTTAGGCCGGCTCGACTTCGCAGCCTCGACGGCATCGCGTAGCGCCTGGATCTCAGCGGAGTCCGCTGTTGTTTCTTCGCCCACAGTGTTGCTCTCTTCAGCCACAGGTTTGTCGTCAGCGTTTTGGAGTTCTTGGTCCACGTCTCGGATGGTTCCTAGGATTGCGTTCGCAGCCAGCCTGCGCTCGGCGAAACGCTGGCTTTGTTCGCGTGCTTAGTCAATGATCAGCAGCTCTCGTGACATCCCTCGGCGCCTGCATGAGGAAGGCCCAGGCCAGGGGTAGGTTTACCGCATCGAATGAGGAGAATGCTACAGGCTCTGGGAAGCAAAGTGGATAGCCACCCGCACGAATTCTGAGCGCTTTTTCGCAAAAACTCTTCACGCACTCCGTTTGCCACGAGGACGTCTACGTTCTCCAAGCCTGTACGGCAGCCAGGGACCAAACTGGAGTGGTAGCGCGTGCGACAACCCCACCATGGTGTGGGGCAAGGTGCGGAGGCCGGACAAGGGAGGGTACACATGCCGCACTCCTTGGCACCGGTTTGCGTTTCCCGACGCGTCCCGGTGCGTACCCGGCAACACTCTCGAGCCGTTGCGTGACCCAAATGAAGTGAGGC
>JBNKZR010000265.1:0-10667 GCA_050301735.1 Polyangiaceae bacterium | reverse complement strand
CACTGTTACCAGCTCCATCACTCGCCACGGCGGCGCCGACTGTACCATTGCGCCAATCTGTCCCACGCCGTTGTACAAGATGGTGTCTCATCCCGCCGAGCACCTCAGAAAGCGTGCCCGCGGTTGGACGCTCCCGCCGCCGCTCACGGGTGGGGGGTCAGTCTCGGCGGCGCCCGATTCAGCGTCGTTGGCATCACTGCCCTCAGCCTCAGCATCGCCGTCTCCTGACTTCGCATGCGAGCTCCACCAGCGTCGGCGCTTCGCCCGCGGTTGCTTCCACTGAGTAACGGGCCTTGAAGCTCGACATCTCGAGCACCTCCTCGGCCGCCGTCGCCGGTTCCTATCAAACCTCCGGGCGCAGCCATCGCTGCGGCACCGGACCCATTCGTGCCCGGCAGCCCTCTGACACGCATCTGTTTTCCATGGGCAACGTGCTTCGTCGACAACGGTACTGAGCCATATCCCTTCGAGGTAGACGATCCCACTTGGCTCGGCATCATGAAATTCGCTCGCGCGAGCTTCGTCTATGGCGAGGTCTACGAAGGAGATGTCGGCGTCACCGACGAGGCTGAAAACCGAGTCGTCAGCGGTTTCACGGACGAAGAGGGGTGCTGAACCCGGCCGAGATTGGCACAGGCAACTACTACGTGCGTATGTTCACTCGGCTCAACGATGGTGAGAACATCTACACTATCGTTCGTGACGAAGAAGTCGTTGACACCACGGCGGCCACAACCCCAAAGATGGTGAGCGTTACGCTCGCGCTGGAGGTGACCGTGCCAGGCGGAGACATTTTCGTCACCAATCCGAACTGGGAGGGAGTTACGAATGTTGGTGCAACCGCCTCGTTGGCTCTGAAGAAGCACAACCCGACTGACGCAAGTCAACCCATCGACATGGGCTACATCGGGACAGCAGGTGCCCCGCAGGAGTATCGGGTTCACGTCAACGCGCTCTCCGCGGCGGGGACCGGAGTCGACAACGAGTTTAAGACCGGGTCGTTCATCCTTCCGCTCCCGAGCCTGTCC
Source organism: Polyangiaceae bacterium (assembly GCA_050301735.1). GTDB lineage: Bacteria > Myxococcota_A > Polyangia > Polyangiales > Polyangiaceae > SZUA-265. The sequence continues at coordinate 9,639 of JBNKZR010000265.1, read as the reverse complement.
TTCCCGGTGCACATCTTTCCGACGTTCGACGAGTGGTCGGACGACGTTCGCTGGAAGTACATCATCGCTCACGAGATGGGGCATCAGGTTGAAGGCAACCGCAACGAAGTGCGCAATATGGGGGGACAGCATTAGCTCTTCCTACAGATGGAAGGCGGGCACCAACACTCTCGGGGGCGAAACCGACATGACGGACCCGGCGGATGCGCTCGCCATACCCGAGTGCAACTGCAGTGGCGTGCCCAGCCAGGTGTACGCCTCGCATTGCCTGCAATCGATCGAAGTCTCTGAAGTAGCGCAGAGCGAAGCGCTCGGTCACTTTTTCGCTGCTAGCATTTGGAACTTCGTGCGCGGCGAGCCAGACTACTCCACGGGCGCAGCCCCCTGCAGCTTCAGCTACTACAAGAACACCAACGTGGACACCCTGTTGCCGATGGGTGAGGACGGCACGCCCGTCGTCTTCTTCGACTGTGCTACTGCCCACTCCCACCGGGACGTGAATTGCGCGGACGTGCGCGGCTTCGATACGGACGGCGTGACTGAACTGTCGATCGGCAGCGAGGCGGACTGGCTCACGTTCTATTGGGATGTCACCAACAACCCCAGTGCTCCCGAGGCCCTCGATTTCGGCTCGCTGGTGGACCTCTACTCTGCGACCAACGCCGAGCCGAATCGCTTGGCTCTGTCCGACCTTGCCACTGCTGCTGACGGCGCGTACGGTGGCGCCGGGCTGGGCAAGTTTGTGCTGAGCCGTGGGGCTGTTCACGGGGTAGACTGACGCATGTTGCTCGGTCCTTGCCTCGACGTGCGCAGCCACGCACTGCTGATGGCGGCGTGTGTGTTTGCCGCATGTGATGGCCAGGAAGTTGACCGGATGGTGGCGAGCCGCGGCGCTGACGATGGCGTCGTGGCTTCCGATGCAGCGGCTGACTCCGAATCCACCGGACCGGTCAGCGACAATTCGGAAGATTGCGTTACTGAGGATGACGGCACGTGCGGTGGTATCGCTACCGATGCGACACCATCCGATGCCGCGGACGCTAGCGACATGACGGAGTCCGCGGGAACCGATGCTCTGAGCGCCGACGACCCGCGGATCGACGGCAGTACGACAGAAGTAGTGCCAGTTCAGCAGAGCGTGACGGTCGACGCGAACCTCGGACGTGGCGGCGGCGCGTCGTACTTGGCCGCGGGGGACCGGCAACTGTGCTGGCTGGACGACGCTCGCACTTTCGTCAGCTGTGTTGGAGTGAACGAAGCCCTCGGGTTGAGCACGGCGGGTCCTGCTGAGCCCTTTGAAGACGAAAGAACAGTGAGCTTCTCACTCGGGGGTCCGGTGTCGCAGCTGGCCTTGGGCTTGCGTCACGGTTGCGCCCTTTTGGAGGCCGGGGACGTGATCTGTTGGGGCGACAACTCTCGTGGGCAACTGGGCGTCGGTGACACGGCAGATCGTGTGCCTGATGTGGATGAACTGAGCAGCGTACAGCTGGGGGGCGGCGTGCGTGTTGAGTCGATCACCGCTGCGGGGGACCGCTCTTGTGCGCTGTTGGCTGGCGGCGACGTCAAGTGTTGGGGCAGCGGCGTGTACGGCCCCGGGACGCCGGACATCGGCAACGTCGGCGACGAACCCAACGAGATGGGGGACGCACTGGCTCCGCTCGATTTGGGCGCCGATCTTCACGCCGCAGAGCTGACGGCGTCCACCACCGGGATATGTATCGCATTCGAAGACGGCTCCCTCAAGTGTTGGGGCACGAACAACAGTGGACAGCTCGGTCAGGGCGATACCCTGGCGCGCGGCGACGAACCAGACGAATGGGGAGATCAACTCACGCCGTTCAGATTGGGGCCCGGGCAGGTCAGTCACCTGCGGGGAGGATATGAGCACTATTGCGCGCTAGTTTCAGAGCCCGAAGGGCGCGCGCAGGTCAAGTGTTGGGGGTGGAATGGAAGCGGCCAGCTGGGCTTGGGCGACACTGACAACCGCGGCGACGAACCCAACGAGATGGGGGACGCACTGCCGTCCGCTCGCCTGGGCGACGCCCAACCCGTGGACGTGGCTGTCGGGTTTGCCCACAGCTGTGCGTTGTTCGACGATGCCCGAGTCAAGTGCTGGGGTGAGGGAGCTCGCAATCTGCTCGGCACCGGCAAGAGCAATGTGGGCGACACCGAAGCGACCGTCGACAACGTGATGCCGACACTGGACTTCGGTGACCAGCTCGTAGTGCAGCTGGTGGCAGCTGATCGCTTCAGTTGCGTTCGATTCGAGGACGGTGAGTTCGCGTGTTGGGGTGAATGGGAGATAGCGATCCGTCGGTGACGATAGTGGGCAATGTGAGAGACGCCCTCAGAACAGGAACGCCTGGAGGGCCATGAGCTCTTCGCCGCCCGCAAACACAGTGTCACCGTCGATGAAAGCCACGTGCGCCGCGTAGTCCTCTGGGTAGACCGCAACGTAGAAGGCCGCGGTGCGGTCCCACGAAAGGTACAGCTCGGCAGCCTCAGTGGCACCCGGGTGCTCTGCGAGCAGGTTCAGCACTGGTGTCTCGCCCTCGAGATCGAGACGGTAGATGCGTAGCGGCGCCTCTTCTTCGGTACCTCGGGAGGCAACCAGCAGCGTTGTGCTGTGCCAAGTCGGCGTGACGGAAACGTAGCTCCCCTCGAGCTCTTCGAACTGACCAACGACGCCGCCCCGTTCGAGACGTGCGAGTTGGATGAACGCCTCGTTCGTCGCTGGGTTTTCCAACACCCGAAGCGCGAAACGGCTCTCAGGGAGCCGGGGATAGTCCGCTACCACGAAGCCTTCAGCGGCGGGCGGGAATAGCGCTTCCGGAGTACCGACTTGCCCATCCGCGATGGACACGATGTATTCACCAGGCTCGGTGGCTACCGTGTAGGCGAGGGCTTGACCATCGTGGGCGAAGTAAAAGTCTTCGACTTCGACCGGACCGTGCGGCCCTGACCCACTGACGTCGATCGGAGCCGCCGGAACGCCTCCAGGCAGATCCACCCACCACAACCGGTCCTCGACCTCCCCATCGACCCGTCCGCGTATGGCCAGCTGTTGGCTGTCCAGGCTGAAGTCGACCTTCGTGCCAACGTTCGTGGCGGAGTACACCCCTGGTGGAGGCACGTCTACGGGCATGAGCGGACCGTCGCCGAGCGTCGCCACGGAGATGCCGGGCATCGAGTAGGCGAGACGAGTCTGGTCAGCAGAAAGCCAAATAGAGGCGCCGGCGATCGCCTGCCGCGCCAAGTCTGGCTCGGATAGATCGGCGTACTCGATGCCCAGCTCGCTGGCGCTCGACGAATAGAGTGCGTGCTGGCAGTCCTTCGTCAGTTCGAACCCTACCGCCGGAGAATGCAATACTCCCGCGTCCCAGATCAACGGTGTGGGGTCCGTCGTATCGATGACCAAGATGCGGCGCGGACCATCTGCCACTCCGATCACGATTCTTTCGAAGTCCGGCGTGGTGCAGAAAACGCTCACGCTGTCGAGATCAGCGTCGCTCAGTCCGAATGATTCGAAGACTGGCTCCTCGCTGGCGCTGATGTGAAAGATGCCCAGGTGCTGTTCCTGACCCGTGGAGTACGCGGCGAGCACCTTGGTGCCATCTCGATTCACTTCTGCGTGGGTCACGTCATTGACGCCCAACTCGATGTCGCTGGGGATGGTCGTGTCCAGCGCGAGCAGCTGTGTGACCTCCGGCGAAGCCCCGGGGGTGAATCGGGCAAGGTAGAGTTCCGTCATTAGCAGGCTATCGAACTCGCGTGTGGTGAACGCGCAGGCGGTTCGATCCTCGCCGCAATCAATTGGCCCACTGCTGGTGCCCTCGTGCAGCAGTTCAGGCTCGGCCAGTGAAAGGTCGTGGTAGAAGTAGCCTCTTAGCGAGTTGTTCATCGGGTCCAACCACCCGAGGTAGACCAAGCCGCCATGCGTACCCTGCAGCGGGGGAGCATCTGGCTCCAGTGCGGCAGGCGAGCCTGCGTCACTGTCTGATGATGTTTGGGGGTCAGGCGACGGCTCTCTCTCACGAGAGGCAGCTCCACCTGCGTCCACATCCGTCGTCGGTTCGGGACTGGAGGGAGTCGTCGCCTCTCGCTCATCGCCCGACACGGTGGCGCCGGTTTCGCCCTCCCCAGCGTCCGAGATGGTGTCGGTCTCGTGTTCTGGGGCGTCCCGGTCTGACGCTTCGTCGCTCGGACTGCTAGAACATGCCAACCCGAGAGCGAGCACCGCCAACACTGCTGCGAGGTGCTGTCGAGACATGGACCCAGGTTAGCGCGGCCGACCGACGAGACAACAACGAAGTCCGATGAGACACCTGTCCGCGACCTCGAGCGCTTGGAAGCACCCGCGCGCCACCCTGCACGCGCAGAACGGATCACCGGCTGCTTCCCGCCGATCTGACGATCAGGACGAGCGACTTGGTGCTCGGGCGCCGATGCAGCTTCGCGCCTGGGCATTTTCCGCTCGGAGCCGACTCAGAAGTGCTATTGGGCCGGCTGTGATTGGACTTGCGACGGGCATCTTCGGTGCCTTTGGTGCCCTCTCGATTGTGGGCGGGGCGATGGGATTCAAGAAGGCCGGCAGCAAAGCGTCGCTGTGGGCAGGCGGGCTCTCTGGTGCGGGGTTGCTTGGCGCGGCGTACTGCATCGCCACGGGTGCCGTGACGACCGGGCTGCTGCTGGGCGGTGGCATCTCGTTGCTGCTCGGTGGCCGATTCTTGCCGGCGTACCTGCGGACCAAAAAGCTGATGCCCCAAGGAGCGATGGCTCTGTTCTCCGCGTTGGGCCTCATCATCAGCGTGCTGGGTTACTACAGTCTGTAGATGAAGTACGCAGTGGAGTCGTGCGGACGAAGGCGCGGCGAGACCACGCTTCCGGTGTGCCGGGTTGCGCTCCTGCCCTCGATGCCTCGTTCGCTCGCCCCTAATTCGCTTCGCGCACGTAAACGCGGACCGGTTCGGATTGCTCGCCGCTGTCGCTGAGCGCGATGAACTGGTGCGGTCCTGGCTCCAACTGCCAGAAGTAGCGGAACGGTGCGGGGAGCTCGATGGGGTCTTGCGCATCGATTTGCAAACGGACCGAGCGGGTGCCACGGACGCGAACCGTGATTGGTAGGGCTTGCAGCTGACGCGTGTGGTCCGGATCGATGACGAAGCGAGCGCCGTCAGCAGGCTCGCTGATTTCGAGGCTCTGCGCTTCGTTCGAGGGCGCCGCTTCCAGCGGGCAGTTCGGCGACGCCTCACTCGGCACTGCAGAATGGTCGCCCGCGTGCGCCCAGGCTTCGTATTCGGGGGGGAAAACCTCGAACACCCGTGCTTGGACCTGCTGGCTCGGACAGCTCGGCCCCGCCAACAAGCCGTTGCTGGTATCGATGGCCACGCGCCGATGCCAATCGCATCGCTGTAGGGGTTCTTGCTTGGGGATCCACTCCAGCACGCCGCGCGGGCACGCCTCCGAACGCTCGTGGCCAGAGAGCGGACAGATCTCGACCTGCTGCAAGACGAGATCATCCACTTCGTCGGGGGTGGGGTTCGACAGAGGCAACGGTTCGGGCGGGTGTCTGCCCGTTGCGGCCAGCAAGATCGTTCGGAAGATCGGCGCAGCGCCTGCGGCTCCTCCCACTCGCTGCATCGGACTGCCGTCGAAGTTACCGACCCACGCACCAAGCGTGTATTTGCGCGTGTAGCCGACGACCCAGTTGTCACGATAGCCCTTCGACGTGCCCGTCTTGACCGCGACGTCGAAGTCGAATTCGAGCGCCGAGCTGCGACCGAAGGTCTCCGCGCGTGCTCGGGGATCTCGCAGGATGTCTCCGATCAACGCGGCCGTTGGTCGTGGCAAGACCTGCTCTGAACGATTCACGGCATCCGCACTGGCCTCGAAGCTGTTTACCCCCGCCGCATCGTCCACTTGGCGGAGAAAGTGCAAGTCGGTGGCCTGGCCATCCCGGGCCAAACACGCGTAGGCCCGCACGAGTTCGAGCAAGCTCACCTCGCCGTCGCCCAAAGCGAGTGCCGGGCCGTAGTAATCCGGGTCCTGGTCCAACGAATCAAAGCCGAGCGCGCGCAGGTGCTCGAGCAACACGCGCGGACCGAGGGCCATGGCCGTGCGCACTGCTGGCACGTTGACGGAGTTGGCCAGCGCCTCGCGCAGCCGCACGGGACCGCGAAAAGCGTTATCGTAGTTGCGCGGACTGTAGCTGCCTTCCTTGGCGGGTATGCTCAGCTCCAAGTCTTCGAGCACAGTGGCCGGAGTGTAGCCGAGCTCCTGCATGGCGGTGGCGTACACGAACGGCTTGAGCGTGGAGCCGGGTTGCCTCCTAGCGAGCACGCCGTCGACCTGGCCGGCACCCGGCGCGTAGAAGTTTGGCGAACCAACGTAGGCCAAGACGTCGCCCGTGGCGTTGTCGATCAACAGCGCGGCGGCTTGGTTCACCGCGTGACCTTGGAGCTGTTCCAAGTTCGTGACCACGGCGACTTCCGCCACCCGTTGCAAGTCGGGATCGAGCGTCGTGCGGGCGCGGCTCGCTCCCTGCAGCTCGCGCAGCTGGGGCTGAACCTTCGCCAAGCGTTCACCCAAGAGTGATGTGGTGAAGTGAGGGGCCCCGAACGCAGGAGAGCGAGTCACGAGCTCCAGTGGCTCGCTGGCGAGCTCATCCGCGCGCTCGGCTGTCACATCGCCATGGTCCACCATCGCCTGCAGAACACGTTTGCGTCGGTCGAGCGCGCGCTCCGGATGCGCGCGCAGGGCGTACGCCGAAGGCCCTTGCGCCAAACCTGCGAGCAAGGCTTGCTGCGCCATCGAAAGATGCATCGGCGCTCGCCCGAAGTAACTGTGTGATGCCGCAGCGACACCGCGCAAATTGGGGCCAAAATCGATTCGGTTGAGGTACGCGGTCAGGATCTCTTGCTTGCCCAGCCGCCACTCGATCTGGAGTGCCAGCGCCATTTCACCCCACTTGCCCCTGAGCGTTCTCGGACGGGGACGCACGTTGCGCGCAAGCTGCATGGTCAGCGTGGATGCGCCGGAAATGATGCGCCCGTGCCGCACCCACTGTCCTGCCGCGCGCAGCACCGCCAACACATCGACGCCGGGGTGTGAATCGAAGCGACGATCTTCGACGGCGACGAGCGCGCTCTGCAAGAACCCGGGAGTCTCGTTCGGCGCCAGCCACCGCGTTTGCGCCCCGCGGCTGCTCAACACCTCGCGCAGCAAGCCACCGTTGCGATCTTCGAGACGCAACGACACTTCCGTCGCGGGGCGGTCGAGCTCACTCGGCCACGGTGTGAGCACCGCCGTCAGCACCAGCAAGGCAGGAGGCAGCCCAAGCAGAAGTGCACCTGCCCAGAGCAACCGACGCAAACCCAAAACGCGCAATGCGCGACCGGGCAGTTTGGCCCACTCGGCCATGGACGGCTTCCAACTCAACGTTGCACTCGGACGTCGAAGGTGCGCGCTCGGGTGTGTCCGAACACCTCCGGTTCGTACATGCAACTGGCACGCGTCGCGGGCATCACGAAGCGACCGGGAGTGGTGGCCCGGGCGAGGTAGCGCAAGTGGTAGATCCCCGCGTCGATCGCCGGCAGAAATAGGAGCACCCGATCGTCGTGCATTTCGCGATGCACGGGTTCGAGCCGCTGCAAGCTACCCCAACGCGCCCGGTCCGGCGCAAACTCGTCGCTGCGGGCGCGGGCGTTGCTCGCCGTCGATAGCGCTTGTGTCGTGGTCTCGAACCCGAACTCCACCGCTTCGAGACCCGCTGGCAGCGGGTCGTCGATGACGATCTGAGCTCGCGGCTCAGCTGCTTCGAGCAAGATGTCCACCAACACGAGTTGACCTAGCGCAGCGCTGGGCTGCCACTCGCTCGGCAGGCTACGCGCCGCTGTCTGCAACTCGGCGGGCTCGAGGGCGCGCATGCGCTTGTCCACGGCCATGCCCGCATCGACGGCACGCGCCGCGCCGCCATCCTTGGCGGCCTCCAGAGTGACGGCGTAATAGACAGGGGTCGTGCCTTCTGCGCTGAGGCTGAGCACGTTCGGCTCAGCCGAACGCAGCTCGCGCGTCGGCAGGTTGACGCTTTCGGCGTGGACCGGCAGGCCTCGGAACGGAAACTCGCTGGTCTCGCCGTCGCCCAATTGCACGCTCGCCGTGACGTCCGGTGGTGCCTGCTCACGGTTGACCCGATATTCTTCGAGCGCGAGTAGCGCCCAGGCGTCTTCTTGCGTATTACGGTAGGTTGCGTGTTTACGCAGCCCAATCAGGCCCCGCGCCAACTTGGGCACGACGGGGTGCTCGGGAGAGACCGCGAGCGCCGCTCGCAACAGCCAAGCCGTGGACCGCACGGCGGACTCGAAGATCTCGTCGAGTGCCGGATCCACCGCCTCTACACGCGCTTCGAACGGACCCACGCTGATCTTGTGCAGCAGGTCTTCGAGCCGCGCGTCCAAGGTTTGCTGCGGGAGCCGCGCGCTGGCCATCGCGTGCAAGAGTTGAATGCGCGTCGACAGCGACATCTCATCGCTGTGAGCCACCAGCTCCTGGAGATCACTTCGCTGTGCGGCCCCCAAGCTCGAAAGCACGTCTGCAATGAATACGGCCTGCGCCAATCGCAGCCGTCGCTGCTGCTCGGGACCGAGCCTGCGCAGGCCGAGGTGTGCAGGCTCGCTGGGCTCGTCGTCGGATCGCCCGTGGTCTTCTTCCGTCTCGTGCTGACCTTCCCCGGATTTGACCTCGGACAGTAGTTGATAGAGTGTTTGCTGCGCGAGCGAAGCGCCTCGCTCTCGAGTATCGCGCGGAATGAAATAGCCCGAGGCTGCTGCGCGCTCCAAAGCGAGCAGTACGTAGGCGGACAACCACGGCACTTGCTGATTGTCACCCTCCCAATACCCAAAACCTCCGTTCCAGTTCTGACGGCTGACGATCTGCCCGAGCGCTTCGTCAATCCACTCGCTCCGCCCCACATCGAGCGCCACGTTCTGTTGCCGGGCCAAGCCGGGCGCGGCCAACATCGGCAGAACGCGGCTCGCCAGTTGTTCCGTACATCCGTACGGATAGTCTCGCAGGTGCTCGAAGATCGGCCCGAGCCCTACCAGGGCGGATGGCGACAGCTGCACGTCGAGGCCACCCAAGTCGGCTCGCACTCCCTTCAGATCGCCTAGGGTAATTTCGGCGGAGCCGTCCGGCGCGGCGAGCACACCGTAGTCTGCGGCGCTGAGCCAGTGCACGGGCTGGGTGACCCGTTTGGTCAGGCGCACCCGATCGCGCAATCTGCCGCGGTGCGCGTCGAATTCGAAGGCGACCTCGCCTGCGCGCTCCGCCGTGACCTCGAAGCGCTGCTCCGACTGCCCGCCGCGCGTGAGCGAGAAGTCGTGCTTGGCGGGTCCCTTGGCTGCAAGCCCCGTCGTCTTCAAGGCCACGCTCGCGGGGCCCGTGGCCGCGCCCAGGGAAGTGACCACGACACCAGCCTGCAGCGTGTCGCCGACTCGTACGATTCGAGGCAGAAGCGGTCTCGCCATCAGTGGCTTGCTGCTGACAACGCTGTGCTCGGCAAAACCGAAGCGCTCATGACTCGCGGCAACCGCCATCAATCGAAACGAGGTCAGGTTGTCGGGGAGCTTGAAGGAGAAGTGC
>JBNKZR010000264.1:0-10687 GCA_050301735.1 Polyangiaceae bacterium | reverse complement strand
AGCCCTGCGGGCGCCGCCGCGGGAGGCGATCCAGCGCACAACGCAGAGATCCTTCAACTCGTGCTGAGCGGCGGCGAGCACCCCTCGCGGAATGCCTTCGTACTCAACGCCGCGGGCGCCATGGTGGTTGCCAAAGCGCTCGAGCCCAAGCAGGCGACGCGACTGGTCGACGAGTGTCTGAGGAGCGGTTCAGCTCTGGCCAAGCTGGAGGCCTGGCGCGCGGCTGCGCAGAAACACGCGCAAGCCTGACGTCGCTGAGAGACAGCTCGATGACCGGTACCCTCGATCGAATCGTCGCGCACAAGCGGCAACAAATCGCCGTCTGGCGGGCACAGGGCGACCTCTGGCAGCGCCAAGCCGCCGAGGTGCGCCAGCACCTCTCCGCCTCGGCCGAGCCTTGGTCACCACGCCCCATTCATCTGAAGCGCTCCATCGACGCCAGTGGCAAGGCCGAAAGCCCGCTGCACTTGCTGACCGAGATCAAGTTGCGGTCGCCGTCGGCCGGGCCACTGTCGCGTGCACTGAGCGTGGCCGAGCGCGCTCAGTGCTACGAAGCCTGCGGGGCCAGCCTCATCAGCGTGCTCTGCGACGAGCAGTTCTTCGACGGTTCCTACGCGCACCTGACCGAAGCCCGACAGGCTTGCTCGCTGCCCATCCTGTGCAAGGAGTTCGTGCTCGACGAAGTACAGTTGGATCGTGCGGTCGCATTTGGGGCTGACGCCGTGTTGCTCATCGTGCGCTGCCTGACGGACGAGGAACTCCAACGCCTACTCCGAGCCGCGACGGAACGCTCACTGACGGCCCTCGTCGAAGTCCATACCCCGAGCGAATCCGAGCGCGCGCTGCGCGCAGGCTCTCGCGTCGTCGGAGTCAACGCACGAGACCTGAACACCTTGGAGATGGACGCCGAGCGCGCGCGACGCATCCTCGATGAGCTTCCGCAAGAAGTGACCGCCGTCCACCTGTCCGGCATCAAATCCCCCGAGGACGTGCGCGCGACGCGCGATGGCAGGGCGGATGCGGCGCTCATCGGCGAGACCCTGATGCGGCAAGATGACCCGAGCGAGCTGCTCAGCGACTTGGTCGCCGCCGCCCGTCCAAAGCTGCACTGAGTCCGAGCGGCCAACGCATCGCTGGCCAGGGGTTTGCCCCCCTTTGCAGCGACTGTTACCGTGCCCTCACCCCATGGCACTCGCTGAGCTCGTCGACGGCTACCTGGACCACCTGCGAGTGGAACGAGCGCTCTCTCCGCACACCGTCTCGGCCTACGGCCGGGACCTGAACAAGTTCGTCACCTTCGCCGACGCACGCGGCATCGAGCAAGCCGATGACATCGCTCTGACGCTGATCAGCGACTGGATGAGCGCCCTGGGCGAAGCTGGGGTGAGCGCGCGAAGCGCTGCGCGCCATCTTTCGGCGTTGCGGGGCTTCTTGAAGTTCCTGGTCAAAGAGGGTTTGGCCAAGGCTGACCATTCGAAGCTCATCGAGCGTCCGAAGACGGGCCGCCGACTGCCTCGCCCGCTGTCTGTCACCCAACTGCTGAAGCTGTTGGAACTGCCGCCAGAGCCGACGCTGGTGCAGCTCCGCGACCGTGCTCTGTTGAGCTTGTGCTACGCCGCCGGACTGCGCGTGAGTGAGCTATTGGGAATGAAGTTGGGGGACGTCGATTTCTCGCGCGGTGTCGTGGCAGCCTTCGGCAAGGGCCGCAAGCGCCGCCTCGTGCCGATCGCCGGGGTCACCCTGCGCCATCTCGAGGAGTACCTCGGCGCCCTGCGCCAGGCCCAGGAGACGAGCCCCGCTGGGCTCTTGTTCCCATCGCGTCAGGGCAAGCCGTACAGCCGCCAGATGTTCTGGAAGCTGGTCAAGCGGTGCGCGCTACGTGCAGGGATCCCGGAGCACGTCCATCCCCACCGGCTGCGTCATTCTTTCGCCACCCACCTGCTTGCGGGCGGCGCGGATCTGCGCACCGTGCAGGCCCTCCTGGGGCACAGCGACGTGGCCACCACCGAGGTCTACACGCTGGTGACGAAGGACCACCTGCGCGAGACTCACGAGCGCACGCATCCACGCGCCTGAGGGCGGCCGCACTCAGACGCGCGCCGGCAACTCTGCCGACGAGCGCCGCTCGCCCCCCTGTGCGCAGCTGTGGCAAGTGCCTTGCAGTGCCTTTCGAAAGCCGGCCTGTGGTAAGTACCTGGCAGTGCCTTTCGAAGTCATCGAGCCCACTGGTGCCGAAACTCCATTGGTGGTTGAGATCCCCCACGCCTCGGTGCTGCTGGATCCCTTGAGTGTGGCAACGCTGAAGATCCCGACGTACTGCATCGGACAAGATGCCGATCTGTACGTCGACCAGCTGTACGAGGACGCTCCTGCCTGTGGCGCGACGGTGCTCGTGTCGCGTATCAGTCGCTACGTCTGCGATCTCAACCGCAGCGAAGCGGACATTGATGAAGGTGCCGTGACCGGCGCTCCCAGGGGCAGCCGTTCTGCGCCCCACGGCCTGGTTTGGCGGCAGTCCACCGACGGCCAGGCAGCGCTGCGGCAGCCACTGTCATGGCAAGAGTTCGAGCGTCGTAGGGACACGATCTACCGGCCCTACCACACGCGCCTGCGTGAACTTCTCGCAGCGAAAGTGGAGCGCTTTGGGGTCGCCGTGTTGCTCGCTGCCCACTCCATGCCGAGCAGCGGACGTCACGGCCACGTGGACACGGGCGCGCGTCGTGCGGACGTCGTGCCCGGGAGTCGGGGGCGCACCACCGCCGCGAGTGTCGTCATTCGACAACCCGACGAACTCGCGTGCAAGCGCGGCTGGAGCGTCGCCCACGACGACCCCTATCGCGGCGGCTTCACCACGGCACACTACGGAAGACCCGACCAGCGCGTACACGCAGTCCAGGTGGAGCTGAACCGCCACCTCTACATGAACGAGGACACCCTGCAGAAGCTGCACGGTAAGTTCGAAGCCACCAAGGCCTACTGCCGCGAGCTGGTTCAGCACCTGGCGTCACTGTCCGCCGCCGAGCTCAGCAACTGAACGGATTCGGCCGACGAGTCAATAACGAAGTACCCATCTGCGAAGCGGGTTGAAGGGGCTCGGGGCATGGGCTAGCTTCCGCGGCCCCGTCATGGCCAGAAGTGAAATCACAGGTCGACGTCGGCTCAGTGCGCGCCACGTCTCTCACTCCAACATCAAGACGCCGCGTTGGCAGAACGTCAACGTGCAGAAGCGGCGACTGTGGGTGCCGGAGCTGGGCAAGTACGTCACGTTGAAGGTGACCACCCGCGACCTGCGCACGATCGACAAGATCGGCCTGATGAAGTTCGCGCGCCGCCACGGCGTTCGCGTCAGCTAGTTCCCACAGTTACTCGGCGACTCTCAGCGCGTCGGCGGCGTCACCGCCAGAGCGGTGACTCGAGTCGACCCACTTTGGCGTGCCCGAAGCACGCGACCGGAGGCGTCGACGACGATCTCGATCGGGGCTCCGGTTGGGAGCGGCGTACCCGGCCGCAGTCGAGGGGTCCCACGCAAGACGGGCACAGCCCGCTCGGGGGCCGTCAGCTCGAGGTCTTCCACATACACGCCACTCGTCGCCTCCTCGAAGCAAGCGATGGCAGCAGCCCCGGTTGCGTCGATGGCGGCTATCACGTGTTGCTCGGGACGCAGCTCATCGCCCTCTGATGCCCACGGGCAGCGAAGGAGTCGACCCTCGGCACTCTCGACACGGGCAACCTCGTGGTCCACGTCGAGCAGGCCCGTGAAGTCTCCGCTGGTGAGCGTGCCCCCAACGCTGGGTCCACCGCAGTGGATCAACGGGCGGAACAGGGCTGGCTCGGTGAAGGCTCCCGCCCCTTGGTCGCGTAAGCGGCCCAACACGTCTACCCGCTTCTGGGCACCAACGCGTTTGGCCTGAGCCAGGCCTGCTTTGACGATCGCAGCGGCTCGGCGTTCTCGGTCGTATCCCAGTGCCACGAAGGCTGCGACCGTCGCTGCTGGTACGGCAACTCGCGCCGCGGGGGGCACGTCGCCCTGACGCAGGAAACCGCGCGGACGTTTCCCGCCCTGCCCGGGCTGTCGACAACGCCCATCGAACGCCCTCGCGGCGCCAAACCCCACGACGATGAGGGAAAACGGCCCGAGCAGCACGCCGGGACTGGCACCCGCCGCCGCAAAGAAACCACTCAGCACGCAGCTGAGAGCGCTGCCTCCGACCAAAGCCATGTCCTCGGCCCCCTCCGCCGCGATGTCCGAGGTGGAGGCGAACGAACAAAGCGTGCTCATGCCGACTCCTCGGGTTCCCCCTCACCGGCGAGGACCGGAGCAGCATCGCTGTCCACCGCAGCCTCCAGGCCTGAGTCTTCGTCTTCCGACAGCGCGCCCTCGTCGAAGTCGGCATCGAGGTCGTCCTCCGACTCGTCGAGCCCATCGTCTTGGGACATTTCGACCATCAGCTCCTCGAACTCGCGCTTGACGGGCAATGCTGACCCCCCATCCACCACCAGGAAGGCCTGCTCAGCCTGCAAGAAGTTCAACGCCAGCGACTCGAGCAAACGGCTGCCCATGCGCGCGCTGACGCCCAGCCGCATCAGGCGCGCGTAGATGCACGGGGCAGCCGAGACGTCACGCGCGTCGACCACCGGCTGGACGCCGAAACGTTCGGCGGCTCTCGACAACGAAGCCCCACCCCACAAGCCACGCGGCTCCCAGGCGATAGTCGTCGGCTCCAGGTGCTCCTTCATCGAAGCAAAAACGGCCCCGAGACGTCGCTCGCTGCTGCTGGACGGCCGCAACGTCGAAGGCGAGCGCAACACGACCCAGCGAGGCGACAGCACCTCACAGACCTTGAGGCCGTAGTCCAGCGCTTGGACCGCCGCGTCGTCCTCCCCCACCGCGGCGGGCGATAGCACCACGCTGAAGACGAACCCCTCGGGAGCCGCCTCTCGATACTGGCGCAGCTTGCTCAACTTCGGAAGCCGTTGGGGTTCAGCCAGAAGCTCCAAGAAGTCGAGCTTCTGGGCGTATTGAGCGAACGGTCCCTTCAGGGTGGATTGACCGATGTGCAGTTGCATGAAGTCTCCGATGAACACGGACTAGTGTGGCGGGGGCGATTGCTCGAAGTGAAACCACTGCCCGGGGTATCGACGGACGAAGTCCTGAAGGCAGTCAGCGACGTATTGGGCAGCTGCTTCGAGCTCAGTGGCGGGGCAGTCAGCCTCGAGGAGAAGCTCCGGGTATATCCGAACCCGATAGCGCATGAAACCCGCGCGCGCGTTGAATACGGGCACGATCGGCACCCCACACAAGCGGGCGACTCGAAATGGTCCTTGGGGGACTTGGAAGGGGCGACCGAAAAGACGCACTGAAAAACAACGCCCCGACGGAGCCGCCCGGTCGATTTGGAACGCCACGCAGGTGCCGTGTTGGAGCTCGCTGAGCAGTCGGACACCGACCTCGGCCCGTTCACCCACGTAGATGGTGCGGACGTCTTGCTGTCGTCGGATGCGTTCCTGCAGGTGCCGTGCGTGGCTATCGGCTTCCTTTCGCATCACGATGGCGAGGGGGCGGTCGAGGCGTCGCGCGAACTCAGCGCCCGTGACCTCCCATGAACCCGTGTGGGCCGTCAGCAGGACCAACCCGCCGCCCGCCGGGGGGAACGACGCACTCCCCTCGACTTCCACTTCGGGGACGAGGCCGCGCGGCAGAGACAGCCCCTCGGCCAAACAGTGGGCGTAATTGGCGAACAACTGTTGCTCCAGCGCCCGGCTAGCGTCCCCTGCAGACCACTGCAAGAGCTCTCGCGCTCTGGCCCGCAATCTCGGGTTGGCAACGGCGATCAACCGCCCGATCGGCCCTGGACTGTATTGCAACCACCAGCGAGGCCCGTAGCAAGCCCCCCAGTGTGCCAGCTTGCGCAACGTGGCGCCGGTGAGCTTCGGCCAAGGCACGTCACTCACTCACTCGACGGAACGCCCAGCAGGCGGTCGAAGAGAATCGCCGCTGCGGCGCGCACACTGAGGTGGTTGTAGCCGTCGGACCTCGGCGATGCGATGGGTTGCAGGTGGCGACTCGCACGCTCGTGCACCGTGGGCGCTAGTCCCCAGCCGGTGCCGAAACAGAGCACGACCGGCGGGCCGCAGCGCTTCAGCTCCTCCCGAGCAGCGGAAAGCTCGGTGGGCTTGCCCCCCAGACGTTGGGCACTGGTCGACCACAGCTCGGCCCCCGGCCCCAACGCGTCGAAGACGGCGTCTAGGTTCGGAACCACTCGAATGATCTCCAGCGCCGGCTTGCGGTCGGGAATGCGCTGTCCGCCAGAACCCTCCACCCAATGCGAGCGGATCCTCTCGGCCAGGGTCCGCTGGGCTTGCACCGGGTGAATGACGAAGAAGTCACTGAGCCCGAACGTCAACGCACTTCTGGAGATGTCGTGCAGATCGATGTTGGTGATGGCGGCCGTCACGATCGACCCCTGCTTGTCCAACACGGGGTGATGAACGAGAGCCGCAGCGATGCGCCTCATGTGCCCTCCTCGCCGCCCGGACGCAAGTCTGGGCGGCGCTCGAGGGTTCGGTCTCGCGCCTGCTCGCGACGCCATTGGGCGATCTTGCCGTGGTCCCCGCTCTTGAGGAGTTCGGGCACTCCAAGCCCACGGTACTCGGCGGGCCGAGTGTACTGAGGATACTCCAGGCCGCCCTCCTGGGCGGGACTGAAGGACTCTTCGTGGGGCGATTCTTCGTTGCCCAGCACGCCAGGTCGAAGTCGCACGGTTGCTTCGATCATCGCCATGGCAGCCACCTCTCCTCCGGTCAGCACGAAGTCGCCCAAGGAAGCCTCTTCGTCGACGAACTGGCGAACTCGTTCGTCGAACCCCTCGTAGCGCCCACAAACCAACACCAGGGCGTCCAGAGCGGCCCAGCGTTGGGCAGTACTCTGGCGAAAACGCTGCCCTTGAGGCGAAAGCAACACCACGTGCGCCTTGGGGGTCGTCTGACGTGCGCTCTCGATCGCCGATACGACACAGTCCACGCGGAGCACCATGCCCGAGCCACCGCCGTATGGCGTGTCGTCGACGTTGAGGTGCTTGCCCACACCGTGCTGACGCAGGGGTTCCGTGTTCAGCTCCAACAAACCCGCGGAAACGGCGCGGCCCACCAGACTGGTGCGCGAGAACTCCTCGAACAACTCGGGGAACAGAGTAACCACGTTGACCCGCATGATCGTCAGGGCTCGATCAGCCCGTCGCGACTCGCAAGCACGACACGCTTTTGCTCCGGCTCGACCGCTTCGAGCCACTCGTCCACCAGCGGCTGCTCGAGCAATCCACCATCCGGGGCGCGAATGACGAGGGCGTCGACACTGGGATGGGTGGCGATGCTCTCGACCTGGCCCAAGAGCTGTTCTTCGACCCACACGTCTGCACCCACCAAGTCGGCGAGGTAGTACTCGTCATCCTGCAAGGGGAGTTCATCACGATCAGCGAATACGGTCGAACCCTTCCAAGCCTCCGCTTGGGCCCGATCAGCGATGCCGGCCAACGCGACCAGCGTGAGCTTGCCCGTTCCCCGTACGACCTCGATCGCGGCGCACAGCGAACGCTCGCCCCGCACCAACTGCAATTGACGCCCAGGCACCAATGCCTCGCTATCTCGGTGGTGCAAGGCAATCGCGAGCTCCCCCTGGAGCCCGTGCGCCTTCGCCACGTAGCCGATCTCGATCGGCCTCAATCCAAAATGTCGAGGTGAACCCGTCGACCCGACTTCGCAGAGGCCGCGGAAAGCAAAGCTCGAATCGACTGAGCAGTGCGACCGTCCTTGCCGATCACCTTGCCGATGTCGTTCTTCGCAACCCTGAGTTCGAGCGTGGTCGTCGAGCCCTCGTCGATCTCCTCGACCTCAACCTGATCGGGCTCGTCCACCAGGGACTGAGCGATGGTCTCGACCAAATCTACAAGCGCCATGGTACAGTCTCCTGCTGTGGCTCAGCCCTCGGCCGAGGCAGCAGATGCAACGTGCTTCTTGATCACCTGCGCCAACGTTGCAGACGGTTTGGCACCTTTGCTCGTCCAGTACTCGAGTCGCTCCGTGTTCAACTCCACCTTGGGGGGCTCCACCACGGGGTTGAACGTGCCCAGGTTCTCGATGAATCGGCCATCGCGCGGGTTGCGGATGTCGGTCACGACGATGCGGTAGAACGGGGACTTCTTGGAACCATAGCGAGCGAGGCGAATGTGTACTGACATGCTGTTTCTCTGGGAAGGATGGCGTGACGCGTGGAACTCGAGCGGCAGCCTAGGGTCGAAAGCGCCGGCAAGCTAGCACCAATCGGGGCGCACGCCAGCGAGGGGCCGGGAACGTAGAGGAAGAGTCGCCGCGAGGTCAAGGTCCGTGGTAAGCTCTGGATTCATCATGGGATCGGCGCTTTCGGACGTGCTGCAGAGGGTGATCGCCCCGTTGGTGCTTCAAGACCAGGGGGAGCTGTTCGTCGGACGCTTCGACGCAGACACGGTGGAGCTGCACCTGCGCGGGCGTTTCTCGGGTTGCCCAGGAAATGCTTTGGCGATCCAAAGAGTTATCGAACCGGCATTGCGAGCCGCAGCGCCCGAAGCAAAAATCCGCATCTCCTCGGGGGAGCTGTTGCCCGACGGCGTGGAACCCTGGGAACCGCATAGGGAGCCGGATGACGATTCTCAAGCCGGCTAGTCGATTGAAGCTTTTGGGGGCGTTGCTGGCGGCCACCTGCGTGTGCGGCTGTTGGGGCAGTACCAATCCGAGCGAGCGCCCCCTGGAGGAGCTGCCGACCTACGAAGCGGAGCCCGCGCAGTGGTTCGACGACTCGCTCTCGCCAAGCATATTTGGTTTGCCTGAGGGGCCCGACGTGACTCGTGCCAGCTACTGGGAGCAGCTCGTGCAGTCCGCGGACTATGTCAGCCGCGTGAGGCTCACCACCGTGACGCGCGCTCGAACTGGCGATCAAGTCAGCTACCGAGTCGTGCTCCGACCCGTGGGCAGTGCGATCCGAGGACCTGAGATGGAGGACGAGATCGAGGTGCGCGTCGGCCTGGACAGCCCGTCGATCGGCCTGCTGCACTCACTGGATACCGAAGCGGTGGGTAAGAAGTTCATCGTTTTCCTGAAACGCTTCCGCGCAAATGACCAATCTACATGGCATTTTCGAGGCGTACCTGAGTCGGCCAAGACGCTGGAGGCCATTGAGCTGGTGAATTGATCTGGCCAAGCGGCTATGCACTACGCACTTTAGGTTTTCCGATGTTGCTCCGTTCCCGCTCCGTACAAGTCAAATCCCCCCGTGAGATCGACCTGATGCGTGAGGCATGTCGCCTTGCGGCCGACACCTTGTGCCTGGTGGACGAGCTCATTCGCCCTGGAGTGACGACGGAGGAGATCAACGCTTTCGTGCACGAGGACACGCTGAAGAAGGGAGCGACACCCGCCCCCCTCGGCTACCACGGGTTCCCGAAGAGCGTCTGCACCTCCATCAACGAGGTCGTCTGCCACGGGATCCCGGAAGAGCGACAGCTCCAAGACGGAGACATCATCAACGTCGACGTCACCCACATCTATAACGGCTATCACGGGGACACCTCCGCGACATTTTATGTCGGCGAGCCTTCCGACGAAGCCAAGAAGGTGACGGAGGTGGCGCGCCGCAGCTTGGAGCTGGGCATAGCCGAGGTCAAACCGGGCGCTCGCCTGGGAGACATCGGAGCCGCCATCCAGGAATTCGCAGAAGCCCAGGGTTGCGGCGTCGTGCGCGACTTCGTGGGGCACGGAATTGGGCGCAAGTTCCACGAGGAACCAAAGGTCAGTCACGTGGGTCGCCGCGGGCGTGGTGAACGGTTGCGTGCTGGCATGATCTTCACCATCGAGCCGATGATCAACCTGGGCGGGTACGACGTCGAAATCCTGGATGACGACTGGACAGCGGTCACTAGCGACGGCTCGTTGTCGGCCCAGTTCGAGCACACCATCCTGGTTACCAATACCGGCGTCGAAGTGCTGACCTTGCGCGACCGACCCCTGCCCCACAGCGAGCGCTTCGAAGACTACTGGCGCTGAGACCCAGGGCCTCGGGAGGTCGGCGAATTTGACTGGCAGCTAAAGCAGTTGCGCCGGTTCGCTTGGACTGCTCAACACTTGACCTTTGTCGGTTGTCGCAGGTACTTTCGCCACCGATTCTGGAGCGCCTACAACCGGGCTTCAGGCTTTGACCGCAAACGCCTGAAATCGCTTACCTTCTGAGCGAAGCTTCCGAGTCCCGGACGAACTAGGAAATGGCTGCCGCATCTAAGAAGACCAAGAAGAAGGTCGCCGCCTCAGGCGCGCCCAAGCGGCGCGCCGCGTCAAAGAAGGGGGCCGGAAAGTCTCGCTCTGCCAAGCCCAAGGCGAGCAAGAAGGCCACGACTTCGCAGAAGAAGTCAGGAAAAAAGGCGGGGAAAAAGACGACGGCAGCCTCCAAGGCACAGCCGAAGTCCAAGAAGCCCACCAAAGCCCCCTCAAAGAAGGCTGGAACGACCAAGAAACCCACCACGGCCGCCAAGCCTACCACCCGGGCGCCCAAGAGCGCCTCGAAGAAGGCTGCGGCCTGCTCCAGCTGAACGAGCTCGTTGCCGGTCTTGCGACACCAGGCTTCCACATCTCGGGGAAAAGCGCGGTCATCCGATTGAACGATGAG
>JBNKZR010000263.1:0-10726 GCA_050301735.1 Polyangiaceae bacterium | reverse complement strand
AGCGATTCACCCACCAGACGGACCTTCGCTCCACCTCCCATCCCCTTAGCAGCGACGAGTTCCACTCCTTCACGAAGCATCTTGTTCGAGATCGCCAGCGCTGCTTCGCGGGTACTTTCCGTATCTCCGGAAGACATCTCCTGACCTTTGATGAAAACATCAGAGATCATGATTCTGACGTCTTTGTCCTTCACGTATTCCTCGACTGAGTGCCCAGCCAGAACCAGCACCAGCGACTTGAGAAACTCGCCTTCGAGTGTTACCTCGGAAACCAGCCCTACGCGGCGCCCTCCTTTCGCTACGCAGGCAACTTCTTCGTCGAACCACTCACGCAGACGCCCACCCCGAGCACCTACCACCACCCCCAGGGCGCGTTGGTCCGCGAGGATACCGGGGACGTGGTGCTGGACGCCACGGGCAACCCCATCGCGTCCTACACCCCCGCACAGAGCGGAACCATCGGCTCCACACTCGCGCCCAGTACGATCCGCGTGATGCTCACCTTCGAGCGCTTGCTGACTGCAAAAATCGGCCTCGAAGGGCGCGCGGGCGCGGCACTCGGTGGCTCGCCCAGTTCTGGGCTCGTCGACTTGCTGCACCTCGCTCTGCGAGGAAAGTACTGGTTCTCAGGCACCGGGCCTGGGTTACGGCTCTTCGGCTTGCTAGGCACCGGCATGGGTCGAGTCGATGCCAAGAAAGAGGTCACTGTCCAAGAGTTCTGGCACGACAACTCTCCGACCTACAACGCGTACTGCCGCGACCCCAATCCCAACGTACCGTTGGTGGGGCAGCCTGCGTGCTACGTGCCCGTCACGGCCTACAAGCAGATGGGCAACTTCTTCGTCACCGGCGGCATCGGTGCGTTCCTCAACTTGGGTGGGCACGGCCCGAGCCTCGAGCTCAATGCGCGCATCATGTTTCCCGACTCGGGCTTCGTGGTGCAACCGACGGGCGGCTGGCTCGTTGGTTTCTGACACGCCGTGGCGGATCCTCAGACTGAACTGCGCTGGTTGACCGAAGCCCTGAGAGGACACCTCGAGTGGGCTCGCATGACTGGCAGCGTCGGGACACTACCGCCCTCGGCGGAGTGGCTCGAACGGCGAAGAGAACAATACCGTTCGCTGGAGCTCGAACCGGAGCCGGAGTTGCCGCCCGCCGACGCGGACATCAACGGCTCCGACGCTCCAGAAGCGCCCCCACATTTTCACCCAACGTCGGCGGATGGCACCAGCGGCGCCGTCGAGGTCTCCGAGGCTGAGTCCGAAACCGCCAGCGCCATCCAGAGCACGCTCAACGCCGACGCGGATGCCGCCGCCGCTCTTGATGAGATGGCCGACGGCGCGCGCGGCGCCTCAGGAATGGCGCAGGCTGCTCCTGTACCCATTTCGACGACTCACCAAGCGGAACAGCGCGACGAGGTTTCCCCCGAAACTCCAGCATCAGGGGCGGCCGAGCGCGAGCGCAGCCGACCACTGCCCGAGGAGCGTGTGCACCGGTTGCAAGTGCTCGCCGAAGAGGTTGCGGCGTGCACGGCCTGCAGCCTCCACGAGACCCGCACGAACACGGTGTTTGCCCGCGGCAATGGGTCCAGCGGGATCTGCTTCGTGGGAGAGGGTCCGGGTCACGACGAGGACCTACAGGGCTCGCCCTTCGTGGGCAAAGCCGGACAGCTCCTCGACCGTATGATCACCGCGATGGGTCTCGACCGCGACGACGTGTACGTGTGCAACATCGTCAAGTGTCGGCCGCCCAAGAACCGCAAGCCCCAACCCGACGAAATGAGAGCTTGCCGCGGCTTCTTGGTGGATCAATTGGAAGCCATCGAGCCCCGGGTGATCGTGGCGCTGGGGGCCACCGCCGTGGAGGGGCTGATCGGTCTGTCCATGGGTATCACCCGCATGCGGGGGCAGTGGCGCCTGTACCAAGGCAAGATCCCGGTCATGCCCACGTTCCACCCGGCCTATCTGCTGCGCCAACCCGGTGCCAAGCGCGAAGTCTGGGACGATCTCAAGCAGGTCCTCGACCACGTCGGGCGGCAGGTCCCTCGCCGACGCAAGTAGCGGTCGTTACTCCTGCGCCGCGAGCCAGCGCTCTGCTTCGAGAGCCGCCATGCAGCCCGTTCCTGCAGCGGTCACTGCCTGACGATAGACCCAATCCGCCACGTCACCTGACGCGAAGACGCCCTCGACGCTGGTGCGGGCGGTGCCCGGCTCCACCTTCAGATAGCCGTTGTCGTGTACTTCGAGCTGTCCCTTGAACAGCTCCGTCATCGGCGTGTGACCGATGGCGACGAACATTGCCTCGACGTCGATCTGCGTTTGCTCGCCACTCTTCAAGTCCTTGACGCGCAAGCCGGTTACCGTGCCCTTCGCGGGATCGAGCACCTCTTCCACCACATGGCTGTAGAGGACGTCGATCTTGTCGTTTTCGACGACGCGCTTTTGCATCGCCATAGACGCCCGAAACTCGTCCCGGCGATGAATCAGAGTCACGCGGCTGCACAGCCCCGCCAGGTACTGAGCCTCTTCCATCGCGGTATCGCCACCACCGATGACGGCGACCGGCTTGTTGCGGAACAGCGCACCGTCGCAGACCGCACAAGCGCTCACGCCCCGGTTCTTCAACGCGTCCTCCGACTCTAGACCGAGATAGTTCGCACGGGCCCCCGTCGCGATGATGATCGATTGGGCTAGGTGCAACTCGTTCTCGTCCTCGCCCACCCACACCTTGAAGGGCCGCTCGGAGAAGTCCACCTTCTGCACGTCGGCAGTGATGAACTCGGTGCCTTGCCGTTCCGCCTGCTGTCGGAAACGCTCCATCAGGTCCTGACCGGTAACGGCCTCGGGAAAGCCTGGGTAGTTCTCGACGTCTGTCGTGAACATGAGCTGCCCGCCTGGAACGAGACCACCGGCATTGAACCCCTCGACACACAGGGGCTGCAGGTTGGCCCTTGCGGCGTAGATCGCCGCCGTGAGCCCCGCTGGGCCAGAACCGATGATGAGGACTTTGTGAAGACGTGGCTCGCTCATGGGCCTTGGGCTCTAGAACCTGCGGCCACGAGCGTCAATCCCGAATCGGGTTCGCCTTGAGCTTCGCCTTGCCGTCCTTCACGTAGACAGTGAATTTCACCCGTTCAACCTGATGCTGAGCAACGATGGCGTCGCGATTCTTGCGCAGCGTGCCTTCGAACTTCTCGTAGCTGAGGCTATCCGTCGCTTCTCCGCACTCCTGCTTCGTTCGCACGAAGTCCGCGTAGACGGCTCGCCATTCGTCCTCTTGGTTCTCGGGAGCGCCCCCTCCTTCTGTCCCAGCCTCGGGCATGGTCTTGGCCAGGCGCTGAGGCGGTTTCGGCAAGCGACCCTCGGGTTTGGACTTCGGCTCCGGCACCTTGGGCAGACTCGGCTCCGGTTTCGACTTCGCTTCTCCGCCGGAAGCGGGATCCGGGAAACTGAAGGCACTCATCGCCGGCTGGTCCGGGATGTCCCCTAGGACTTGCTGCAGATCCGCCGCGCGACGCGAACCGCCGCCCTTGGCCACCGCGTGATCGATACCGTCGTTGATCTGCGTCACGAGCTTGCGATAGACGCCGCTGACCTTGCTCGCCTGCAGCTGGTCGGTGGCGCCACTAGCGAGCTCCCCCAGAGCTTGGGTGAAGCGCCGCAGCGGTCTCGTGTGCTCCATGAACGAGAAGACCATTCCGAGCGCGATACCCACCACAGCGATCAGAATCACGACGAGCAAGCTGGCGCTCTCCTTGTCCTTGTCGTCAGCGGCGGCAAAGAACGAAAAGGGTGATCCAATCGTCTTTGCCTCGCGCCCCACGACGTAGCCCGCACCGCGCTGCCAGGCCTCGCCAGCTAGGCGGGCGTACACCACACCGACGGTAGGCGACAAATAGCGAACACCACTCCGACCCTTCTCCTTGTAGTCGGGGTCGTCTTCCAGAAGTTCCAGATCCGTGATGATGCCATCCAACTGGGAGCGGTCGAAGTCGTCGGGAGCACCGGACGCCAGACGTTCGCCGTGGTGATAGAACGCGACGGCAGAACCGGTTCGTGCCGCGATGTCGCGCGCGAACTTGTCGTCGATGATGCGCAGGCCAACGATCGCGCCCACGGGAAGATCGCCCGCCTGGTACTCCACCGGGCGCGCCACAGCCATGTACATGCGATCCCAAATGAATGTGTCGTCGCGGATGTAGCCGTGCAAAGCATCTGCCACGACCGGATACCCCCCCAATTCGAAGTCAGGGTTCTGTCGGGATTGTTCGAAGCCGTATTGACCCACCACGCGACCGTGACGGTCGACGGCGAAGACGGCGTCGAACGAGTAGTCCTCTGGCACCTTTTGGACCAGCTTGGTCAGCGCCTCGTCCGCTTCGCTCTTGGCCTTCTTTGGCACCTCGCCCGAGGCGCTCGACTTCGCCAGGGCCGCCGTGACTTTGGGATGTAGGGAAAACTGAATCAGTTGGGCGGAGCGCTCGCGCGCCGTCGAACGCATGTACCAGGAGACCACCTGGCTGTCGGAAGACAGACCTTCGGCGACCACCTTGGCGCCCGCCCGGTTGTACAAGCTCTGCCCGAGGTAGAGCATGAAGACGGCGCTCGCCAGCAACAGCGAAAGAAAGACGTACCAGAATCGAGAAAGCAGCATCGCGGTTACTTCTCACCTTTCTCGTTGCCGCTCGACGCGCCCTTGGGCGGAGTGACTTTGATCGGAGCCTTCGACAGATCCACCACCGCGTTCGGACGCGTGATGTTCATCACCGGCGACGCGCCGACGACCTGGCCTGTGAAGTACGCTTGAACCTTGAACTCGCCCATGGTCGGGAGTTCCATCGTGAAAGCACCGTTGACGTCGGGAAAGCCGAATGCCGCTGCATTCGGCTCCGCGACGACCCACGCCCGAACACTAGGCACCAGCTCGTCGCGGATCTCGTAGGCGCCTGCCTCCGGAACCGTCCAGATCCGTTCGCCCCCTGGCTTGGTGTCCCCCGCCCCGAACGTCTTGACGTTCTCCGCGTAGAGACGGTGGGGGAAGGGGTCGGTGTTCCTGAAGTGAATTTCGGTGCCCGGGGTGACGACGAGCGTGACGGGCGTGGTGCGCCCGCCCCCGATCCTGACCTCGACCTTCTTCATCTTCGGTTGCGGCTCGGTACCGATCAACGCGACACAGACTTCCTTGGGGATGTAGGGGAAGAGCTTGCGGAATTCCGACTTGACCGTCGGAGACGGCTCCCGGAACGTGTACGCGTGCGCGTCCGGATCCTTGAACTCGACCCAAACCGGATTGAGCAGCTTCATGAATCCCGTGATCCGTCCTTTGACCGGAGTCGCCGCCACGCTCATCGCGAGTGCTGCCACGCCGGCAAGGGTTGCCGCCGCAACTAACCATTTGCCCCTGACGGGCAAGCCGAAGACTGTCCTCTGCATTTTCGCTTGGACGGTAGTCCAGACCACTGCGTGACGGAAGGGCAGGACCGACGGACGAGGACTTTTCGTTCGGTCGGCGCCCCCAAGCTGTGTAGGCAGCTGTCGTATTCGAGGCTATTGCGAAGCTCACACGCAGCCCGCGCGCCGGACCGTGCACGCCCACAAAAAAAGAACGGGCCAGCTTCAAAAGCCAGCCCGTTCGGAGAACGTTCCTTACCGCCAGTGCCGATGGTAGTTATTTGCGAACTATGAACCCCTAGCTAAAGCTAGGTGGGAGCCTTGGCTCGTAGCTTCTGGCTTCCCGGTGAACCGTTTCCGGGCCTAGCACTCCACTACGCTGTCGACTCCCGGGTTCAATCGAGTCAGGGATTCATCTGTCGCGCCTGTCGAGAACTGCAGAGGGAACCAATGGAATGTATTTCCGGGAGGCAGTCTCGTCAACGTCGAGTGGACGGATGACGAAAGTCGGTGGGTGACGACGCGCTCCGAGCCCACATCGGTCCGCTGACTCGAAACTTGGCCCGTTGGCACGAGACGTGCCACGCGTGAAAGGATGTTGTCCACAGCGATCGATTCCAACGTGGCCAGCGACGTCGCCCCGCACTTGGCACAGGAGCCAGCGGAAAGTGGTGCCGCGCCTCGCCCTGACGAGCTGCTCGTCACCATTTGTTCACCTTCGACCCACTGGCGCGACTCGCTAAGCGAGTTCATCGACCAGTGCCTGGAAACGGAGCTCCAAGCCAACGGCGCACCGGCTCGCTCCATCGAGGTCTCGAAGAACCTCGAAGACTCCCTAGCTCACCATCTCGAGCGCTGCCTCGCTTTGGGCTTCGACGGCATCCGCCTGCGGCTGTCATCGCTCGGCTTGATCGCGGAGGCGGGCGTGCTTAGCGCGAAAGACAGCAACACGTTGCGCTGGTGGCTCGACGCCCAAGGGCGATTGCCACTATCCGTGGAGGTGAGCCCGGATGTCGAGCGGCTGCGCGTCTATTTGGCACCGGTCGGCATCTCGACGTTGCTGTGGGCGCGGCACGGCAACGGTATCTCGAGCACCATCGAGCACTCACTGTCGGAAACCCCGCTGATGCCTCTGGCGTTCGATCGCCACGACGAGGACGACCCGGCCGCTGACTCCTTCGATGTGCCAATCACGAGTGAGCCGCTCGACGAGGCAGCGCAAGAAACACCGTTCACGGACATACCGGACGAGGACTGCGCCCCCCATCACTCGCTGCGTCCAGAGCTGCCCCCTCCCGCCCTTCAGCTGGAAGACTTGGTCCTCCAACCTGAAGACGAACCCGAGCCGACCGCCCCCTCAGCCGCCGCGGTGCTGGGAGCGACGTCGAACGGCGGGGAGTTGGGGCTCGAATTCCCAGCTCCGAGGCTCTTCGTGCCAGACTCCGACGTCACATCAGCGACCGCCGAGAGCTCCAGCTTGCGCTTCGAAGCGACGCCAGAAACACCCACACCACCTTCTGCTGTGCCTGCGTCCTCCTCTCGAGAGCGCTGTGCGTTGGTGGATGCGCTGGTACCCGCGACTCGTGAACCCAACGAAACCGACACCGCGACCCCCGCCCCCGTGCGTGGGGTCACCGCCTCGGATGCGTCGGAAGGCAGTCCCCTGCGAACCGCACTGACGTCCGACGACGAAGCGGAAGAGAAGGCGCACCTGAAGGTTTGGCGCGACAACCTCGACCAGGCGGGAGGCGCCCAGTCCTGGGAAGACCTCGAGCGTCTCTTCCTCGCCAACTACCTCCCTCTGCTGCACGCGGTCGAAGCAGGGCAAGCCAGCCGCGGAGCGGCAGAGACCGTCGAGAACTGGGCGGCGAACTTCGAAGACTGCTACTCGGAGGCGTTTGCCAAGCTGCGCTGCGGCGGACACCGCCCGACGATGTTGTG
This sequence comes from Polyangiaceae bacterium, assembly GCA_050301735.1. GTDB lineage: Bacteria > Myxococcota_A > Polyangia > Polyangiales > Polyangiaceae > SZUA-265. The sequence goes on along the minus strand of JBNKZR010000263.1, from coordinate 3,395 downwards.
CGATGTGCCAAACCTCGCGTTCAATCTGGCCCGGGAACTCGATGCGCCCAAGACCCGTCTGGTGCTGGTCGACGGCATGCGCTTCGATCTGGGTCAGCGGGCGCACGACAAGCTGCGACTGCAGCTGACGGGCATTGCCCAGTGCGTGGCCCGAGGCGTGTTGTGGTCCGCGCTGCCCGCCACCACCGGTATCCAGCTGGAACTATTGGCGAGAGGTCCAACAGCCCTACGCAACTTGAGCACTGACCTCGACGAGAGCGCGTGGGTGGCCAAAGGCGCCGCAGCCCGACGACTTCGGCCAATGCGAGTTGGCGGCCTCAACATGACGAAGCTCGACATCCTCGAGGCCGAATTTCACGACATCGCCTGGAGCCGCGAGGTGCTCGACCGCGGCGCTGCCGAGGTCGCAACCAGTGTCGGGCGCTTCATCCGGCAGCAGGCCAGTGGCACGCTGGTCGTCGTCTTCAGCGATCACGGCTCGAGGGGCGTCGACGACGACGCGGAGGACGCCAGCCCCGAGCGAGTGCTCGTGCCCTACGACGCTTGGCTAGTTGGTTTGGACGCCTGAACCTCCATAGGGGGACTTGGGCGCAGCGGACGAACGACTCGATACTTCGAGGCTTTGAGGGGGCGACCGCAAACCTTGCGCCGCAACCACGGTGTCTTCCGACGACGAGCTCGGCAAAATGCAGCCGTCCGCTCGACAGTCGAGTCGCCTGAGCTACACTGTGTAATACGATACGCACCGTACCCTCGCGCAAGGGCACAAGCGTTTCGGATCACCTACTTTCGCCCCGACGCAAGCGCCGGGGTTACGCCAGGAGGCGCACATGATCGGCCTGCCGCTGGGCCTTTTCTATTCGAACGCCGTCGAGTGGGTCGTTCATCGATACCTACTCCATGGTCTAGGCAAACGGAAAGACAGCATCTTCGCGTTCCACTGGAGCAAGCACCACAAGAACTCCAGACGGAACGGCATGTATGATCCCGACTACGAAAAGCCTTTGTGGGACATGCGTTCCCGCGGCAAAGAGGTCGGAGGCATCGTAGCCATCGTAGCCCTGCACCTCCCGTTGGCAAGTATCGCCCCTTGGTTTACGGTCACCGTCTGCTACGCGGGCTTCAACTACCTCTACCGTCACGAGAAGAGTCACCTGGATATCGAGTGGGGCAAGAAGCACATGCGCAGCCACTACGATCACCACATGGGCAAGAATCAGGACATGAATTGGTGCGTCACCCGTCCCTGGTTCGATTGGATCATGGGCACGCGCGAGCACTACATCGAGCCTGAACAATCGTTGGTTTGGGCGGTCGAGCCCAAAGCCGACGGAGTGCCGGCGGTGTCCGCGGCCGTGCCTACCGTCTCCGGCGCCACGCTCGGAGCGATGGGCGGAGAGTTGGCCTCACTCGAAGCGCCTCCCCCTTCCGAGCGCGCTGCCAACGAAAACGAACCGCGGCGTCCATCCGTGCCGCCCGCAGCCTGAGCCTGTCGCTCGGCGATTCGATCGCGAAGCCGCAGGTTTGGTGGACTCAGGACTTGGCGGAAGCGCCGCTCTCGCGTTCGAGGTAGCGAAAGATGGTGCGTGGGTCGACACCCAGATCTCGGGCCGTCTGAGTGCGATTGCCGTTGTTGCGCTCGAGAACCTCCATCACGTACTGGCGCTGGAAGTCCTCTTTTGCCTTCTCCAGGGGGACGATGGGCGCTTGGGCCTCATCTCCCAAGTCCAGATCCTCGGCAGCCAGCAGATTTCGATCGCACAACACGAGTGCTTTCTTGATACGGTTTTCCAGCTGTCGGATGTTGCCGGGCCAAGGATACTTGCGAATCGCCGTCAGCGCCGCCGGACTGAAGCCTCTGACTGGACTGTTTAGCTCGTCCGCGTACTTGCCCAACAACGCTTTGGCTATGATGAACGTGTCGTCACCGCGTTCACGCAACGGCGGCAACCACAGATTGACGACGTTCAACCGGTAGTAGAGATCCTCCCGGAACGTCCCTTCTCGGACCATCTCTTCCAAGTTGCGGTTGGTAGCCGCGATGACTCGGATGTCGCAGCGCTCGGGCTTGGAGTCCCCGACCCGATACACGACGCGCTCCTGCAGGGCGCGCAGCAACTTCACCTGCAACGACAGTGCGAGCTCACCGATCTCGTCCAGGAACAGCGTTCCGGCGTTGGCCTGTTGGAACTTGCCAGGACGGCTAGCAACCGCACCCGTGAACGCTCCCCGCACGTGCCCGAAGAGTTCGCTTTCGATGAGATTCTCCGGAATCGCACCGCAGTTGACCGTGACGAAGGGCCCCGAGGCGCGATTGCTTCGAGTGTGTAGCTCGTGCGCGATCAGTTCTTTGCCCGTTCCCGTTTCGCCGGTCACCAGTACGCTGATGTCCGTTCCGGCGACCTTCTCCAGCTTGCGAAAAACCTCGAGCATCGAGGGGCAAGCTCCGATGATCTCGCCGAAACGCTTGTCGCTCAGCTCCTTGGTCAGCTTCTGCTTATCCTCACGTAGCGCCGTCAGCAGCATCGCATTCTGCAAAATGAGCGAGGCTTGCGCCGCGAAGATGACGAGCAGATCCAACTGAGGGCGCACGAATAGGTGCTTGATCGCATCATTGCCGACGTAGAGCACGCCGATCACTTCCCCCTGGCTCAGCAAAGGTGCGCACATGACGCTGCTGAGCTTGAGCGCGACGACACTCTCGCTCTTGCCGAAGTTGACGTCGTTGACTGCATCGCTGACGATGATCGGCCGCTTCGTCTCGATCACGTGCCGCACGATGCTATCGCTGATCGAACCGCCAGCGTCCTCCATGGCCTCACGCTGCACGTTGCGCATGACGCGCACTCGCAATTGAGGCGTGGCGCCTTCGCTCGAGTCCACCATTAGGACAGCCCCCTTCGCGGCCCCCGTGACCTCGATCACACCGTCCAGCAGCGCCTCCAAGAGGTCGTCCACCGAACGACTTGTCATGAGCCGCTCACTGAACTCCAGGAGCTTCCTCAAGCCCCCGATCTCGTCGGACTGGCCAGGAGTGTCGCTGCGGCCACGAGGTAGCTCACTGAACATGCTGAAGCCGAGCTGAGCCTCACCGAACGTGATACGGTCCCCGTCCACCAGCCGGGCGCGGCGCTTCTTCTTGCCGTTGATCGTTATCTCAGCGCTTCGCTCCAGCTCCTCGAGCTGGAAGTCTCGGCCGGTGAAGACGATTTGTGCGTGATGCTCCAGTAGGCTCGGATCGTCGATGTAGACGTCATTGCCCTCACTACGGCCGATGGTCGTAACTGGCTTGTGAATCGCAAACACCCGCGGGGATCCCGCCGCGGGAAAAAACCGCAACATGGCCATGAACTGTGCCTAGGTTCCTCCGTTGACACGCTAGTCTTGCCCCCTCT
>JBNKZR010000262.1:0-10742 GCA_050301735.1 Polyangiaceae bacterium | reverse complement strand
CCTTCATCGGCAAAGCCCCCGAGGGGGATGCTTTCGTGGTGTTCGGGATCGATGAGCCTTGCGTGCGTCTCGACCAAGCGAGCGTCCGCCGCCTGTTCGATCCGATGTTCACGCCCACCCGCTTGTTCACCCCGGAACAACGTGGCACGGCTCGTCGCAGGGCCAATCCGGTTGGGCTCGCCTCGGCCCTCGGGGCGCTGAATTCCTTGGGCGGAGGGCTGCGGGTCATTCCTCTTGCGCGTGGTGGCCTGCGCTTCGAAGCGTACTTTCCGTCTTCTCGCCGGCGTTCACCCCAAGCTCCGCAGCCGACTGGTACGTGGCAGGGTCACGGTCGCATCCTGGTAGTGGATGACGAGCCTTCCGTAGCGCGCCTCACTGGGTTGGTCCTAGATCAACAAGGGTTCCAAGTCGAAGTCGCTTGCAGCGGTGGTGCCGCCTTGGAGCTGATCACCAAAGGCCCTGCGGCCTACCGCCTGATCGTGGTCGACCTGTCGATGCCGGATCTCAGCGGCGTGGAAGTGATGCGGAAGGCCCGCGAGCTCGGCTGTTCGACGCCCATGGTGCTCACGTCCGGTCACTCGGAGAGTGAGGCGGGAAGTGACGTGCGCCACGCCGACTTTGCCGGCTATCTCCAGAAGCCCTACCGTCTGGAGACGCTACTCGAAGTCATCCGACGAGCCCTCGTCGAGTCTTGAGTACGGATTCAGCGGGTCGCGTTCTTGAAGTCTTCCAGCTTCAAATCGTAGCGTTTCATCCAGCGCTGCACCTGAGTTCGAGCTTTGCCGACTTCGCGAGCGACGGCGCTCACGTTCCCCGCGTGCTTCTTGAGCAGGCCCACGATCTCCTCCCGATGCTCCAGCTGCTCATCGGTGAGCGTCTTCGACCCGGACTCGGAAGTCGTGTCCTCGCTCAGGGCATCGGGCAGATGCTCGACTTGAATGGGGCTGTCGGCGGCCAGTAGGGCAGCCGTGCCGAGAGCGTTGGACAACTCCCGGACGTTCAACGGCCAGTCGTAGCGGTACATGTGGCGCACCGCATCCGGGGCAAAGCGGATGCCCTGTGGGTTGGAGGTGACTTTGGGTAGCAGCTGCCCGATCAAGATGCCGATATCTTCCTTGCGCTCTCGCAGCGGGGGCAGCGTCACCCGAAAGCCGGCCAGCCTCGCGAATAGATCGTGACGAAACCGCTCAGCACTCACCGCCGCGTCCAGGTCTTGGTGCGTCGCTGCAATGACTCGGAAGTCCACGGGATACGGTCGCGTGGCACCCACGGGAGTGACTTCGTGCTCTTGTAGAACTCGCAGCAGCGCGGCTTGCGACGGTAAGGGCAGATCGGCGATCTCGTCCAGGAAGAGGCAGCCGTTGTTGGCGCTTCGCACCAGCCCGACGCGATTGGTGTTGGCCCCGGAGAACGCTCCTTTGACCGAGCCAAACAGCTCGCTCTCGACCAGGTTGGTGGGAAGGGCGCCGCAGTTGACGCCGACGAAGTCACCGGCCAGCCGAGACCAGTGCGCGATCTGACGAGCCAGAACTTCCTTGCCAGTGCCACTCTCACCGCTGATCAGAATCGCGATCTCCTTGGAGGGCGCGATGGTGCGCAGCTCGTCGAAGGTACGCGCCAGGCTCGGGTTGAGGGTCAGCGGCGCGCCTTCGGGGAGCTGTTCAGCGTCGAGGTCGTCCGGCCCATCCAATGGCATGCGGGAGCGGAAAAGAAACACGGTGCGCCCCAGCTCGATCAGATCGCCGTCTGCAAGCTGATGTTGCTCGATGAGTTCGCCGTTGACCCGAGTGCCGTTCCTGGAGCGGCTGTCTTCGACGAACCAGTTGTCGCGGACGCGGGCGATGATCGCGTGGTTCGAGGACATGCGGGCGTCAGGCACGCGCAGGACCAGATCGCCGGCCGGGGAATCGCTGGGACGTTCAGCGGTTCGCGCTCGCCCACGCCCCAACAACACGCTGCTGGCGTTCTCCAGGCAGTGGCGCGATGACATTCCCAGAGGGCGATCGCCTTCGAGCAACACGAAGAGCATCGGGCCAAAGCGGGTTGACCTGGAGGGCGATTCGACCAAATCGTCTTCCGCCAACGTCTGCCCGAGGGTCACGACCATGCAGCTGACAGTATATACACGCGCTGCGTGGGCTCAATCTCGACGGGCGAACCACTCACAATCAGGGCAGCCCAGCTTCCGGGTCCTTTTCCGCCACGGTTTCCGCCGTCATTTCGTCCAGCATGCCGAGCAAAGTCTCGCTGCTCGGGGGCGGTATTCGAGGCCAGAGCCGTACGGAAGCGTCTGCGCTGGCCGTCGCGATCCAGTTGCCCTCGCGCGGGGAAACGTCCAGGTCGAAGATCGGGGCGTGGTGCCCTTCGAATATTCGATACTCGTGGGTGCGCACGTCCCACAAGTAGAGTACGCCTTCGCCCCCACCCGTGGCCAGGTACTTGGAGTCGGGGGTGAAGTGCATGCCCCGCACGATGCTGCGGTGAGCCTTGAGCTCCTCGCACATCGAGGTCTTGACCTCGCACAGCCAGAGGTGTGGCGTCGCGCCGGCGATTGCCAGCCACTGCCCGTCGGGTGAGAAGACGATGCCGTGAGCGCCAGGTAGGGAATTCCAACGCACGGTTCTTTCCGTGGCTAGTTCTCGCAACACGAGGCTTCCTTCCTTGTCCGCGGAGGCCAGCCAGCGGCCATCGGGTGAGAATGCGACCGCGTGCACTTCGCCGTCGTGCTCGGAGAGGACGGCTTTTGGGGCAAAGCGCTCGGTCTCGAACAAGCGTACGTGGCCAGCTCGACTGCCCGTTGCGAGCAGACTGCCGTCAGGAGAGAACACCACGGCCGCCACGTCATGATCGTGATAGAGTACGTGGGTTTCCGTCGTCGTCGTGTTCCACACTCGCGCCGTGTGATCTTCGGACGCTGATACCAACCACTCGCCGTCTGGGGAGTACGCGAGCTCTTCCACGTCGGCTTCGTGGCCCCTGAGCACGCGCTCCAGCCGCGCATCACGGGTCGACCAGATGCGCACCGTGCGATCATCGCTGGACGAAGCCACGTGGCGACCGTCCGGAGAGAAGATGACCCGGTAGATGTGGTCGGTGTGGCCTCTGAGCACGCGCTCCGTCTTGTCGTGGATGTTCCACAAGCGCACCGTGTCGTCGTGACCACCGCTCGCGATCCAGTTCCCGTCCGGCGAAAAGCGGACACTGTGAACCCCGACGCTGTGCCCGAGGAACACGCTGCGCTTGTCGTGGAGCTCGTTGCGCAGCGGCCAAACGCGTAGGGTTTTGTCCCAGGACGCGCTGATGAGGAACCGTTCGTCTGGTGTGAACGCCAGATCGCTGACCACGTCCGTGTGGCCACGGAAGGTCTGGTTGGCGTCCGTAGTGACGTCGAATACGCGCACGTGTCGGTCCCAGCTCCCACTCGCGATGAAACGTTGCTCGGGTGAGACGGCCAAGGCCTGCACTCGCTCTCGATGGCGTCCGAGCCGATGAGCCTCGCGCGTCGTGAGGTCGACTTGGTAGACGTCGCCTGTCATCGTTGCCGCCGCTGCGTAGCCGGGCTCCTTCGTGCTGGTGGACAGGCTCATCACCTCCGAACCCAACTCGGCGATCTCCTGCAGCTGCGAGTCTTCCGTGTTCCACTCGTAGAGGCCTCCCGCTTCCGTCCCGAGCACGACCGTGTTCGGGGCCTCCCACATCTGGGCGTGCGTCGCAGGCGAGGGCAACGGCGGGGACTCGATGAAGCTGCCGTCGAGTCGCCACAGTCGAAATCGGCCGGCGTGCGGACCCGACAACCAGCGACCTGGGCTCGAGAAAGCCAACCACGGCCAGCGAACGTTGTGTGCGGGGTAGGCGGTGTAGTTGCGGTCAGGAACGTGCCACAGCCCGATGGTGTCTTCGTTGCTTGCAATGGCGAGGTACTCGCCGTCTCGAGAGAAGGCGATGGCCTTCACGGCTCCTCCTTGAGCCGGCAGGATGTCTTCCAGCAGGGTGTCGGTGGTCAACAGGGCGACGTGGCCGTCGTAGCTCGCGGTCGCAATCAGGTCTCCTGCCGGTGAAAAGGCGCAGTCCGTCACCCGGTCGGTGTGATGGGTCAGCGCCTTTCCTTCGGGCGTTCCGAAATTCCACACTACCACCGTGTGGTCTTCGCCGCCGGAGACGATCTGCGTGCCGTCCGGCGATACGTCGACGCAATTGACTGAATCACTGTGCCCACGGAGGACCCAGCGCGCGACTCCGTACTCCTCCGCTTTGGCGGCAACACTGGCGGCGCCTGGGATGGGCTCGTCGAGATGTTTCAGGTAGGCGACTGCCAGCGTTGGATCCGACTCGGTCAGTGCCATGGAGCGGGTTACCGTCAGTGCCAGCTCGCGAGCTCTGGCGATCTCGAGTTGTTTCTTGGCCGTGCGCTCGCTTTGCTGCGCCAAGTCTCGCTCGCCGCGCACTTGCATGACCCCGTAGCTCGCCGCGGCCATCATGACGACGAGGGCAACGGCGGCGGTCCCGACCGCCGCCGCGTTGCGCTGAACGAAGCGCCTCAGCAGATCCCGGAAGCGGTAGCTGTAGGCCCTCACGAGTCGACCCTTGGTGAAGCCAGAGAGCTCCTGCGCCATTTCGGCGCCGTTGGCGTAGCGTTGCGCCGGGTCTCGCGACATGGCCTTTTCGACGATGGCTAGCAAGTCCGGCGGCAATTCCGGCTCGAGTTCACCCAGGGGGATCGGTGGCCCTTGACGAATGCGATCGAGGATACTCTCTTCGGACGGCTCAGCATACGGCGCGTGTCCACAGAGCGCGTGGTAGAGGATGGCGCCCAGGGCGTATACGTCACAGCGCTCGTCCACATCCTTCCCAGCGGCTTGCTCTGGAGGCATGTACGGTGGGGTGCCGACGACGAGACCCACTCGCGTCACGCCGGCTTCTGGCGCAGGATCGCTTTCCGAGCTGCGCAGTTCCCGCTTGCCCAGAAGCTTTGCCAGACCCCAGTCGATCACGACGGTTTCACCAAAGCGACCCACCAACACGTTTGCCGGCTTGAGGTCGCGGTGCACCACTCCTTCGCTGTGCGCGAATGCGATTGCCTCGGTGATGTCGAGAATGGTTGGCAGTAGCTCCATCCGGGACGACAACGACTTGCGCGACCCGATAACCTCCAGGAGTGTCTTGCCCGCGACGAAGTTCATCGCGTAGAAGAGCTGCCCATCCGGCCAGCGTCCGGCTTCGTGAATCGCGACGATGTTCGGATGCTGGAGCTTGACGGTAGCTTGGATCTCCCTGAGGAAGCGGGCTTCACTTGCCAAGGACGGCCGGATCAGCTCCTTGATGGCCACGTCGCGATTCAGTCGCAGGTCGCGTGCCTGCACGATACGGCCGAGACCACCGCGCGCCACCTCGGTGCCGAAGCGGTAGCTGGAGCGCGCTACCGTCATCAGTTGCGATTTGGGAGGGATCGAGTGCGGCACGACCTCGGCGCTTTGCTGAGTGGGCGCGACTGCGTCGATCGTGGACGGAGCCGACGCCGCATCCCTGTCGGTCAGCAGCTCGTCGTCGAGGGTCTGCCCTGACTCGAGGTCGGGCTGATGCGCCATGGACGATTCATAGGATGGGCCGATGACCGCGTCCATCCACAGACGCCGGCCCGCGGTCCGAGGGGCTTCAACTCGGGAAGGCTTGCGCCAGTGATTCCGCGAGCTCCGCCAGCTCCGGCACGTCGTCCAGCGACGGAGGTGTGGCGTCGAAGTGCTTCAGCCGAGCCTCGAGGTCGCTCTGCGCCTGCTCATCCAACGACTCGACCAAAGGGAATACCTCGTCGTCTTCTTTTTGAAGGTGAGCTCGCATGGACTCGACGAACTCCTTCAGTTCCGACACGACGAAGCGCAGGTCTCCCTCAGCTGTGTCTGCTTCTTGTGCGGCGAGCTGCGCCATGGTCCGCATGAAGTAGCGCTCTTGGCGGTGCTCGCGGCGAGCATCTGCCAGCGGACCGTGGTCCCAGCGAGTGCCGTGCCGCTCCAGCGTCGGAAACAGAACCTGTTCCTCTTTGCTGGCGTGATGGATGTCGGCAAACGAAACGAAGAAGTTGGCGAACTTCGTCAACGCCTCGCGGTCGAGGTGCTTCTGTCCGTCGATCCGCTGGGTGAAGACGTCGAGTGCATCGAGCACTTTGGAGATCAGTTGGTGGTCTTGGGTCAGAGAGTCGAGCGTGGCCATGGCGTCAGTTCCTCGTGTCAGCGCTTGCGAACGACCCGAGGCGGGCACTTCGCGCTTCCATGATGTGCGCAAACGGAGCTGGTGACCAGCCCACAAATCTCCGGCATTGACGCCGACCGTGGCGTCAGTCGGTACCCGCGAAGGAAACGATGCAATAGACGACGGCAGCGGCGCGGCCCGTGTTGCGATAAGCGTGCGGCTGATCGCCACGAAACACGACGACGTCGCCAGCGCGGTTGTCGTAGCGCGTTCCGCCCACCGTCACTTCGACCTCTCCGAGTTCGCAGGTGGAATACTTGCGCGAGCCGACGCTGTGCGGGGGCATGTTGATCTGCGCTTTGGGTGGCAGCGCCAGTCGTTCGATTTCCAGACCCGCGACCGGCTCCGGCAGCAAACTGCGCACGGCGACTCGGCCCCGCCTTTTCGACGGCAACGTTTCGGCGGCGACGACGCGCGCTGTGGACAAGGGAGGGCGCAACAGTTCTTCGACCCCCACGTTGAGGGCGGAGGCGACTTTGGTCAACACCGCGACCGTGGGGTTGGCTTGGCCCGACTCCAGATTGGCCCAGGTGGGTCGCGGCACGTTCGCCACGCTCGAGACCTGCTGTTGACTCAACCCCAACTGCTCGCGAAGTCGCTTCACGTTGTTCGCGATGTTGATCGACAACGCCTCCATCGCCGTGCATCATCGCGCTCTGCCAACAGGATAGCAATCCCGTTGATGAATCACCGGACTGAATGATTGTCGGGCATCGAGTGAGCGTTTGCGAAGCGCGCTCGCTCATTCAGGGCAGGGCGACGACGCGCAACCCGAAACTGACCCAGCCGTGCGTCGTACCCTTCTCGAGCGTCTCCTCCACTCGCCGTTCCGCCGCCGCGCACAAGCTGTCGCGGTCACAGGTGGTCGTGCGGTTGGAAAAGGAGTCGATGGAAATGCTGAAGTAAGGTCCGAGTCCGAGTCCGGTCGTCGGTTCCCATTCGGCGCCGAATTGGGCGTTGAGCAGTTCCCAGCCGCGGGTGCTACTGGCGCTTCGGCGCTCTTCGTCGATGCTGACGTTGAGCAGTTCTTGCCCGAAGCCCAACCCGACCCACAGGTTCTGATTGCCGGCGACGTACGCTCGGTACTGCACCTGTGCTCCATAGCGCACCCAGGTGTACTGACAGTCTTCACAGCGCTTGTCGGCAGTTGCTGAGCGCAAGGCGAGGCCGTAGTGCCCATAGGCACCAACGTACCAGCGCGGAGCGAAACGGTAACCCACGTCCAGCCAAAAGGGGATCGCGCCCGCCACCTGTTCGCGAAGTCGTTCGCCCCGCTTCAGGGTTCCGATTGGCGTGGCGTAGCCGGTTCGAGCGGCGAGCTCAGGTCCGGTCAACACGACTTGCTCGGCCTCGCCACTCGAGCCGTCGGGCTCGTAATCCGAGGCCGAGGAGTCCTGTGCGGCGGCCGGTTTGGCGCCGAGCAGGCTGGTGACCAGAGTGCAGACAGCTGTGCGAAGGAGCCAACTCACGCCTGCCCGTTATAGCCGCTTCCACCGGTACGACCAACGCAACCCGTCGATTTCAGGCTGATTGGCGCGTGGAGACGTCCGCCAGCGCCAGCGGGTAGTACTTCTCGACTCGACGCAGGTGGCTCTCGATCTTGGCCAAGCGTTCCGCCATGTCTTCCACGGGGATGCGGCCCAGCTCGAGCTCCAGCTTTCGCGAAATGGTCGCCACGCTCGACACGCCGACGCTCATGCTGCTGCCGAATAGTGTGTGCGCTGCGCGGCGCCGCGCTTTGTCGTCGTTGGAGTTGCGCAACGTCTCCAGGTTGGCGTTCGCCGCGTCGAGGTAGTTACGGAACAGAGACTCCAGAAAGGAGGTGTCCTCGTTCTCGATCAACTTGCACAGCTGTCGCCAAGTGGTGGGGTCGAATATCTCTTGGGGACGGACTGAGCTGGGCATGTTCTGTGTGTCTTGCGGCGGACCGGGCGACGGGATACAGGATCATACGGCTCGCCGCGGAGAAGCCTGAACGAGGTTGCTCAAACGAGAGCCCTTTCTTGTTCAATTCGGAGCAGTGCATACCGTGAGATACCAATGGCTTGACAATGCCACCATCTGCTCGCCCGCGGGCTGGTCGGCCGGGGCTGCTTATGCGGAGATCAAGACCTACGGTCCAACTCCGCGCTTGGACGTCGGGCTTCTGAAGTCCGAGCGGCCCTGCAGTGTTGCTGGGCTGTTCACGCGCAACAAGGTCCCCGGCGCGCCCGTCGAACTCTGTCGTGAGCGGGTCGCCTCCGGGACGGCACGAGCGCTCGTCGTCAACTCGGGTTGTTCGAACGTCGCCATGGGTGAGCGCGGGCGCGCTGATGCCCGGCGCATGACCGAACTCGCTGCGGGCAAACTCGGAGTGGCCGCGGACGAGGTGTTGGTTGGCTCGACGGGCGTCATCGGACGACCGCTGCCGATGGACCGCATCTCCGGAGCCATCAGCCGCATCGAAGTCACCCCCCAGGGAGGTCCCGATTTCAGCCGAGCCATCATGACGACGGACACCGTGCCGAAGGTGCGCGCGCTGAGCTTCGAGCATGGCGGCGTGCGCTACACGGTGGCTGGCACCGCCAAGGGTAGTGGCATGGCGCATCCGGACATGGCCACGGTGTTCTGCTTCCTGACGACGGACGCCCGAGTGGCTCCCGAGTGGCTTGCGACGGCGCTGCGTCGCGTTGGCGACGAGAGCATCAACATGGTGGACGTGGACATGGACACCTCCACCAGCGACATGATGCTGGCGTTCGCCAACGGCGCTGCATCCGAAGCGTCGCTGGACGCCGACTCAGAAGCCGCGGAGCTGTTGGAAGGCGCATTGCGCGAGGTCTCCATCGCGTTGGCCAAAGACCTCGCTCGCGACGGCGAAGGCGCGACGGCGATGCTCGAGGCGGTGGTACGGGGTGCCTGCAATCTGGCGGACGCCCGCCTCGCCGCTCGAGCCGTGGTTTCGTCGCCGTTGGTCAAGAGCATGGTCACCGGTCGCGATCCGAACCTCGGCCGTGTGTTGATGGCCATCGGCAAGTCGGGTGCGGAGGTGACACCCGAGTTGACGAGTATCTGGATTGGGCCGCACCAGGCTTTCGCTCGCGGGACGCCCACCGAGCTCGATCTCGAGACGGTGAGTGCGGCGATGGACAGCGACACAGTGCGCATCGAGGTGGATCTCGGGCTCGGTCATGCCCAGGCGGTCGCCTGGGGCTGCAACCTCACCGAGGAGTACGTGCGCATCAACGCCGACTACACGACCTAGGCGTTCTTTCGCTCCCCCGCTCTTTGTCGGTCGACTCCAGGCCCCCCACAGGCCTTGCTCTTGGTTTCAGCTGTGGTTGACGGACGTGTCGCTCGCGTTGAGGGCTGCGCCCGATTCACCTTGATTGGACGCCCCCTGCGCCTCCAACCAGGCGCGCACCTTGTCACGTTCGAACCGCCACTGGCTCCCAACCTTGACGGCCGGGATCCCGCCCTGCTCCAACATCTTGTACAGGGTTTGGGCCGAAACCCGCAGCATCGCAGCCACTTCTTTCACGGTCAGCAATGTGTCCATCGTGCTCTCCAAAACTGTACGGCACGGCCACAGGCAGCCTTAACCCGGGTCATCGCAGCGTGGCGTTGGCATGGGGGGGTCGCACCATAGTGGAGCTGCAGGGGTCGTTGAAGGGCAAGCTCAGGTCACGATGCGACGCTGCGGATGTTGGCATCTTCAGGACAAACTCGGTGGAAGTGGGTCTCGACGCCCGGCGCTTGCGGGTCTACGCTACACACATGTCGCAGCTGGCCCCCGGATTGCTCCTGGCAGCGCCGCCCCTCGGAGATCCCAACTTCGAGCGTTCGGTCGTATTGTTGGCTGCCCACGGCGATAGTGGTGCGTTCGGTTGGGTCATCAACGGCGACGAGTTAATGACGATGAGTGAGTTGCTCGAGCGGACCGACGTTCCCGCCCAGCCTGAGATACGGGCAGCCGGGGTGGTGCGCTCTGGGGGGCCGGTGGGTTCCGAGCAGGTTTGGCTGCTGTACCCGACGTCGGAGAAGCCGGAGGGTATCGAGGACCAGTTCGACATCGGATGCGGCATCACGGCGTCCAGCTCTCGCTTGATGCTCGACGAGCTGGCCGCGGGGAAAGCTCCACGCACGGTCGTCGGCGTTGCGGGCTATGCCGGTTGGGGGCCCTCACAGCTGGAGAACGAGATCCGACAGGGAGCGTGGCTTCCCGCGGAGGCGGACGCGTCGTTGCTGTTTTCCGAGGACCCGACGACCTTGTGGCTGCGGGCGTACGAACGGATGGGTATGAGTGCCATCGCCTTCTCCTCTCGTGTCGTTGGTTCTGCGTGACGCCAGTTCGACACGCTGGCCGGGGGAAGTGGGCGCTAACCGTCGGCAGTCTGCTCGCGCTGGCCTCGGGGGCCGTCGCCCTACTGAGCCCCGCGCGCGGCGCTGGGGTGCCCTGTCCGTCGGACATGGTCGCCGTCCGAGATTTCTGCATCGACCGCTACGAGGTGGCCATGGTC
>JBNKZR010000261.1:0-10770 GCA_050301735.1 Polyangiaceae bacterium | reverse complement strand
GAGAGCATCGCCGCCGCCCACCCCGGCCAGGACGACCTGCCGCCGGCCGAGCCTCCCAAGAAGAAGCTGACTAAGCCGGCCAACGGCCGGCGCACGCCGCGGCCGTCGGCTGCGAAGAAGCCCAGCGGAGGAGACTGCGCCCAGCCCTGGTACATCGACGACCAGGGCATCCGGCGCATCAAGGCCAAGTGCCTCTGAACGTGGCAGGAGACTAAATGAGCGACCGAGAATCGCGCTCGCTCATTCAGCCGAGGGGCACGATGGCGGACAGGTGGCGTCCACCCAGCTTGCCATCTCGTCGATACGAGTAGAAGGACTCGGGTTGGGACTTGGTGCAGCCTTCCACGACGTCGATATTGTGTGCCGCTACGCCCTCTCGTTCCAGCTGGGCTCGGGTGATCGCCAGCAGGTCCACGTGGGGCTTCTGATTCGGCTCTTGCACGATGGGGGTGTCGGCCGAACTGCAGGCGGCAAGGCGTTCGGCGACGTCTTGGGAAACCTCGAAGGCAGACACCGAGATGTGTGGTCCGATCGCCGCCAGCCAGCGATCGGGTGAACCCCCCAGCTGACGCGCAGCGCTGTGAACGACACCCGCCTCCAATCCACGCCAGCCCGCATGAATTGCGGCCACACGGCCGGTCGTGGGATCGGCGATCAGTATGGGCACGCAGTCCGCCGTGCGCACTGCACACGCGATGTCGGCGTGACCGCTCACAAGTGCGTCGACTTCGCTCATGACGACATCGAGCTGGGCTTCATCTCCCGCCAGCTCCATGACGCCCGCGCCGTGCACTTGCGCTGGAAAGAAGAGCCGCCCGGCATCGACTTGCAGCGCCTGCGCGGCTAACGCCAGGTTGCCATCCACGTGTTCGGAGTCGTCCCCGACAGCGAAGGAGAAGTTCAGTGCCCGATAGGGCCCAACGGAGAAGCCGCCATTGCGAGTGAAGAATGCGTGGCGAAAGCCCGCATCCTTCAACAAGGGACTGTGTCGATACTCTGCCGTCAACATGAAAAACGCTCGACGTGTGGCGTTGCGGATCTCGTCGTGGCGAGTCCAGTGCCAGGGAGTGAGCAGGTTACCTTACCCGATGACGCACTTGGAACCGTATTTGGCGTCGAGCTCTTCGTCGATCTCTGCTAACACCCCGCAAGATGCAATCGGCGGATCCTTTCCTGGATCGGACCATCCTTGCGGGTCAGTTCCATATCCAGAAGAAGATCGGCACTGGTGGGATGGGGTCCGTCTACCAGGCGCTGCAGGTCGACATGAATCGATCGGTGGCGATCAAGATCCTGCACCCCAAGCTCGCATCCCGCAAAGACCTCGCGTCCCGTTTTCGACGAGAGGCGAGGGCCATGAGTCAGCTGACGCATCCCAACACCGTCAAGGTGTTCATGTATGGGCAGCTGGAGGAGGGCAGCGTCGGTGGCGGGTCTCTGTTCATGGTGATGGAGTACCTGGAGGGGCGAAACCTCAACCGTGCCGTCAAGAGGGAGGGGCCTCTGACGCTGCCGAAGGCGGCAGCGTTGCTGATCCAGGTCTGCGGCGCGCTGCAAGAGGCCCACAACATGGGCATCGTGCATCGTGACCTGAAGCCGGAGAACATCTTCCTGTGCAAGCAGGGACAGATCACCGACTACCCGAAGGTTTTGGATTTCGGCCTGGCCAAAGTCACCGAGCGGCAGATGCGCCCAGGGTCGATCCAGCTGACGCAAGAGGGCATGGTCTTCGGCACGCCTGAGTTCATGTCGCCAGAGCAGGCGCAAGGCAAGACCTTGGACGCACGTAGCGACATCTACTCGCTGGCGATCATTCTTTACGAAGCGCTCACCGGAAAGCTGCCCTTCGAAGCCAGGTCGCCGATGGAGTACATCCAGAAGCACGTCGTCGAAGCGCCGATCCCAATCAACGAGCGGGTGCCAGATAAACAGTTTCCTCCCGCGTTGTGGGACGCTTTGAGTCGAGCGATGGCCAAGAGTCCCGATGCCCGCTATCAGTCGGCTATCGAGTTCGCTCAAGCCTTGCGGCCTTTCTCGGAGCCGGACCCAGCCGTCGATGCCATCTTCCAGATGACGCCAGGGCCGCCTCTAACCGCTCCGCAAGCGCCGCAGCAACAACCCGCGCCTGCGCCGAGGCCAGAGATCGCGCAGCCGGTAGCTGCGACCGCCCAGCCCGTCAAAGAGCGGCCGCGAGGGGATAGCGTTTGGGTGCTGATCGGGGTGGCGGCCGTGTTCTTGATTCTGGGCGCTGCGCTGACGGTAGGGGTTCTGCTACTTCTGATGAAGTAGTCACCATGCCCGACGATCCGAGTCAGACAGGAAAAGGGCCGAAGTCGCCCCACGGCACGAGCGAGCAGACGGGTGGTGCACTCCCGCGCCGCGGGCGTCGACAACTGTCGAGCGCTCCTGAGCCTGAGCTCTCGCTGGGCAGCGGCACCGGTCCGATGGAGGATGCCGCAGCCGCGCCCGCTGCTCACGCGGGCTCGAGCGAAATGGTCGATGCACCGACGGAGCGCGTCGAGATCCCGCCGGACGGCGGCGCGCCCGCGCCGTCCGAGGTGTCAACTGCCGAAGCCGGGTTGCACCCGCGCGAGGAAACGCGGGCAGTTGCATCGGACGTCTCGGCGGATGCTGGGGCGGCGGCCGTGCCCCGTCGCGGCAAACGTCGCCCGATGGCGTCAGCCCCCGATGTCGGAGCGCGGACTGCTGCAGGCGCGAAGGACTCCAAGACTTCGGGGGCCGACTCCAAGACTTCAACTTCCAAGAAGGAACCAGGCTTCCCATGGGGCAAGTGGCTGCTCACCCTCACGTTGGTTGGTCTTGGAGCGGCGCTGCTGGCCGCCTCGGCGGTGTACTTCACGTTGGAGCACGTCGCGAGAGACCTGCCCAGCGTGGAGAAGCTGAAAGCCGGCTACAACCCGCCGCAAATCACGCGCATCCTCGCACGCGACGACACGCTACTGGCCAGTGTGTTCACCGAGCGCCGCACGGTGGTGCCCTTCGACAAGATTTCCGTTTCGGCCAAACGCGCGTTTCTGGCGGCGGAGGATGCGTCGTTCTACGAGCACGAAGGCCTGAACTACCTTGGCATGCTGCGCGCTCTAGTCGCGAACATTCGGGCGGGACACACCGTGCAAGGGGGCAGCACCATCACTCAGCAGGTCGTCAAGAACGTGCTGCTGGATTCGGAGCGAAGCTACCGCCGCAAGATCCGGGAAGCCGTGCTTTCGTTGCGGCTGGAGCAGTCACTGAGCAAAGACGAGATCTTCTGGCTCTACCTCAACCACATTTACCAGGGGCATGGGCGCTACGGGATCGAGGAAGCCGCCCGCTACTACTTTGGCAAGCATGCCAGTGAACTGGCTCTCGACGAGGCCGCGGTGTTGGCCGGACTCGTGGCTGCTCCGGAACGCTACTCGCCGCGCCGCGACGCGGAACGGGCCTTGGCCCGGCGCAAGTACGTGCTCGACCAGATGCTGAAGAAGGGTTTCGTCACGCCCCAGTTCTACGAAGAGGTGGCTCGGCGTCCGTTGCGCCTCGCGCCGGCGGAGGAAAGCGAGAGTGAGCTTGCCCCCGAGGCCGTCGCGATGGCGCAGAAGCATCTACGAGGTGCCCTGGGAGGGCAGGAGCTCTCGACTGGTTGCACTCTGAGCACGACCATCGATCCGGGACTGCAGGCGAAAGCCCGCCAGGCCGTGCGCGACAATCTCGATGCGTACATGTCGCGCCATGAGCTCGCCGCCCCCTACATGGCCAAGAAACGAGCGCTGTGGGCGGAGCCCCACCAAGGGCCACCGAAGGTGTACCGGATTTACACCGGTGTCGTGCAGTCGGTGGACGACAAGACGGGCACCATCGACGTGCGCGTAGGTGACGTGGTCGGACGCGTACGGCTTTTTGACGAGGCGCGCTACAACCCCAAGAACCTGCTGCCTAGCAAGTTCACCCAGCCTGAGGCATTGCTGCGCGTTCGGCTCGACGAGGACCCCAGCAAGGCCGAGCGCCCTCTACTTTCTCTCGAGCTCGGGCCTCAGTCGGCGCTGGTCGCATTGGACGTGCGCAGTCGCGAGATCCTTGCACTGGTCGGGAGCTACGAGGCAATCGCGGGTGGTTTGGACCGAGCCACGCAGGCCAAGCGCCAGCCGGGCTCGACCTTCAAGCCGTTCGTCTACAGCTACGCCCTGCATTCGCGCCGTTTCACCCCGGCGACGATGATCCCGGTGCACAAGAAGGCCGACGGAGTAGTGGAGGCCGGCAACGGCCTGTTCCTCTCGCTTCGGGATTCACTCACGTACAGCAACAACGAGGGCAGCACCGCTTTGCTACAACAGAGCGGCGCGCCGCCAGTGGTGCAGTGGGCTCGGGCTTTGGGCATCACCTCTCGACTGGAACCCGACCTGTCGCTGGCACTCGGCTCCTACGAAGTGACTCCTCTGGAGCTGGCCAATGCCTACGCGACGTTGGCGAGCGGGGGCCTCTTCGCGGAGACGCGAATCGTTCACCGCGTGACGACGCCGAACGGTGAGGAGCTCCCTCTGCCCGCGTCACCTCCCGAACGGCGGGTCATGGAAGAAGAAGAGGCGTACCTCGCGACCAGTCTGATGCGCTCGGTCGTCGAGCGCGGGACGGGACGCGCAGCGCGGAGCTTGGGCCGTGAAGTGGCTGGCAAGACCGGGACGACCAACCAGGCGAAGGACGCCTGGTTTGCTGGCTTCTCCACGGACATCGTGGCTGTCGTTTGGGTCGGCTACGATGATGCTCGGCCACTGGGTAAGCGCGAGTCCGGCGCGCGAACCGCGTTGCCAGCGTGGATAGACTTCATGCAGGCCGCCCATGAGGGCCGACCGAAAACGACTTTCCGCCGACCAGGCAAGGTCCTGGAGCTCGACATCGATCCGCTCACCGGGCTTCTTCCCCTGCCTGGTCAAGAGAACCGCCGCCGGGAGGAGTTCCTCCTGGGTACCGAGCCCACCGAGGTCGCGCCGGCTCCGGATGCCGGGGCGCCGGAGCCGGCGCCGGAGCAGCGTGGGGCCGTGGATGCGGGGCCAGAGCCGCCGCCGTTCTGATATCCGAAAATCACAGCGACAGCCGATGCTCCTGGGCTAGCCGGCGTCCCGATTGGCCGTCCATCGCAAGACGGAACCGACTCGATCGAGCCGTAGCGGCGCAGCGTTTCTTGGTCATCGCGGGTGTTGTGCCGCGACGGCGTTCTCGATAACACTCGGCGTAACGGCAGTAGAGCGCCGGCGTATTTGCTACGTCTTTTGGAAGCGCTCCCCACGATTGTCACGATGAAGCCTCAACACCTCCCAACCCAGTCCGCCTCCCTCCACACCGCACGCCGCTCCGGCCGGGGTCGCCTCGTGCTCGTGCTCGCGCTCGTGGGGGCGAGCTGGACGGGAGCGTGCGCCAAGCCCAACACCAAGTCCCCCGCCATCGACTCGATGGGCTCGCCGGGCATTGCCTGGTCCAACAAGTCCGAAGGCATGCGAATGGGCTTCATGGCGGCGGTGATTCATCCCCGCAGCCAGCAACTGTTCGTGGAATTCGACGACTCGTACGAAGAGGACTTCACGTGTGAGACCTGCCACGGGATGGACGCCGAGCTGAACGACTACGAGATGCCATCCGAGAGCCTGTACGCGCTGCCTCGCGAAAACGCTCTGGAAGAGTCGATGGAGTACGATCCAGAGACGACGGAGTTCATGCGGGACGAACTGACGGCGAAGTTCAACGTCTGGTTCAACGAAGGTGAAGGACCGAAGACCGAGGTGACGTGCTTCGCCTGTCACCCGGTGGACGAGTGAGCCGCCGGCGAAGCTCGGCGTCCAGCTAGCTGATGCGCCAGCGCGGCGCCCCATCCTCGGGATCATCGAGCGCCAAGGCAGCGCCCCATCCTCGGGGTCCTCGCGCGCCGATAGGCGGTTCGAGTTATCTGCCCTCGTCGGCTATGCATCGAGCGGTGCGGTTGCACCAGCTCTCGCTTTCGTCAGCCTGCGCCCATCGCGGCCACAAAACGAGAGCACCCCAATCCCGGAGGGGATTGGGGTGCGGCCTGAATCGGGGGCAGGCGGGTTCAGTTCTTGTCGGCGTCGAAGCCGCCCTTCTTAGCTGCGGCTTTCCACTTCTTGTAGTCCGCCTCGGCGTTGTCTTTCAGGGGGAACGTCTTCTTGTCTTTGTGACAGTCGGAGCAATCCATGTCGACGCCGCCCTTCTTGGCCGCTTTCTCGATCTTCTTCATCTTCTTCTTGACGGCCGTCTGTCCGCCGTCTTTGCACCACCTCTTGACTTCGGCAGTCTTCGGGTCGTTGCAGTCACGCCCTGCGCTGGCCTCGGTTGGACTAAGCGCAGCAGCGCCAGCGGCGACGCCCAAAGATGCGATGAACAAGAAGCTGGTGAGGTTACGTTTGGTGATCATGGCTGTCGGTTTCTCCTGTTCGGCCTGCAATGCTGGAAACGGTAGCAAGTTACAAGCGACTTGACTCTGGTTCACACCTACGAGCGATCCAAGAGGCAAATTCCCGGGCACGAGGGGATTTCGACGTTTTTTGAAAACTTTTCCGCGGTGTGAGTGGACTGCCCTGGTTGGGGCCAATTGGGGATAGTCGGCCAGTAGGTAGGCTGCAAACGTTTCGCAAATCTGGACCGACCAGATGCTGCGGAAGAGCCCCGCGGAGGGTGCGATGGGCAGGTTGTCACGGGCCAGGTGTTTGGTATGCATGCCGGGTTCGTCCACTAGGTGAAGTTATGTTGCTGACAAATACGAAGTGGTGTGTGCGTTCCGTCATCCGTTGCGTGGCGGGGGGATTGCTCCTCATCGCTACTGCGGGCTGTGACAAACCGGAACAGAAGTCCAAGATCCAAGAGGCCGAAACCAAGCAGAGCGAAGGCGAGGGCACAGCCTCGCCTTCCGACACGGCGGCTGCCATGGCTCCGGAGATAGCCAACGCCGTGCAGGAAGCTGCCCAACAGGCCAAGTCAGCTCCTGGGGCTGGGGACAAGGCACCGCCCCCCGACGGCATCCTGGGGCAAGAGCGGGCCGATCAGGAAGCGCCGGTCGGCTCCCCACCGACGCTAACCTTGGGCGGCAACGGCAGCGAACCGCGCTTCCAACTCGGCGGTCCCCTGCCGACGTCCAAAGCCAAGGGGCAGATCGAGATATCGATTCGCACCGGGCCTCAAGCGGCCATGCCGACGGTTCAGTTCGCACTCCAGATGAAGCAAGACGAGCCCAAAGGCGACGATCCCTTGCAGACGGCGGACGCCGAGTTGCTCTTCTCGATCGAGGGGGTGGGACTCAGTCCCTCACAACTCGGACAGCTACCGAAAGAAGCGGAGGCGGCGATCGGGAAGCTGAAAGGAAGCCAGGTCGTCTTTCCGCTCCAGGCGGGGGCGCCCGTCGGTTCCCCGCGTTTGGAGCGTTCCAAAGGGACGATGGACGATCTCGAGTTGATGTTGATGGGCACGGCAGATGCCTTGCGCTCCTCCCTCGTGAGCTATCCGAAAGAGCCAGTCGGCAAGGATGCCGTGTGGATGGTCACCTCGCGCGAGGTGTTCATGGGAGCGGACGTCGTGGCATATCGGTTGCATCGCGTGCTGCAGGTGAGCGAACAGTCCGCGGTCATCCAGGTCGACACCAAACGCTACCTGGCTGCGCCCAAGCTTGGCCTCCCGGGCGTTGGTTCCCAACCCGTCGTGCAGTTCGTGGGTTCGGACGAAGTGAAGTTGCGCGTGGTGCCGGGTCAAGCCCTGCCCGTCGAGGGCGAGCTCGTTCAGCGTCTCGGCGGTGTGGCCCAGTCGCAGGATCCGGACCGTCCGTTGCAAGTGAAGATGGAGTTGCGATCGAGCGTGGCATTCCCGATTGCTGCAGGCCAAGCCAACGCGGATCCGTCGGTCGGAAAGACGCAGCCTGCACGCGCCACGGCGGCTCCGAAGGCACCTGCGCCGCCAACCCCCTAACGCGACGCTGGTGGCGCCTCGGCTCTGGACTCGTCGGTCAATGCGAGGCGCCGTAGCGCTCGCGGTAGGCCCGCATCTTGGCGGCCAGGTCGTCCGTGAGCACCACCTGGCCGTCGATGCGCCGACCCTGCAGATACTCCATGATCTCTTCCACCGTGACGATCGCGAACGTCGTCATGGAGAACTCATCTCGCAGTTCGCTGAGTGCACTGCGTTCACTCTTGCCACGCTCCATGCGGTCCACCGAGACGCACAGCCCGGCGAGCTCGACGTTCGCCGCGCTCGTCAGCAGCGGAGCGGTTTCGCGGATCGACGTGCCAGCGGTGGTCACGTCTTCGACGAACAGAACCCGGTCACCGTCCGCGAGGGGATGACCGACCAGCGTGCCTCCCTCGCCGTGGTCCTTGACCTCTTTGCGGTTGAAGCAGAAGGCGATGTCCTGGCCGCGTTCGGCTAGCGCCATCGACGTCGCGACGGCCAGCGGTATCCCCTTGTATGCCGGCCCGAAAAGGACGTCACAATCCACGCCACTAGCGACGATCGCGTCCGCGTAGAAGCCCGCGAGCTGCCGCATTTGTGCGCCGGTGCGATAGCGACCCGCGTTGATGAAGTAGGGTGTGTTGCGTCCGCTCTTGGTCACGAAGTCGCCGAACGTCAGCACCCCGACTCGGACCATGAACTCGATGAATCTCTGCTTGTACTCCTGCATGTCAGTCGTCACCTGCGTGTGCCCGCCACTATGAAACTAGCTCTGGCTAGAGTTCGACCCCATCGCTCGAGGTGTCGAGTGTTTCGACGGCCACCCACTTCCCTTTTGCGTCTTGCTCGATGCGCGCCATGGCGACTTCACTGTCGTGGGTGAAGAAGAGCCAGGTCCTATCTCGCGCGAGTTGGGGAAACAGAGCCGCCTTTTCGTCGATGAGCCGCTCGGCATGGCGATCGTAGCCCATTGTGATCGGCAAATGGATCCACGCGAGCCCGGGCACCAGATCGGCACAGAAGAACACGCTTTGCTGCTCTCCGCGCACCAGGGTGTGGAGCATGCCGGGGGTATGACCATGACTGAAGCTGATTTCGAAACTGTCGCCGATTACGTCGACGCTCGTCTCTTCGTCGGCAACGAGCGTCAAGCGGCCGCTTGCTTCGAGCAACGCGGGCAATTCGGGGATGAACGAAGCGCGGTCGCGCAAGTGCGGCTGCTGGGCACGTGCGAAGGCTGTCTTGCCGACGATGAAACGTGCGTTGGGGAATAGCAGCTTCGGGGCACGTCCTTCGGCGAATGGCGCGAGCAGCCCACCCGCGTGATCGAAGTGCAAGTGGCTGAGCACGATGGCATCGATGTCTTCGTGACCGAGACCGCGCTCCGCGAGTGAGCGCAACAGGACGTGCTCGTTTTCGACCACGCCGAAACGATCCTTCAACTTGGGCTCGAAGAACGCGCCGACGCCCGTCTCCAGCAGGATGCGCCGATCACCGGCCTCGATCAGCGCAGCGCGACACACCAGCGGGATGCGGCCCCGTTCGTCAGGGGGCAGCCAACGTTCCCAAAGTGCCCGGGGCGCATTTCCAAACATCGCTCCACCATCGAGACGCTGGCTGTTGCCGAGTACGTCGAAGACACGGAGCGTCATCTGAAGTCAGCCCTGTTCGAAGGGTTGCGGATCACCGGCGCCGACTCGCACGACTTCCGCCGTGTCCCCGGTCAGGTCGACGATGGTCGTCGGAGTCTCGCCGCCTGCGCCACCATCGATCACCAAACCGAGCCCCTTGAAGTCGATGTTGAGCTCTCGGGCATCCACGTATGGGGGTGCCCCGGGTTGGGAAGCGGTACTCGAAACGATGGGACGGCCCAGCTCTCGCACGAGCGCCAGGGCGATCTCGTGGCGGGGTACACGGACGCCGACATGCTTGCGGGGCGTGTGAACCACCCGCGGCACTTCGCGCGTGGGGTTGAGAATGAAGCAATACGGCCCCGGGAGGTGCTGCTTGAGAATCCGATACTCGTAGTCGTTGAGCACGGCGTAGCGCGCGACGTCACCCAAGTCTCGACAGATGAAGGCCAGCTGATGATCCTTGCTCATGCCCTTGAGCTTGTAGAGCTTGTCGATGGCCTTCTTGTTCATCATGTCACAGCCGAAGCCGTAGCAAGTGTCAGTGGGGTAGGCGATCACTTCACCAGCCTCGAGAGCGTCCACTGCTCGGCGGATCTTGCGGGGCTCCGGGGTGTCAGGATTGATTTCGATCAGCATCTCAGGCGTTCGTGTCGGTCAGCGGGTGGCCGAGAGCTCTAGCACCCTGACCGACCTTGCGGGAACGGCAATTTCCAAACGTTCGGCAAAGGAATGCACTCGTGTCTGATCCAGCGCGTCTTTGGCGTCAGTCCCGGGGCACGCGATCTGCGCTGACACGCCACGTTTGGTGGGGTTGATGACGAAGGCGAGGGCCAAGTGTCCGCTTTCGCTGGCACGAAAGAACGTCGTCTCCACCTCGCGCGGCTCGGCCACATCTCGTGTCAGCTTGCCGCTGGCGATCAGCTTGCTGACCCAAGTGTTCAGTTCATCTGGGTCGCCAGACAGCACGGCCGGCAGTTCAGCGGAGGTTTCATTGGGCGACCAGCGCGGTGGCAACTGCGGTCCCAGGGTCAACGGTGCGCCGCGTCGCTGGCCGAACTCGATACTCTCCGCGAGCTCGGGTTGTAGCTCCGGGAGCGACGGGATGATCGTCCAGTAGTCGCTGTTGACTGCGGCATCCACGTGATCATCCGCAACGAAGCGAAAGGGCACGCGATGCTGACGCAGGCAAGTCGCCAAG
>JBNKZR010000260.1:0-10787 GCA_050301735.1 Polyangiaceae bacterium | reverse complement strand
AACGCTCACCATCGTAGTCGAAGTGCCAGGCAGTGGTGCCTGCGGCCATCCATATCTGTCGCGCAGCACGGTGGCTGTTGATGACGAACTTGTTGCCGTCGGCGAACTCGATACTGAGGATGTCGCTGGCGAGTTCTGCCTCGATGTCGTCTCCCAATTCGTCGAGCGCAGTGAGCAACTGCTCCAGTTCTGCGCTGGCCAAGGCCAGGTAGCGACTCTCTGAAAGTTCCATCATTGTGTTGGGGGCGCGGGAATGCAGGCAGGTGCCATGCATTGAAAACCTGGCTGGCAGTCAGCGTTACTCTGGCACGGCCAAGCGCACTTGCCCACCTGAACGTTGCAGCGATGCGCCAAGCACTGCGCGTCGGCCTGACATGGAAAAGCGATCGGGCCCGGTTGCGAGATCGTTCCAGCGGCGCTGGGCGCTGGAACGGCGGGTGCCGGCTGTACCGGAGCAGGGGCAGGGGCAGGTGGTGGAACTGCTGCGGTCGGTGGTGGCGGTGCGGGCTGTTGCGGTTCCGGTTCGCTACCGCCGCACCCGTTCGTCAAGAGCAAAGTTGAGATGACACCTGCCACGATCCAAGGCTGCTGCATCGGAATGACCTCCGTGAGTCAGGCTAGCGCTGCAGCGAAGCGATGGTCAACCCGAAACTATACAAGCCGACTGTGGCTCGACGCACTTGGCTGCGATTGGACACACGCCTGTTCGCACTCACCGATAGCATCCGTGACCCATGTCCGAATTGGGAGCGAGTCTGGAGCAGCGTTGTGTCGAACGTTTGACTGCCTCGCTCAGAGCGTCGCTCAAACGACGTTCGATGACGGAGTGTCGCGTCGCGGGCGCACTGGCGGTCGTAGCGCCCCATTGTCAGGCATTGCTCGACGAAGTGGCGACGGGAGTGGATGTGTTGCTGAGCCGCCGACAGATCGAGCGGCCTCTATTCAAAGCGGGGCTGCACGCGTTGCTCGTGGCGCGAGCTCCGCAAGCGGACGGACTCCTGTGCCGTAGTCTCGCGTTTACTGAAGACCCGCAGCTTCTCGTCTCTGCGCGAGAGGTGAAGTCGCCTAGGCTAGCGGCCCCACTGCAACACATCGCGACGACGGGTCGAGCTCAAGCAGCGTTTTGTGCCGAGCTAGCACGGGCCTGTCGAGGGGAGAGTCGCGGGGCGCGTTTGGTCGAGGTCGCCACCAGAATGAAGGAAGCCGACCGCTTGCAACTCCTCGACAGCCTGTTGGTGCTGAGTGACCCCGCCAATGCCATGCCCGCTGCCGTGTGGCCGGCGCTGCGAATCCTGCGAGACGCAGAGCGCCATGTCGGGCGCTGGCTGGCTTGGGCGGAGTTGGGGGGGGCGTCGAGTATGGATGAGTCCCTCCGGGTAGCCCGGCAACGAGCGCAGCAATCGAGTCGCGGTTCGCGCGCGGCTTGGCAACTGGCTTGCTGGGCGCTGAGTGGCAAGAAGGACGACTTGCCCGTGCGGGTGCCCAGCTTGTCTCAGTTCGATCGCCTCAACGGGCGTTCTGCGTGTCGCGGAGGGGCGGTGTTCGTGTTTCGGCTGGCGCGCCACGACGCTGCCTACGTGCGCCCGCGGCTCGAGGAATTGCTGGTCCGAGACGACGAATGCATCGGCGTTCGTGCACATGTTCACCTCGCGCGCGCGGGGGATGAGTCGTCTCTGGATTGGATGACACGGACGGCCCGTGGTCGGGGTGCCGGTAGCGTGCGCGCGCTGTGCATTGCTGGCCTGTTCGATGCGACTGGCAAGTCGGGTTCCGCTCCCGCGGACTTGTCGCAAAGCAAGGCGCTTCAACCGGCAGTATGGTTGGGGCTCGTGGCCTTGGCCTCTCGCGGCGCGGTGGGCGAGGTCCTCAGTGCTCGGCACGTGTCAGGCGTGGAACGAGGTTGGGCGAGCTAGACCGTCTTCTCTCTTCGGCCGCCCCTCAGCCTGAGTCCCGGGACCCGGCGGGGAACGCGACGACATCCTGGAGCGGAACGCCCAACGCCAAGGCAACGAGACGCTCGAACCCCAGGGCGTTACCGGCGCTGGGTGGCAGCCCCTCGACGAGCGCGCCCAAGAACTCTTCATCGATGGGGACCTGACGAAGGTGGCGTCGTGAGCGGATGCTTTGCTCATTTTCGAATCGGCGACGCTGTTCGACTGGGTCTGTCAACTCGCCGTAGCCGTTGCACACTTCGACACCCCCGAGATACAGCTCGAAGCGCTCAGCGACGGCTTCATCGTTCGGCTTTCGTCTTGCCAAAGCCGCATGACTGCTCGGGTAGTCCGTCAGAAAGACAGGCTTGTCGATGCCTGCCAGCCCGGGTTCGACCCGTTCGACCAAGAGCTCGAAATAGCGCTGCTCGTCACTTGCCGCCAAGTCCACCACATCGTTGCAGTCGGCGAATTCGGCAAAAGCCTCGCGCACGCTGAGCTGGGCAAAAGGCGCGCTGACGTTGATGGAACGCTCGCCGACGATCAGCCGGGAGTCGCTCGCCAAGACCTCGACTAGCTCGCAGACGACGGCTTCGGTGTCTGCCATCACCGACTCCACATCTTCGAAGGCTCGGTACCATTCGAGCATGGTGAATTCCGGCTCGTGCCAGGCGCCGTGCTCTTCCTGTCGATGGCAGGGGACTAGCTGGTAGATGCGGCTCAATCCACCGACGAGCAACCGCTTCATGTGCAGCTCTGGGGAGGTGATGAGCCACTCGTCTCCTGCCGAGTAGGGTTCGATGAACGGGTCCGTGCCGGCGGATGCCACGCGCGTTGGCGTGGTCACTTCGACGAAACCGAAACCGTCGAAGTAGTCGCGCACCAGACGCCTCGCGCGAGCGAGTTTGGCCAGGTTTGCGCCAATCCGGGTGAAGCGCGTGAACTCCCCCCGGGGCCGAAATTGTCCCGCACTGACGCTGAGCACGCTGGTGTCCGAGAGGCCAGCGGCCGTCGGGTGCCCGCGCAACAGGACCCAACTCCCGATGCTCGGCGTGGCGACCCCTTCGGGGGCTCGTGCGCTGACCTTGCCGGAGGCATCAGCCAGGATCCAACGTCCATCCGTTAGGGCGAGCAAGCGCCCATGGACCCGCACCCAGTCCGAGCGCTCCAGCAGTGTTCGGGCCGTGAGCTGCCCACACGAGAGCAGCTCTTCGCAAGGCGCGTCAACCACCGCTGAAAGCCAGCGCGGCGAAACTCGCCAGGTGAGTGCCCATCCAAGGACCCAAGAGCGCCAGCGCGAGGATCACCGCGACGAAGCGCGGGAGGTGGGCGATCGTGATGTCTTGGATTTGGGTCATGGCTTGAAACAGGGCCATCACCAAGCTTGCCAGGGCGGCGACCCCGACGACGGGTAGCGAGAGCGCGACGGCGAGCCAAAGGGCGTTTTGGGCCAGGGTCGTGGGGTCGCTCACTCGCGCTCCTCACAGCATCAGGGAAGGGGGATCTGGTCCGAGGCGTCGCCAGCGTCGGCGGCGCCCGCGTCGAGGGATGTCGTATCGCTGTCGTCCGTCGCGGCGCTGTCGGTGCTCGTAGCATCCGTCGCGGAGACGTCTGATGCTGTGGCGTCGGTCGCTGCGGCATCGGTTGCGGTGGCGTCCGTCGCAGCCACGTCCGGTGCCGTGGTGTCGGTGGACATTGCGTTGTCGGTAGCGGCGTCGTCGGTGGCAGCGCCGTCGGTGCTCGCGGTATCGGTCGTCATGGCGCCGTCAGTGCTTTCTTCGTCCCCGAAGTTCAAGGGCAGCGTCTCGCAGATGGCCGCGGACGAGTTGGACCGATCATCCGGGCAGCACACGGCACCTTCGCTGCCGCGGTTCAACGAGCTCAGCGAGGTGCAGATCAGTCCCGACTCGCAATCCCGGTTGTCGTTGTGGGTGTCGCAGCGCTCACCTTCGCCTTGTTTGGCGCAGCCGGCGCACAGCGCAGCGAATGCCACCAAACCTGCTGCCTTGAACGCCCAATTCCGAGAAAACTGGCCTGAGAACCTGCCGAAAATCATGCCGCTCGGCTTTACCAGCTCCGGTTGGCAGCTGTCCACACAGACCGCACGGGGCCGACCGGTGGAGACCGTCATTCGGCCTGCTCTCGGGCCTCCAGAGCGTCGGCAAACGCGCCAACGTATTGGAAGGCGCTGGTCAGGGAGAAGATCAGGGAGATGTAGATCAGCACTCGCCCGACTGGCACCAGGTCCACGATTCCGAGGTCGTAGAAACCCAAAGTCAGGTGGTAGGGGTAGCCGAGCATCAAGCATAGGATGCCCGCCATCTGCAGGGCAGTCTTGGACTTGCCGCCACGGGCCGCGGCGATCACCATGCCTTCGCTGCTGGCGATCGAACGCAAAGCCGTGATGGATATCTCGCGTGCGAGAAGCAGCACGACGGCCCACTCGGCGATGCGGCCCATCGGCACCATCCAAATCAAGGAGGCCATCACCAGCAGCTTGTCCGCGAGCGGGTCGAGGAACTTGCCGAGCACGCTGACGATGTTCATACGACGCGCGAGGTAGCCGTCGAGCAGATCCGTCAGCGCGGCGGCGGAATAGACCAAGGCGGCCCAGACGCACGCCTCGGGCGTGCCTTCGTCGAGCAACCAGAGCACCACCGGGATGATGGCGACGCGCGCCATCGTCAACAGGTTGGGGAGGTTCACGGCATCCTGTTTGAGGGTCGAGCGTCGGGTGCGCGGCTTGTCTACGTTCACGATCGTGTAGCCTTTCCGTCGGTTGGGCAGAGATCGAGCAGCACGGCGCCCTCGCCAGTGAAGCCAACGAGTGAACTCAACCCAGCTGGGGCTTCGACTGCCGGCACCATGCGCGGTAGCAGCCGCCCGACCCAGCCGACGACGGCCGATGCTTGGACGAACGCGGGGCGCTCGCTGCTGACGGCGAAACTGCGGATGGGGCTCTTGCTGCGTCCAATGGCCGTACCCTTGCCAGCAAGGCGCACGACCACGGGCGCCTCTTCACGATGCGGGTCTAGACGTCCCGTCTCGTAGTCAATCTCGGGTTCGAAGGCGACGAGTGCCGATTCGAGGAGGTAGAGGTCTTGGGATTCGGCGTCCGCCAGGAACAACCGTGTGCCAGCCGCAGGGGAAAGGATCACTCGGCCCGATCCGATCAGCGAGACCAACGGATCACGTGATCCGCCCAGTGCTTCCTGTTCACTGCGCGCCGGCGAGCGGCGACGCAAGCTCAGCGTGGCAAACGGCGCATTGTCGTACGACAGCGCAGCGATGCACGCGGGTCTCAAGGCGATGGACGCGTCGATGCGCGCCAACACGTCTCCGGACTCCTGCAGGACGACCCGCGGGTGCTCGGGAAAGACCAGTTCGCCCTCGCGCACCAGACGCCCCACCGGCAGCGCCACGGTGACGTCGGCTGGAGGCGGGGGCCGCGTGGGGTAGACGAGGGAGGGCGTTGGTGCCGGTGCGGGCACCTGTGGCATCAACGAGGGGCGGAAGGATGTCGGCGGGCCGCTCAGGTTCTGCGAAGAGACGCCGTGCTGCGGGCCGAGCTCAGGGATGTTGGCGAGGGCGGCTTCATTGGCCTGGTTGACGAGCGCCGCCATGCGCTCGGCCACACGCGGACGGTCCGCCCGTTCGAAGGCGACACGCGCTTTTTCGAAGTCGCCGAAACGCTGAAAGACCAAGCCCAGGTAGCCCCAGGCGCGCTTGTGCTCCGGAGCTCGTTCCAGCACCTGTTCCAGCTTGTCGCGGGCGCGCTCAGCCAGACCTGTCTTCAGGTAGCACAAGGCCAGATTGATCTTCGGCGTGATCTCGCTGGGAGCGGTGATCTCCAGTTGCTCGTAGATTTCGATCGCCCGCGGGTACATTCCGAGGCGGAAGTAGACGATTCCGAGCAAGCCCTGTCCTTCAGCATCTTTGGGCTGGAGCTTGAGCGCGCGCTCCAATTCGGCCTTGGCTTCGTCGACGGAGTTGTCCTGCAGCAGCTCGCTGCCTCGGTACAGGTGATAGAGGAACTCCTGGTCGTAGCGACCGGCGGACGGCGGCGCGTCCGACGGGCTCATCGGTGCTTGGCTGGGTCGTTGGCTGGGTCGTAGCGACTTCACTGAACGCGCTGCTTTCTCGACTTTGTGCGGCCCGCGGGGGCGCGCTCAATCCAGCGAGCCTTTGGTGGACGGGATGCCCGTGGCGCGCGGGTCCAGTTCACAAGCATCGCGCAGGGCACGGGCGAGCGCCTTGAAGCTGATCTCGACGATGTGGTGTAGGTTGTCGCCTTCGTGCAGCCGCACGTGGAGATTACAGCCCAGGGAACGGCATAGCCCCTCGAAGAACACTTCTGCCAGCTCACTGTCCCAGCCGCCGATTTTCGCTTTCGGCATCGGCACGCGCCACACGAAGTACGGACGCCCCGACAAGTCCAAGGCCACCGTGACCAGGGCCTCGTCCATCGGCAAGGTTGCCGAGCCGTAGCGACGAATCCCGCGCCGCTCACCGAGCGCCTGCTGCAACGCCTTGCCCAGGACGATGGCAACGTCTTCCGTCGTGTGATGCCCGTCGATCTCGACGTCACCCTCGGCCTTGACGCTGAGGTCAAATAGCCCGTGACGCGGTAGCTGCTCCAGCATGTGCGAGAGGAACGGCAGGGGTGTCTGAACGTTGGCTTGCCCAGTCCCGTCGAGGTTCACCTCGATCTCGATGTCCGTCTCCGATGTCTTGCGGTGTACGCGCGCGGTCCTCACTCAGAACTCCTCGATTTTCCACGCGCCGTCCTCGAGCAGCATCTGGACGGCGCCCGCCGCCCCGTAGGGCACGGTGGCTCGGTTGTCCCCCAACAGCTCCGCACGCGCGGTCGGCAGCGCGGCCTCCAGCGCGGCAACCAGCTGACTCATTTCTTCTTTCTGGTCGCCCTCCCACGCCTTGCGCAGAAGTTCTTCAGTAAGCCCCTCAGTATGCTCCGCGGGCGCGAACCTGAGCAGGACGTCGTAGCGCTGAGCCTTGAACGCCTTGACGAAGGAGCGCAGCGCCTTTTCCGGGGTCGCCTGGCTGTAGAGTTGGACCGAGGAGATGTCCGCCTTCCACTCGCCGTCCTCCAACACCAGCTCCAGAGTCTCCCCTTCGGGTGTGGTGACCGTGGCCGTCACTTCCATCGCATCAGCCTGCCGCGACAGGGCATGGGCGAGCGGCTCCAGCTCCTCCGGATTCTCTTCTAAGGTCCTTCGGAAAGCCTCGAATGTCATGCGCTTTTTGGCCTGCTCGCTGAGCATGGCGTAGGCGGCTTCCGCGTCTTTGGCACGAATGGCTGCGGCGTAGCGCTGCAACGTTTGCTGTGGGTCCGCAGAGGCTGCGCGACTGGCGCAGCCTGAGGTGGCCAGCAGAAGGGCCAGCAGCCCGAGTGTGCAAGGTCGCATCACGACACAGGCTTTACCACAACGCAGCCCGTTGCCACAGAACCGCGTTGGGTCCCCGCCACGACGTCCCCGTCATTTGGCATCGATTCGGTGGGATCGATGCACTAGTGTTCACGCATGGTGGAGACCCCCAGCGAGCAGCCCAGCGAGCGGATCGGAGTGTTGCCGTTGCGCAACTCGGTGCTGTTCCCCATGAGCGTAGTGCCCATCAACGTGGGGCGCCCTCGCAGTGTACGGCTCGTCGAGGAACTTGCGGGCAAAGACCGCGCGCTGGTCGGGGTGCTCGCGCAACGCGACGCGGATACCGTCGAGCCGACGTTCTCGGAGGTGTACGAGGTCGGTACCCTGGCGCGGGTCGTCAAGGTGATCCGCCTGGGCCCGGCCAACTACAGCGTCGTGCTCAACGGCCTGGGGCGTTTTCGGGTCATCAAACCCGTGTCGCTCGAGCCCTACATGCAGGCCGACATTCAGCGTTTGACGGAACAGCGCGTGCGGCACGACGAGCTGACGGTGGCCACCCAGCGCTTGCGTGAAAGCACCCGCGAGGTGCTCAACCTGACCCCGGAGCTGCCGAAAGAGACCGCGAGTGTGCTCGACAACGTTCAAGACCCTGGAGCCCTGGGCGATCTGATCGCGTCCAACTTCTCGGAAGAGCAGGCCCAGGTTGCCGAGCGACAGCAGATCCTCGAGGCGTTGGCGATATCCGAGCGCTTGAGTCTGGTGCAGGGCGTGGTGGACAAGCAGCTCAGTCTGCTCCGCGCCAAAGACGCGATCGCCGAGGAGATCCGCGACGAAATGAGCATGTCGCAGCGGGAGTATGTCCTACGCGAGCAGATGCGGACCATTTTGGAAGAGCTCGGTGAGAGCGCCGACGAAGACGAGGTCGACGCGTTGCGGGCTCGTTTGATGCGAGCCGACGTGCCCGACGAAGCGATGGAGGTCGCTCGCAAGCAGCTTTCGCGTCTGCGCGCGATGGCGCCTCAATCGGCGGAGTACAACGTCACGCGCACGTACGTGGAGTGGATCGCCGACCTGCCGTGGAGTCGTGGGACACCCGACCAGAATGACGTCAAGAGCGTCGCTCGTTGTCTGGACGAGGACCACCACGGTCTGGACAACGTCAAACGACGCATCGTGGAGTACGCCGCCATTCGGCAGCTGCGACGCGACAAGCGCGGACCCATTTTGCTCTTCGTTGGGCCTCCTGGAGTGGGCAAGACTTCGCTGGGCAAGTCGATCGCTCGCTCCATGGGGCGGCGTTATGGGCGCATCGCGCTCGGTGGCGTGCGCGACGAAGCGGAGATCCGCGGACACCGTCGGACCTACGTCGGGGCGCTGCCAGGCCGTATTCTCCAGGCGCTGAAGAAGGTGGGCACGAAGAATCCCGTCTTGGTGCTGGATGAGGTGGACAAGATGGGCGCGGACGTACGGGGTGATCCGGCCTCCGCCCTGCTCGAGGTGTTGGACCCTGCTCAGAACGACACCTTCGTCGATCACTACCTCGGTATCCCGTTCGATCTGTCTCAGGTCGTGTTCCTCGCAACTGCCAATGAGCGCAGTGGCATTCCCGTTGCTCTTCGTGACCGCATGGAACTGATCGACGTGCCTGGCTACACGCGCAGCGACAAGTTAGCCATCGCCGAACAGTTCCTGGTGCCCAAGCAGCTGCGTGACCACGGACTGAGCGAGACGCAGCTCAGCTTTCCCAAAGAAGGCGTCGCGACGATCATCGACTACTACACGCGAGAAGCGGGCGTACGCGGCTTGGAGCGTGAGATCGGGGCCGTGTGCCGAGACGCTGCGGTGCGTTTGGCCGAAGGGGAGTTGGAGCTATCCCAGGTGGCGACCGCCGAACACGTTCAGAACGTGCTCGGCACGCGGCGTTACCAATTGGAGATGGTCGAGCGTGACTACGTGCCGGGCATCGCGACGGGGTTGTGCTCCACCGGCGCAGGTGGCGACATTCTGATCATCGAAGCCACGCGCATGCCCGGCAAAGGCGACATCCACGTCACCGGCAATCTCCGGAAGATCATGAAGGAGTCCGCCGTCACGGCGGTCAGCTACGTACGCTCCCGCGCCGACAGATTGCACCTCGACCCGAACTGGCTCGAAAAGATCGACCTGCATCTGCACGTGCCTCGGGGCAACGTCGTGCGAGACGCCGCTGGGGCGAGCGTGACGATGTTCGTCGCGGTGGCGTCCTTGCTGCTGGGCATCCCGGCGCATCCGGACATCGCCGTCAGTGGCGAACTCACCCTGCGCGGGCGGGTGCTGCGCATCGCGGAAGTCAAAGCCAAGATCCTCGCTGCTCATCGCGCAGGGATCCGCAAGGTACTCCTGCCCAAACAGAACATGCCCGACCTCGAGGAAGTCCCTGAGGAAGTGCTACGGGAAGTCGACATTCTACCGATCTCCCACGTCGACGAAGTGTTGCGGCAGGTTCTCCAAGACAACCCCGAACCTCGTCAGGGTAACCCCGAGCTAGCGGCCAGCCCGTAAGCTCGCGAGCGCACTAGCTCGGAGGCGCGCCGCCATGACGAAGGTGGCGGCGGTTGACGAACCGGCCCTGGTTTTCGTCTGATGGCCACAATGAACGACTTGCTCACTTCCAAGCTCCAAATGGCGCTGATGGCGCTCGTGGGGCTGAGCTTGTTTTGTGTGGGGTTGCTGCCGCTCTTTGGCGGCCCGAGTTACGAG
Organism: Polyangiaceae bacterium; assembly: GCA_050301735.1. Taxonomy (GTDB): domain Bacteria; phylum Myxococcota_A; class Polyangia; order Polyangiales; family Polyangiaceae; genus SZUA-265. The sequence goes on along the minus strand of JBNKZR010000260.1, from coordinate 730 downwards.
TATTCGCTGGCGTGCGGCGTCGTCTTGCCGCTGTTCGGAGCGGTGTTCAATGCGCTCGACGCGACTGCACGGGGCCGCCTACCCGAGCAAGCGTTCTTCCGGGGGCTGTCGTCGGGCGCGCGCTTGTGTGGCATTGCCGTGGCTGTAGCTTTGTTGCACGGGCTGCGGGTCGGGTTTTGCGACCCACTCGCTGACTTCGCTTTCTTCGTTTTGGGTCCGCTGCCCGGCGCGCTGCTCGGATGCATTTGGGGTGCTACGTGTGGCTCGTTCACCAGTAGCGGCTCGACGAGGCGCGGCATGCGCTTGCTGCTCGCTGCGATGTTGGCCGCGGCGGCCCCTGTGGCAGGTATCGTCTTGAGCCTGGCGCGCTACTACACGAGCCCGATCATCTTCGCCTTCGATCACTTCTTCGGATTCTTCTCCGGCACCCTGTACGACACCATCATCGACGGCACCGACCGTTTGTTGACCTACCGTGTGGGCACTCTGGGCTGGGGACTCGCCCTGTATGCTGCGAGTGCGGTGGTCTACCGCACGGCAGAGGGTGGCTGGGCACTTCGCATCAAGGAGCGACGTCGCGCGTTCGGCTTGGGCATACTGGGTGCTGTGCTCGGAGTCGTGTTGATGTCTCAGGGGGCGGACTTGGGGCACTTCCAGACGGTGGCGTCGATCCGACAGGAGTTGGGCCACGTGGCGCTGTCGGAACGCTGCGAAGTCGTCTACGCCACCG
>JBNKZR010000259.1:0-10818 GCA_050301735.1 Polyangiaceae bacterium | reverse complement strand
TCGAAAGGCCAAACGAGAAAGTCTCCTGGTCACCATCCGAGCGGCATACGACCGAGCTCTGCCGCCGCGCTCCGCGCGGTCCGAGGCAACTGAACGAATGTGACCAATGGTCAGCCTGGAAGGACCCCTCAGAAAAAGAGGAGGGCCGCGAGCCACGCGGACTGAAAAGGCGAAGGCATCGACCCGCCTCACCGCGCCGTAGGGCCCTGCGCCAGCAGGGATTTTAGAGGGGGCGGCCGCGCGGAGCGTGGCCGGGGGACGACCTTTGATCCTTCAAAGGTCACCCCCAAAAAAGCCGAGCGCGCCCGGAAAGATTCGAACTTCCGACTTTCGGTTCCGTAGACCGACGCTCTATCCAGCTGAGCTACGGGCGCTTGGGGTCGCGGTACTTACCATACCGTGCGGGTGAGGGAACCAAAAACGACGCGTCTGCGCCTCGCTTTGTCGACCCGCTGGACACCCCTTCGCCCCGCCGCCAACTGGTGGTCCGCCGGGCAAGTGACAGCATCCCGCGAGCGCTTTGGATTCGGCACACTAGCTCCGCTGAGCCAGGGCGTTCATGGCGCCGACCGGTAGGCCTTCGTGCGACGCCCGTGGCCGCCGCACCCCGAGTGTGTGTGCCACACCGCCCCCGGGCTATGAACACGTTGCAGGATACTTTGCCAGGTATGACAGAAAGATCCGGTCGTGATCTGCAGAACCGAGCAGCGTTCCTGGGTGTGTTCTATAAGTAATTGGAATTAGTGGGATAATTCGCGACCCGAAGGGTTTGGCACGCACTGTGCTTTAACGCCTATCGAGCTTACTTGCAGATTATCTTGGCTTAGTTCTTTCTAGACTTGCCCCTTAGCTTAGCGACTTACTTTCTTACTGCTTCTTAGCTCGATAGCTTGCCTTCGCTGACGTAGACACCGGAGCAATCCGGGAACGTGGCTCTGCCAAGCAAAAGACCACCCGCTCTAGGTGTGTATGCTGTGCTGGTGCTCCGAAAGGGGCAGCATGCGCGGTTCGGCCGGGAGCGGGTGCTTCGCTTTTGTGGCGCTCATTGCAAACCACTACGGCTGAGGGGCGCCCACTATTCCCTCAAGGGGTGGAGTTGGGCGCCTTGCCACGGAGCGGCTCCGCGATGCTCGCAGGTTGTGGGGGGCTGGATGCCTCGCTCTCGACGCCTCGTGGCGGGCCGAACACGTGGTCACTCGTCGCTTGGTCGTGGCAAAGGCGGCACCCCGCTGCATCCTCGCTCGTGACCGCGCCGTCCGGTGAGAGGGTGAGGAAGGTCCACGATTGGGCGCTCTTGCTCATCACGAAGCTCTGCCGAAGCTCGCCATTGGTGAGAAGATCCTGCACCAGCACGGCTCCGTTCGGCATCGAAAGACCCCGCGTCCAGACAGGGTAGAAGTCCCGAGCTGGCGCGGACATCCTCACTCTCGCCGAGGTGGGTGGGACGAGATGACCGCGAGAGGCGTACTCCGTCATGACGGGCCAGCTTTGCGCTGCCTCGAAGTGCTCCCAAAGGCGGGCGTCCTCCGCCGTTTGAACCACGGACGCTGCCGCAGTGGTCGGCGTTCTCGGCTGCTCGACGGGGGGGCCAAGCGGCTCTGCGGCACAGCCAACGAGCGCCAACCCCGTGCAAAGCAGTACCGCTCGCCCCATGTGCTAGAAGTAGTCGTGTTGAGACCGGAGGCGCAACAAACAGGCAGAGCTTGGGGGCGTGTTGAGCTCCTCCTACTCGTGTCGGCGCCGTGCGTCGCGTGTGGTCCACCGAATCCACCCGTGCTCGATCCCGACGTTTCGGCTGGTGAGGTCAAGGGCCAGAGTCCCGAACACGCCCCACCGCCGGGCGCGGAAGAGCCCCAGTACGAGCAGCACGCCGACGACGAAGAAGCGCCTGCCGAGCCCGCTTCCCCTCAACCTGCGTTCGGCCCAATCAGTGGCGACCCGAGCAAACCCTGGATGGGCATCGAAATGCGGCACACCCCCGACGACGGTGTTCACGTGGAGGGAGTATTCCCCGGCTCGCCTGCGGCTTCCTCCGGTCTGCAGCCAGGGGACCGCTTGCTCACCATCGGCGAGCAGGTCATCGTGCGGCCCACAGACGTTCATGTCGCGCTGAACGGACTGGTGGCGGGCGACCAGGTACGTGTGACTCTGCGGCGGGAAGGAAAAGAGCGCTTCCTGCGCCTGCGCTTGGGGCCAAAACCCGATTCGACCGAACTACTGCGCTCGATCTATGTCGGTAACCGGGCACCCAGCATCAGCACGTTGCGCACCGTGCAAGGCTCCGTCGTACCCTCGTATGAACAGCTGCGTGGTAGCGTCGTGGTGCTCGAGTTTTGGGCGACCTGGTGTGCCGCGTGTCGCACGTTGTCACCAACGCTCAATCACTGGCACGACCAACTCGGTGTACGTGGGGTGCGGGTGTTGGCGAGCACGGTCGAGCCGTATGAGGAGGTCGCCTTGGCGGTGCCCCAGTTGGACGTTCACTATCCGGTGTTCGTCGATGCGGACGGTGTGGTCACCATGGCCTACCGGGCGAGCGCCCTTCCGACGGTGTTTCTCGTCGATCAACAGGGCATCGTGCGGGAGGTGATGGTGGGCTACGATCCCGACGAGTTGGAGCGCTTTCGCCAGAAGCTCGGCGCGCTCTTGACCGCGAAGTAGCGTCGGGACGACGGACGTAGAACGAGGAAGCCAAGCAGACACAGGCGCCGAGGCAAGCAGAGACGAGATGCAGAACAAACGACTGGATGAGCTGATTGACGCGACGAAGAAGGGCGGCGCTCAGAAGTATCACGACAAGAACGCGAGTGTCGGCAAGATGTTCGCGCGCGAGCGCATCGCTCGCTTGCTCGACGCGGGGAGCTTCGTCGAAGATGGGCTGCTCGCCAACGCTCGAGCGGGTGATCTTCCTGCCGACGGCGTGGTCACCGGTATTGGTCGCTTGAACGGGCGCCAGATCGCCGTGGTCGCCAACGACTCCACGGTCAAGGCAGGATCTTGGGGCAAGCGCACGGTGGAGAAGATCCTGCGCCTGCAAGAGACGGTGAAGAAGCTCTCTTGCCCGGTCGTTTATCTGGTGGACTCCGCGGGGGCACGCATCACCGACCAGGTAGAGATGTTCCCCGGGCGTCGTGGTGCTGGCCGCATCTTCTACAATCAGGTCTCACTCAGCGGCGTGGTGCCGCAAGTCTGTCTGTTGTTCGGTCCTTCGGCTGCGGGGGGCGCGTACGTTCCCGCGTTTTGCGACGTGGTCGTGATGGTCGACAAGAACGCTAGTATGTACCTCGGCTCGCCGCGCATGGCAGAGATGGTCATCGGCGAGAAGGTGACGCTCGACGAAATGGGCGGGGCCAAGATGCACACGACGACCTCCGGCTGTGGCGATGTGCTCGCCAAGACGGAAGAAGAGGCCATCGACTTCGCCAAGAGCTACTTGAGCTACTTGCCTCAGAACCAGTCGCAGCGACCCGAGCGCATCGCAGCGCTCCCGCCCAAGAGCGAACTCGCGCCGCTGGAAGAGATCGTCGTGCGCGACGAAAACAAGCCTTTCGACATGCATCGCGTGATCGAACACATCATCGACGAGGGCAGCTTCCTCGAGCTCAAGCGGCGCTTCGCCAAGGAGATGATCACGGGTTTCGCGCGCATCGATGGCCACGTGGTCGGAGTCGTCGCCAACCAGCCCAAGTACCTGGGCGGTGTATTGTTCGTCGATTCTGCCGATAAGGCCGCCCGCTTCATTCAACTCTGTGACGCCTTCAACGTGCCGCTCTTGTTCTTGGCGGATGTGCCCGGGTTCATGATCGGTTCGAAGGTGGAAAAGCAGGGCATCATTCGTGCGGGTGCCAAGATGGTCGCGTCCGTCAGCATGGCGACAGTACCCAAGGTGAGCGTCATCGTGCGCAAGGCGTACGGCGCTGGCCTGTACGCGATGTGCGGTCCCGCGTTCGAGCCCGATGCTTGTCTGGCTCTACCCACGGCCTCGATCGCCGTGATGGGTGCCCAGGCAGCGGTCAACGCCGTCTTCTACAACCGCATCCAAGCGGTACAAGAAGGACCCGAGCGGGATGCCCTCGTGCAGCAGCTGCGCGAAGAGTACGAGCAGGACATCGACTTGGAGAAGCTCGCCAGCGAGCTCGTGATCGACGACGTGATCCCCTTCGAGGCCGTGCGCGCGGAGGTGTGCGCGCGCTTCGAGCTCTACCGTGACAAGCAGCGACCCGCGGTCGATCGCAAGCACCTCATCATGCCGATGTGAACGTCTTCGATGCCTGCTCCTCCCACAGCTTCGAAGCGGATGGCTCGGTTCCAGATTTGCAGGGCCTCGTGGGTGGGCGCATCGCGCGGGATGGCCCGTCTGTTCCGTCGCCGCGGATTTGCCCGCGCTGGTGTGTTTGGTGCGCTCGGGGCCGCTCAGTTGCTGGGCGCGAACGACGCGGCAGCTCAACTCGACATCACCGAGATGCTCGAGACTCGTCCCGACGTCGTCCGCGCCTTGGCGCGTTCTCACGCTCGAGGCTCGTTCACGGTGCGTGTGGCGGACAGCGAGTCGTCAGCGTCTGGCGTGACGGTTTTGGAGCGGTCGACGTCCAGCGCGGCCACGACGCTGCGTTCGTCTCAAGGCGTTGCCATCACGGATCGGTGGGCCGCGCTGCCCGCGCTAGATCCTGCACGGGGCAGTGCAGCCACGACGACGAGCGCCGCCACGACGACGAGCGCCGCCGAGCGCGTCTTTTGGTCGCCTCCCCGACGCCTCCTGCTCGACCGCGCGGTGAGCTCCATTCACTTGCCGCAATACGTCGACTTTGCCCGTTCGTTGGGCAGCGATGTGGCCACGGGCGCAGGTGTCGTGATTGGAACGGTGGACAGCGGTGTCGACTTCGCGCACCCCGATCTGCAAAACCCGGACGGCACGACCCGCGTGGCCTGGTTCATCGACTTTGCCGATTCGCCTCACGGACTCTACCCGGAGCTCGAAGAGCAATTCGGTTGTACCGGCGAGGAGTTCTCCTGCGGCGTGTTGTCCGCCAGTGAGATCAACACCCTGCTCGAAAACGAAACGCCCAGAGACGCTCGCGGGCGTGCCATCGCACTGGCCACCGACCGACTCGGCCACGGCACGCACGTGACGTCGCTGGCTGCGGGTCGGGGGGCGAGTTCGGCGCGTTACACTGGGGTGGCCCCAGAGGCGACGTTGATCGTTGCGCGAGTGGCGTCCGTCACCAGCTCGGTCAGCGACGCTGGAGTGCTGATGGCCACGCGCTTCATCTTCGACCGCGCCGACGAATTGGCTATGCCGGCGGTGGTGAACTTGAGCCTCGGTGGCGACTTCGGCCCTCACGACGGCTCTTCGGCGATTGGGCAAGTGTTGGAACAGCTCGTCGAGCAGCCTGGGCGCGCGATCGTCGTTGCCGCGGGCAACAGCGGCACGCTGTACGGTGCCGATACCTTGCCGTACCCGGAACCTCTCGGCATCCACACGGAAGTGCACTTGCCCGATGGCGACGAAGCCCGCGTGCCGATGCTCCTGCCCCGCGCCCACGGGGACCTGACGGGCGCGGTTTACGTCTGGGTAGGGGCTCGTGATACCGATCGCATCACCGTCGGCCTCGAATCAGCGGGCGGCAAGGCAGTGATCCCGCCCGTGCCCCCCGGGGGCGTCGCGATTGACGAAGGTGACGAGGTGACGGCAATCATCGTCAATCGGGCCGATCTCGACGAGTTGGACGGAGCCGAGGACTACTCTCGGGGAGCGGCCATCGTTCTCGATGGTAAGTTCCGTCCGGGACAGGTTTACGGCATCATCGTCGGCGGTGCGGGCAACGCTCAGCTATGGGTACAGTCAGAGGGCCAGCTGAGCCCCGAGCTCAGCGAGGGCGTCGTCTTTCCGGGGGCAACCCGCTCTGGCACGATCACCATTCCCGCCGTATCGCCGCAGTTGATCGCCGTCGGAGCTACCGTTAATCGCACCGACTGGCCCAGTCGCGACGATGGCCTCGTCAGCCTCTCGGACTTGGGTGGCGAATGGGTCGTCGAAGGTCCCGCGTTCTTCAGCTCTCACGGTCCCAATCGTGCGGGACGCCCCAAGCCCGACATCTTGGCACCCGGTGTGGCGCTCGTAGGAGCCTTGGCTGGGGCAGCGGACCCGGTCGTCGACGGTGAGTTGAACCCGCTCAGCATCTTCGGCATCTCGAACGTGTGTGACGAGTCGCCGGGCTGTTCGGTCGTCTCCGATCGCTATGCGGTCACTCTGGGGACCAGCATGGCCGCACCCGTCGTCAGCGGCGCGGCGGCACTCTTACTCGAGCAGCGACCCAGCCTCACTCAGAGCGAGTTGATGACGCTGATTCATGCCGGGGCGCGCCAAACCCCGAGGGGTACGTCGCGCTTGGCTCAGGCATCGCCGGGGTTGCTCGACGTGGAGGCGAGCTCGCGCGCTCTAGCCGCTATGAGAGAACGTGTCGAACTCGGCAAGCCTTCTTCCGAAAGTTGGCTTTCGACCAGCGATACGCTGGCGCGGCCCGATCCCGCGTGGCCCGTCATCGTGCGCTTGCATTTGAGGGACAGCGCTGGGCAGCTCGCGGACACCGCTGCAGAAGACATCGAACTCGACGTCACTCACGGGCGCGTCGTGAGTGTCGAACACGTCGCCCCAGGATTGTTCGAGTGGAGCGTTGCGCCCGAACGTCGTTCGGCGGGCAAACGACTGAGCTTGAGCGCGCGCCGTCGTTCCCAGGTTCTGGCCGAGCACTCGTTGCCGATCGGGCTGGACTACAACGTGGCCAGTCGCGGCCTGTCCGTGCGCGGGGGGTGCGGCATCGCCCAAGCAAACAGCGTGCCTTGGGGTTGGTTTGTTTTGGTGGGGGTCGCCTTGGGCCTCTCATGCCGTCGCGTGCGCGCAAGACGTGCGCCCGGGGCCGGGCCGACAAAGCGTTCCCCCCTCTCTACGGCCCACGACGAATAGGTGTTGCGGGCTGCCCGCCGTTTTTCGAGCCGGGCCTGCGGTCGTTCTGCTCTCGACGAAGCACGCTCCACGCTCGCTGCAGAGCGACTACTGAAGATCCGCTAGGTAGAGCGTGAAGCCGTGGGGCTCCCACGGCTCCGCGTCGGGGTCGAATGGGTGTGTTGCGTCCACACCCCCCAGGTTGACGCCGATGAACACGAGACCAGCTGCCGCTTCGAAGTTCATCAGGGTTTTCTCTTGGTGGTGCCCCGACTGAAGAAAGGGCAGGTCCCACCGACTCACTTCCGCTCCGGCATCGTCGAGCGCGACGATCAGCCAGCGAAATCTAACGGGTTCTTCCCAGTCGAGCTGAACGCCGAGGCGAGCGCCCAGTGGCACTTCATCCAGCTCCAGCCACACGGCCGCCACACCCAACGGCTCCAGGGCGCGGCTGCTGGCCACTTTGCGCGGCAAGCTCGAGTAAGAGAGCGTCCAGTCGAACACGGGTCGCCCGAAGTACCCGAGCCAGGGCAGCCCCTGAGCTCCACCGCCACCACGCTCTCCCAAAAAGAACCGGTAGTGACCCCATTCGGCCAGCACGTCCGCTTCTTGTGTGCGGCCTCCGGGCAGCGAGCGTCGCAGAACATCGAAGGTATCGGGTTCGTTGTGCCACTCGGGATGCAGGTCGTCCGTCGTGCTGCGCGACAAGCTCAGCATCGTGGTTGCGACCTCCGCTGGTCCAGCGACACCGAGGTGAGCGTCCAAGAACGAAAACCACAAAGAACCGGCAGGGCTCAGAGGGTCTCGATCGCGCTTGACGGCGGCAAGTTGCGGGTTGCTCTGCAGGTCGTCGACGGCCTCGAGCAAGGGGGCGTCAGGTCCCGCGACCCAAGCAGCGAGCTCCGAGGAGTAGCTGCTGCGCAGGCTGGGGCTCTCGGCGGCGTCGAGTCGCGCAGCGACGGCTTCAGCCACACAGCGAGTCGCGTCCTGCAGGCTCAGGTTCGACTCCGCATAGGTGCAGAAAAGCGAAGTCGTATCTTCGCTAGGCCACGCCGGGTCGAAGTGCGTCAGCAGCTGCTGGGCACGGGACTGGGCGCTTGTGAAAGCGACACTGGCGCCAGTCTCTGGGGCGTTGGCGGGGCGAAGCTTGGAGTCGTGATGCGCGCGCGGCTCGACGTTGTCGCGCCGCTCGGCAGCGTGGGGGCGCCGCACACCAAGATACATATCTAGCGCAGGTGAACCGCCCAGGGTGGCGTCCAACCGAGGTGCAGGAAGGTCCAAGACGTACACCACACGCTCGTACGCGCTCTCCATGTGCGCGAGTGATGGCAGCAAAGATGCATCGTGCGCTGCCGCGTGCACGCACACGGGCATGTGTGGCGAGCACAGCGTCTTTTGTGCTTTGGGACGCGGTATTGCCGTGATCCGATGACCTCTCGGCAAAGCAGGATCAACCGGCGCTGGTCCCAGCTTGGGCACGACTTCACCGCCTGCGAAGAGCAACCCGGGGACGCGTTGGGGCTCACCTGCGGCGGTGCTCGTGAGCAGTCCAACCAGCACCGGGAGCGCCACCGCACGTCGCATATTTAACTTCCGTAATGGCCAAGACTTTGACAGCGCCACCACCGCGTAGCCTATACTTTCACCAGATGCATTGTCGCGTCGAGTGAAGGAAGCATGGCAGAACGGTTTGACATGACTGGCGCGCTCCGGTTCGACTTGGCCAGAGGCCGGGTCAGCGCGGGCGGCGTGGGAGCACGAGTCGTGCTGCCGGTGGAAGCACTTTCCCTATTATGCCGCGGTCTCGGCCACGATCAGCTCAGTGACTTTGGGCACGGTCTGGGCAACCCCGTGGGCAAGAACGTCGCTCAGCGGGTGGGCTCGCGCCTGTCGACGCTGGAGACCGCCGACATGGTGGAGCAACTCGGCGGGGAGCTGGCGTTGATGGGTCTCGGTTCGCTGTCTATGGAGTATTGGGGACGCGCGCTCGTGGTGTCGGTCGTCGATTCACCGCTCGTCTTCGGCGATGGCAACAGGCCCGATAACGGCGATGTCCTGCTGGCGTCCCTCATCGCAGGAGCGCTGCTTCGCATCACCAGTCGCGAACTCGAGGTCGTGCCTCTGGCCCGGCTGGACGACACCGTGCGGTTCGTCATTTGTTCTCCGGCGGCGCGCAGTCACATCGAGTCGTGGCTGGGCGAAGGTTGTCACTACGGTGAGGCCCTGGCGCGCTTGAACGAGGCAGGGGCGAGGGCATGAACGTGGAAGCGAACCAACTCGACAAACTCCAGGCCCTACTTGCCCGCATCCAGAAGAATGCGGCGGATCTCGCGGCGGCGCGCGCCAACGGCGCCGTGGCTCGAGCCGCTGCCCAGGAGGCCGAGCTCGCAGCCCCCGCCGAGGCTGACACGATGGCCTACGCTGAAGAAGCGGAGGTCTTGGAGGACGATCTGCTCGTCACCATTCCACCCGACGCACCTGAGGTGACGGGTCCAGAGCAGGACACGGGCGAGTTTGAGCTCCCGGCGCAGTCGCGGGCTCCGTCGATGCCATCGGCGACAGATGTGGACGCTCCGCCAATCAGCACGCAGCAACACCGCGGCGAAGAAGACATGGAGGGGCTCGGCGTCAGTCTCGGTTTCCAGCCCTCGCGTCCTCCAGACGAGGCCATCGAGCACGACGAAGAAGAGGAAGAGCCGTCCGCGCCGAGGACGCCACCTCCCGAGTCTGGGCCGCAGGTGAGCATCCCTCCACGAGAGAGTCTGGACGCCACAGCAAAGGCAGCGCCCACGATGGAGCAGTTGGGCGCCACGATCGAACTCGATGGCGACGAGGCTTCCGCCGCAGAGCTGGAGCTCGCGGAGGGGACGAGCGTCCCTTCGGAGACGCCCGACGAGTACGAGGCGGAGTTGCCGCCTGCGGAGTACGCCAGTGCGTACAACGAGGCTTTGTCCTCGCCGTCCACTGCGCGCGAGGAGCTGGCAGCTCACGACCAGGCGGAGCGTGAGCGACAGGAGCGCCGCTCGATGGTGCCCGGTGCGACGACGGTTCAGGCATCACCGCCGGAGCCTGCCGCTCGCGCCGAAGCCGACGCTGTGGTCGCACGGCCTCCAGCGGTCGTTTCTCAGCCTGCTGCCATCTACGATTCGGTCTCCCCGGGCATTACGCCACGCACGTTCTTGGAACGGTTGGACGCATCGCTGAGTCTTGGGCCTTCCGGCGATTGACGAACGTTTCGGCTCGCGGCGTCGAGCAATTCTCAGGCTCCGTTCGAGCCTTCGACGTCCGGCACGACGATGTCGGGCTCGCGTTGGGTGATCAGGTACACGCCGGCTCCGACGACCAGCAGTCCGCCCACTAGCCCGCTTCCGTGAGGGACGGTGTCGAACAGCCAGTAGTCGACCAGGTAGGCCCAGAGCGGGCCCATGTAGGAAGCCGCCGCCGTGCGCGCGGCCCGGTCGAGCTTGTAGGCCTGGGTCATCAGCAGCTGCCCGCACACCGCGGTGACGCCCACCACGGCCAGTGGCAGCAACAAGTCGGCGCTCGGCAACCCGTGATACGACTCCGGACCGATGCCGATGGCGATGACGGACATCGGCAACAAGCTGAACTGAAACCAGAACACGACCGCCCGCGTGTTCTCCGTGCGGCCTAGCGCGCGCAAGCAAATGTGCGCCAAAGCGGAGAACAGGGCACCGCTCAGGGCCCACATTCCTGGCGTCAGCATCGAGGCGTCGACACCGGAAAGGCCTGGCTCCAGAATCAGAGCCGAGCCGAACAACCCCAAACCCAACGCCAACCAAACGCCATTCGCGGCTCGCTCTTGCTTGCCCAAGAACACAGGGGCCAACAACGCAACCCAGATGGGTTGTAGC
>JBNKZR010000258.1:0-10889 GCA_050301735.1 Polyangiaceae bacterium | reverse complement strand
GCCTCCACTTCCAGGCTGGCAGCGACCAGGTCCTTGCTCGCCAGGCTCGGTTGGTTCGGTCTCCAAATGTCGTGCCGACTCGCGCTCTTGCCGAGAGGTCGCCCCCCCAATTGCTCACCAGCCGACACGGAGGTCCCTGACGTTTCGTTCTCGGCGTCCGCGCGTTCATCGGGGTCGATGCTGGTTTCCAACGCGACGAGGGCCTCGTGCAGAGTAGCGGGCGTGACTGACGCATGTCGAGCCCCCGGGTCCCGTCCTGCAAGCATCAGCGCCCGCACCCGGTCCGTCGCGAGGCGCACCGCGAGAATCAGCGTTTGCATGACCCCATCCCCACTGGAAGCGACCGAGGGGACGATCGTTTCGCCGTCCTGGACGCCCAGCGCGCTGGCCAGAGTCGGAATGTCCAACGCATCCCGGTTGTCTTGCTTGTTGGCCTGGATCAGCAGGCGAATGGGCAAAGGTGTAGTCGCGTCGTCCAGCATGCGGCGAGTGGCCAGCAGCTGCTCCTTCGCCAGTCGAACCCCCTGTTCGGTACTGTCGACCACGAAGACGACGGCATCTGCCTGCTCGAGCAGGTAGCGCCGCCGATGAAGCAGGTTCTCTTGCCCAGGCACCGTGATGAGTTGACAACGCACACGACGGCCGTCGACGACCCCACCGGTGAAGTCCAACCAGTCGAAGAACTGTGTGGCGCGCCCGTCCGTCCCTGGACTTTCGAGCTGCCCCCGTCGCTGAAGCGAGATCGATTCACGCAGCGTGTGCACGTTCGTCGTCTTGCCCGCCTCCGGCGCGCCGTCGTACACAACGCGGATCGTGAGTTCCGCCGGACCGCTGCCGAGATTCGCCATGGTTGTCGCTTTCAACCGGCTCGCCTCAGACGGCGGCAGAGTTGCTGCGGAAGGCCAACTTCCCTCAAAGCCTCGCACGTTCTTTCAACGTCGTACGCCACACGGTGGAACGTCACTTGATTGTCGGCTCGGTTCCACAACGCAAACGCCGCGCGCGTATCGGCGTCCCTCGGCTGCCCCACGGAGCCGGGATTCACCAACGACTCAGTGTAGTCGTCGACTTTCAGGGTACTCGAGTCTCGGTGCTTCAACATGCCAGCAGCCCCCTGCATGTGTGCGAGCTGCATGTGGGTGTGCCCCACGAAGCAAAGATGTTTGGATTGTTGGCTCATGTACCTCAGGTTGTCCTCGTAAGTCAGCTCGTAAACGTATGCGAAAAACCGGTACGGATCGCGCGGAGCACCATGCACCGCCAACCAGTCGGCTTCTTCCACTTCGACCGCCAATTCCCCGAGCCATCGGCGCTCCGATCCCGAAAGGAGATCGATGGTCCATTCCGCGCTGACCTTGGCCATTCGATTCATTCCCACATCGAGCTCCCCCGTGGCGACGGCGTTGTCGTGATTGCCCTTGAGCAGCGTCGCCGACTCCAGCCCGGCGAGACGGGCGATGCACTCTCGTGGATGTGGCCCGTAGCCCACCACGTCGCCGAGAAACAAGTACTCGTCGGCACCCAAGCGCCCAGCTTCATCGAGCACCGCATCCAACGCGGGTAGGTTCGCGTGGACGTCGGCAAAGACGAGAGTCAGCCCGCGTGTGCGTCCGTCCGTCGGAGAACGTCGACGCAGTCGCCCAGCCTCGGCTGAAAACGCTTCACCCACTGCGCGTCGTGCTGCGTCGTAGCTCGCCGCCAGCGGATAAGCGCGCAGCCCGTCGACCAGCGCTTCCCACCAAGAGGGCTCGGCGTGTTGTCGAGACAAGCCGTCGCGCAACGCTTGCCCCCACCCCCGCCAGACCGAAGCTGCGAAGCCCGGCTCCTCCGGGATCCGAGCCGCGATTGCAGCGGCTACGTCTGCGGGTTCGAGGCCCCGATAGAACTCGTCGTCGACGTAGAACAAGCCCTCTCCCTCTGGGCCGTAGCCGAAGTTCGACGGATTGACATCCAGGCCGACGCCGCACTCTTTCGCAACTCGAACCGCAAGAACCAGCATTTCCGTCCACCCGGCAAGGCGCTCCTCCAACCGCCCGAGCTGACGCAGAGTGACGAGCTTCGGACACAAGGTCAGGCAATGCCACCTTCCGTTCACCTCGAACAGAAACCAACGCTTCTCGGGATGCCATACCCCCAACCCTCGCCCGAGCTCACGCATCTGCTTCACTCGGGCGAGTTGCTGCTCCATGTCTTCGAGGCCGTCGTCGAGACTCATCTTGGCGATCCAACCGTGACATTCGAGCAGGCGCGTCGTGTGCTTGGCCGAGCCATCGCTCCGTCCCACGACCCCCACCTTGTCGCGCCATTCCGTCGCGAGCGGGTGGCACAGGAGCGAATGCACATCATCCGCTCCCAGCTCCGCAGAGGTATCGACCGCTACGACGTCTTGGCGCTTTACCGGTCGGGGGAACCAAGCGTCTACGGCAACGTCGCTTTGATGTCGCCTATGCTGTTGCGGAGTGCGGCCCATCCCAGCCCTTGGTTCGTCGACTTCTTGGTCACCATCACGACGACGGCGCCCTTTTCGGCAATCACCGACATGAAGTGAAAGACTTTCGACGACGAGATGAACACTTCCTCGAAAGTGTCCTTCAGTTCCTCGCCTCGTTGTTTGCTGAGAAGTTCCTCGATACGCTGGACATTCTTGCCCCGAAACATGTCCACCGCCGCCGCCGCGACCGCGTCGAGGTACGCCTGCGTGAAGTACGGGACGGTGTGATACACCCCCATCAACATTCCCGTATTGAGATCGACGACACCCACCGCCAGACAGTCATCCACCTTATCCAACACCGCTTTGCACGTATCTTGTGTACTAGACATTTTCACTCTCCTCCCTTTGTCTCGTGTGTCAGGCCGCGTTCTCGACATCCGCTAAGGATTGTCGCGCCTTGGTGAGCACCATACCGATGTTGGCAGATGCGCGTGTAACGAAGACGGCAGCCTGATCCGCCTTCCCTTTCGCCCGCAAGAACACGTGAAGCAGGTTATCACTGAAGACGATGATCTCCTTGAAGTAGTGATTCCCGTCTTCATCTTGCCCTCTGGTGCGGCGAAACATTTTCTCGATCGACGTGACGTTCTGCCCCTGAAACAGTTCAGCAGTCGCTGCAGCCACGAGGTCGAGCACCTCTTGGGGGTGCGAGTCCACGGTTTTGACGGCGAGCAACATGCCCGTACTCATGTCGACGTAGCCGGCAGCCACACATTCGGGAATCATCTGCTGTGCTTTTGCCAGATTTGTATCAAGTGTCATTTGGTCCTGATCCTTTTGAGGTTGATGGAATTCAAATAGAGAAGTTAAGAAACAACACGCACCAACTCACCTGAGCGAGCACCCGTGGAACGCACGAATGACTCGAATGCGCGCAAGAACTGGACTTGCACCTCTGACTGAACGCAGCGCGGGTTGATGCTTCGCACGGAGTCCAGAGCGTCGCGCGCGGAAGCCCCCTCCCAGATCAACTGGCACGCCAGAAGTGTTCCTGTTCGCCCCAACCCGGCACGACAATGAAATGCGGTGACGGCACCCTCACGCTGCCAGTCGGCGACCGTTGCGCACAGCTCACCGGCACGCTCGAGGGAGGGAACGTTCATGTCTACGACGGGGAAGTGAAGCCCCTCGATTCCAACAGCGCTCAAGGCGGAGGTGTCGACGGTTGGCTCTTCCTCCAACGAGACGAGCTTACTGATGCCCAGGCGTTGGAGACCCAGAAGGTCATGCTCGAGCTTGTCGATGATCCCCGGGCGGGGCGTCCCACCCAGACGTCCCGGTTGGACCCAGAAGAATCCTCGAGGGCCGAGCGTGTGACTCTTGGCAGCGCGGTTGTCGCGGGTGCGCGCCACGGTGGCGTCGCGTTTGTTCGAGGACCGTCGCGCCAGACGCGGCACCACGCATCCACCGGTGCGCACGAAAGCCCTGCCCAATTCGGTTTTCGCCTCGTAGAAGAACTGTCGCGTAGGCGAGATTTCTCGCAGCGTTCCTTCTGCGAGCAACATCGTGATCCCTCCCGCCTCTCGGGCGAGGCGCTGGTTGTGGGTTACGTACACGACGGAGCGCACCTGCGACTGACTGCGCAACAGGCTCAACACCTTGGCAGCCTCCGCATCTTCCAACCCGGCGGTGACCTCATCGGCCATGAGAACGGCCGGCTCGGCCATCACGCAGCGTGCAATCGAGAGCCTGCGCTGGAGCGACAGTGGAAGGCTGACCGCCTCCCGGTCGAGCTGATCGCAGAGCTCACTCAAGCCGCACTGATGCAGACGAAATGCGATACGTTGTGATTGTTCCGCTCGGGTGAGCGCCGACCGGTTCGGCAGAGCGGAGACGAGATTCTCTCTCAGGGTGTCCAGGAAGAAGCGAGCGTGCTGCAAAACCAGGGATGGGCGCGCGACGTGCTCGTCACCTCGGGCTGGGTAGTGCAAGTGGACCCCCGCGAGTTCGACGCGCCCCGTCGTCCTGAGTGAGGGGTGCCGGTCGTTGGCCCCAGCCAACGTGCGCAGCAAGGTCGATTTTCCAGCCCCCCCCGGCCCGACCAAGACGGTCATACCCCGGCGCGGGAGTTCGAAACTGACGTCGGAAAGGACCACATCGCGGCCGAACTGCACGCCGAGAGAATTCACGGTCAGAACCGGGTCGATCATTGCGCCTCTCTTCTCGGAAGGCGCGCCAACACACGAGTCAGCGCCGCCAAACACGCCCAACCCATTCCCTGAGAGCTCGAGCGAGACAAAAAGAGCCACAGCGTTTGTTGCGCCTCCGGCAGCAACTCCGCTCCGAAACACCACGTCGACCCTTCACCGGTGACCATCGTCTTGAGGTAGAACCCCGACGAACCCATCCGCAGCGAACTGGACGGACCATCCACGCTCAAGCCGACGCGGAAGCACGGCAAGCGTCGGCGCGCAATGTCGAGCCACTGTGTCTCGTCGAGGGACTGGTCGCAGTAGCCGACGACCGGAGCCGGACTCTCGCTCCCGTCCAACAGCACAACCGCGAGGACCTCCCGAGCACGGGTCATGAAGCCGGCGATCTCCTGCGCTTCCGCGAGCGCAGGCTCGCCCACGAAACAACGGTTGCCTTGGCGCAGAGTCGTCTGCCGCGACGGCGGCGGATGATCTGCTGACGCGAGAGTCCACAGCAGAGAAACCGAACTGCCGAAAGTCGACTCCGTTCGCAGGCCACAACAAACGGAGCGCTCGCTCCTACCGAGCGCGAGCCCTGCGAGACTGCCGCTCGATGTACGCACAGCGACGAAGTCAGCGCCAGAGCCGATGCTGGACTCCAACACCAAGCTCGGGGTGCGCGGCGAATCGACGACTTCAGGGTCGCTTTCGCACAAGCGTTGCCCTTCGAAGACCTCCACCCAGGACACGCCTTCGATCGCGGCCCGGAGCTGTTGGGCCAAGTTCAGACGGCCATCGACGGTGGAGATGAGGGCCGTGCCCTTTGGTTCGGCATGGGGCTCGTGTCCGTCGAAGTCCTGCAATGAGAACGTGAAGTCGTCGCGCTGCTGCTGCCAAGCACGCTCCAAGAACAGTACCTGTGCCGCCCCGACCTCTCGGAGTTCAGTGATTGCCATGGCGATTTGGGCTCGAAGCGCTGCACGCACACCGTCCGTGGAGACGAGTCCCCACTCCACCAGCGTTCGCCCCAAAGGAAGGCGCTCGCGTCGGCACTCCTCGACGACCTGGCGAAATGTCCCTTCATCGACACTTCCCTCGGCGCGCAGCTGTCGAGCGAACGCAAACGGATGCCGTGAGTCTGTCGCCCAAGCGATCTGCCCTCTCTGGAGAAACACGTGCACCTCCATCGAGGGTGCGGCGCAGATGAACTCTCCACTGGCTTTCTGTCCCGAAAGCTCGAACAATCGCTGCATCGGCGTGCTCGTGCCCCTCATCAAAATTCCCCGTGGCACGACAGCTGTTGCGAGATCCTCACGAGCATCTCGCGGCCGCGCCCGGCATCTGGGACGGATCCCGAGTGCAGCAGCTCGTCGAGCTCGCTATCACGACCGAGGAGAGAACCCAGTAGCTGAACGAAGCGCGAGCTCAGCTCGTCATCCTCAAGTGCCAACAGGCCGCGCAACAGCATCGCGTCATGCTGGACGAGCTCTTGTCGACGGTTGACCATGGTGAGCATTTCCATGAAGGCTTCGAGATCCGCCCACAGACGCTGACCTGCAACTTCGTCGGTCGGAGTTTCCCTGAGCCAGTCCAAGATCCTCGCCTGCAGGTCGCGAAGCAGCAGGCGATCGTTGATGCGCACCTTGGGATACGCATCCCAGCCGATGAAGACGGCGATCTGAGTCCCAGCCAAGCGTAGCCGTTGATATGTGGACTGGGATGATCGGGTGCAAGCGGCCAGGCGGTCGCGGAACTTCGCATACGCTTCACGGACACTCAGCGACGCTGCTAGCTCAGACTCGAACTCGAGCGCCGCAACCCCGCCCTCGGACTCCGATAGCGCCGCATCGACAGCGGCCAGAGCTTTGCGGATCCTTCGCAGCGCGCTGTCACACTCCGCCAGAAGCGTGTCTCGCGCCGTGTAGCTCTTTGCCCGCTCGATGCGTTCCTGGCGTTGGCGGATTTCGAGGTTGGCAACGAACGCCATCTCCTCCACGACACGACGCGACCCAAGCTTGGCGACCATGGCACCGTCGATCGCCTTTTCGAAAGGCAGATACGAGTGCCTGAGTGCTTGCAGACCGGCTGCAGAAGAGATGCCCGACTCTGGCGGCGACTCTGCTTCGTCACAGGCGCGTAGGATTTCAGACAGTACCGTTCGGGTCTGCTCCAACAGCTGCGAGACCCTGGGCCGCAACGACGCGAGGATGACGTCCACACCCTCCAGCTCGAACTCACGTAGGTCCACTTCAGCGACAGACTGCGCCAATACCAGCATGCGCTGCTGGTAGCCTGACAAGCCTCTACTCCGCGCTGGCTCTGCCTCTACGCCATTCATCATCCTTCTCAACCTGCGAGCTACAACGGCTTCGGCTCGCGCGGCTTAACGGAGCTCTTCGCGATGCCAGCGTCTTCGCCCCCTATCGTTACGGTTCACCTGCTACCGACACAGCGCACACGTAGAAGCAACTAGGCAAGCCTCACCAACCGTCCGGCAAGACGCGATCTGACGGAACAGCGAGACCGTCGCGCTGGGTCCCTTGCACCAGTCAACATTGACTAGGACCTGACACAAGTTGTTCCTCAGCCCGCCCCTCACCAGCCGCTACTCAACGACCGAGGTTCGGACACCGTCTGCAAGCCAGCCCTTCGAGTCGTTGGGCAGCGCCGCGGATGGCCGCAGCGCGCCCCATCGCGCGTCGGAACGGACCACCACCTCCGGCGCAACAAGTGCGCGTTCGACGCTTCGCGACGATGATTTGTTGCGCCATTTGTGCACCCGCCGGCGATGTTGCGCACACACACTCACTGTGGCGCTGGCGGCAACGGCGGCGGCAACACGATATCGCGAGCAACGAGTTCCCCTCCGGGGTACGGCCAGCCGACTAGAGTGGGACGCAAGGAAACCGCAAAAAGCGCGTTCAGGGAAGTGGAGAAACTGGCAAGTTCTTCCTCGCTGATCGCTCGAGGGATTGGGTAGGTCCGGATGGTTCGAGACAACGCGCGCGGCCCGGCGCCGGCGGACAGGGTACTAGTCGTAGAAGATGAAGGCATCGTTGCGATGGAGCTCGAGGCACTCCTCGAACAAGCCGGGTATTCCATTTGCGGCGTCGTCACGACGGGGGAACAAGCACTCGCGTTGGCGCAGGAGGTCCGCCCCGACTTGGTCATCATGGACATCAGACTACGGGGCAAGCTCGATGGCATCGACACTGCTCAAACGCTGCAAGAGACGCTGAAGCCTGCCATCGTGTTTTTGACCGCGTACTCCGATTCGACGACGCTCGCCCGCGCCAAGGTGATCGAGCCGTTCGGCTACGTCCTCAAGCCGTTCAATCGCCGGGCGTTGCTGGCGACGGTGCAACTGGCTCTGTTTCGCCATCGAGCCGAGAAGGAACGACAAGAAGCGCGAGCGCTTGCCGAACGTGCCGAGACCAGATTGGCCGTGGTGCTCGACCATTCCCACGATGGGATCGTCACTGTCGATGCCGAACAGAACATCATCATCTTCAATCGGGGAGCGCAGCGCATCTTCGGCTACGAGGCAGACGAGGTGTTGGGAAGACCGATCACCGAGCTCCTCCCCGAAAGCGCAACTCCGGCACACCACGCCCACCTCGCCCGCTTCTTCGATGCACCACGTACGGGAAGAGACCTGTCCGGGGTGCGAGAGGTCCTCGGCCGCCGAAAGAACGGGGACATCTTCCCCGCCGAGATAAGTATCTCGCTGGTACCGCTCAGCCAAGGCGTCGCCGCAACGGCCTGCATTCGAGACGTCAGCGAACGCAATCGCTACGAGAAGCAAGTCAGTCACGCCGAACGCATGCACGCAGTTGGGCGTTTGGCTGCCAGCGTGGTTCACGAATTCAACAACTTGTTGACGGCCCTGCAGGCGAACGCCCAGCTGCTGAAATCTCACGTCGCGGGCACGGGTGACGACTACATCGAAGAGGTCTTCGGAATCGTTCATCGCGGAATGGCGCTCACACGCCACTTGTTGGCATTCACACGCTCTCAAGACGAGAAGCGAGTCACCCGCATCGTGGAAATCAACCGCGTGGTGGAGCGTGTTGAACCTCTGCTACAACGTCTTCTGCCAGGCAAGATCAAGCTACGTCTCGATCTCCACGCCGATGCAGGCTACGTGTACGTCGACGAGTACTTCTTCGAGCAGGTAGTGATGAACCTGGTGTTGAATGCCCGGGATGCGATGCCCCTGGGAGGCATTGTTGGAGTCAAGACGTACAATGTGAACACAGCTCGAGCAGCTTTGGGGCAATCTGACGCGGACCTACCCCGAGGAGCGTATGCATTGATTGAGGTGACCGACTCCGGCGCTGGCATCCCGCCCGACATTCGCGACCGGGTGTTCGAGCCGTTCTTCACGACCAAGCCCGCAGGGCTAGGGACAGGCCTCGGGCTTTCCACAGTCCGCCAGATAGTGCGCAGACTCGGTGGGGATGTCTGGTTCGAAAGCCCCGAGGCGGGTGGGACGGTATTCCGGGTCGCGCTGCCCGACGCGATGGCATTGAGAAGCTCTGAGCAGGAGCGCCGACGTGCCTGACAACTCACTGGGTAGCGTGCTGTTTGCTGACGACGATGAGACAGTGTTGCACCCAACCGCCACGCTGCTGAGATCGATGGGCTTCGAGGTCGACACGGCGTGCACTGCCCAGGAGGCGCTGCAAGCGCTCTACACGACGACCCACGACGCTCTGCTCCTCGACATCAACATGCCGGGCAACGAACGTCTCGAACTGGTGCGTCAGTTGTCGCAGGTTGCAGGCTTCGTTCCGGTGGTGATCATGACCGGGTTCCCGTCGTTCGAATCTGCCATGGAAGCGTTGCGCTTCGGCGCGGTCGACTACATCACCAAGCCACCCGACCTCGATGAGCTCCGAACCCGATTACTGAGGGCCATCCAACGGGGCCATGCCATTCGCCTCTTGGACGACGCTGAGCAACGTGTCGCGTTGCTCGCGGAATGGCTCGACAAGGTCCGAGGAACGCTCGCCTCAAACACCACGTCGTTGCGCCAAATGGTAACCGGCGGACCAGATCTGATGGCCGATCCCCTCGCCAACCTCAGCGAAAACGAACGACGGCAGCTTTCTAGGCGAGAGCGGGAAGTACTGACGGCGCTGGCCCAAGGAAACCAAGCACAGCAGATCGCCGACTCGCTTTCGCTGTCCATCAGCACCGTCCGAAATCACATTCGCTCCGTCTTCGTCAAGCTTCGGGTGAACTCCCAAGTTGCGCTCTTGGCCAAGCTCAGTGGCGCCCGCGCGAAGGGCTGAAGTCGAGCCACACGCTCAGGGAGCAGTTGCCCATCAACTCGGAGGCACGAGCGACTCGGCATGCGAGTTTCGCCGAGAACGGGAAACGGTCGTCTCCTCGTCCCCTTGCACGTGTGCCAACACGATAGCGCTGAGCCCTGCCAAGACTGCACCTACGCTGAGCACGCTCACCTCCGCGACGAAGAGACAGAGTACGCTGGCGGCGGTGAGCAGCAGGCAGAGCGGGGGGTATTGCGGCAGAGGCATATACTCACAACAGCGGCATCCAGCTCGGGTTCTGAAGGAACACCCCAACCTTCGTCGACCTGAGCAGCCGTGACCCTGCAACACTGAGCAGAATTGACCAGTGAACTCTAGCCGCGCAGATATTGCGAATCCTTTGCGCACTTCGACAGGCAAACTGTGCCTGGGCACATCGGCCCGTGCCCAGCACACTGAATAGCCGACGGAGGTACGCCAGCGTGGCGCAAGAGGAACATCAAACGAGTACGCCAGAACCGCTACCCCGAGTGGATTCCGGCTGGGCCCTGAGAATTGCACAAGAGCTCACCCACGTGGGCGTGTGGCTGTGGAGACCTGGCTCTGGGGAGATCCGCTGGTCCGACGAACTCTACCGCATCTACGGAGTGTCTCCGAGTCGAACGCCCAGTGTCGACCTCTTCCATGAGATAGTGCACCCCGAAGATCGCGAGGCGCTACTCAGCGCGGAGAAGAGCGTCAAGTCGGGGAACCCGATTCCCGACGGGTTCCGACATCGCATCATCAGAACCGCAGGAGATGTGCGATGGGTCAAGATGTCCGGAACTTGGCTCGATTCAGACACGGTACTCGGGACGGTGCAGGACATCACCGAACAGAAACTTAAAGAGGATGAACTAAGACGCTATCGCGATCATCTTGAAGAAACCGTGCAACAGCGTACCGAAGCGTTACGCCTGGCACGCGACGCGGCTGAAGCGGCCAACA
>JBNKZR010000257.1:0-10897 GCA_050301735.1 Polyangiaceae bacterium | reverse complement strand
CGTCGAGACCAGATAGCCGCGGCGGAGCAGCGCCTGAAGTGCAGCCCAAGCTGAGCCCGGACCGCCTGGCACGTCGATGCCCCACATCATCCCGACGCCCCGAATGCTCACCTCTGGTGGCAAGGCTTTGCGCAACTGCTCGCCGAACTGGGCTCCAACGCGGCGGGACTCGCCGAGCAGCTCCGTGCGGCGCAGCACGTCGATCACTGCCAGCGCAGCCGCACACGCCAGAGGAGCGCCAGCAAAGGTGGACGTGTGCACGACTTCACGCTCTTGCCGCCAGCTGGCCATCACCCTCGCCCGCCCGAGGCACGCACTGATGGGAAGCCCACCTCCCAAACCTTTCCCGAGGCACACGAGGTCCGGCACGATCTCCAACTCGGAGCTGCGCAACCACGCACCACATCGACCGAGCCCCGTCCATATCTCGTCGGCGATCAGAAGCGCGCCCATCTCTTCGGTAACTCGTCTCAGCAAGCTCGCCACCTCGGGGGTCATGGGGACCACTCCCCCGCGACCGAGCACGGGTTCGAACAACACGGCCCCGAAACGCCCCGTCGAGAGCAACTCTCGAAGCGCGCCTTCCAGCTGCGCAACCTGCTCGTTGCCTTGGGGGTAGGGCAGCCAGCTCACGTGCTGCCCCAGCTGCTCGGCAAACGGCAGTCGGTAGCTCTCTCTCAGTCCGCAGGCTGCGAGCGGCCCGTACGAAAGCCCATGGTACGCCCCGCCAAAGGCGATGACCCCGGCACGGCCCGTGTGCAGCACTGCGGTCTTCAGAGCGGCGCTCACGGCGTCGGCCCCTGACTGCCCGAGGATGCCCTGCGCCTGCTTGTCGGGAAACAACTCCACGAGCTGCTCGAGCAAGCCAACTTTGGCATCCGCGGGGTACACGTCACCCATGGCCTGCATCAGTCGAGGCATCTGGACTTCAATCGCGCGCCGCACTGCGGTCGCTCCGTGACCGAGAAGCAGCGAACCGAAGCCAGCCGCCAAATCGACGAAGCGGTTGCCGTCGGCATCCCAGACGTTGCTGCCGCGACCACGAGCGAACACGATGCTCTGCGGCGGTCCGGGGGGCACTGGCGGTCCCATCGGCGCCGCCACCCGCCGGGCGCGCACCAGCCACGTGTGTGATTGGGGCCCTGGCACGGACGTAACGAGCTTGGGGCCCTCTGTCTTCATTTCGACGTTGGGCATCGTTGGGAATCGAGCGAACGAGTTGCTAGCGGACGCGGTTTCTGCCGGCGCGTTTGGCTTCGTATAACCGCTCGTCCGCTTGTTGGATCAACTGAGTGGCGCTTTCGTCGTCTCCCATGTCCGCGCAGCCGATGCTCACGGTCACAGGGATGCGCTCCCCTTGAAAGATGAACGCGTGCTCGGCCACCTTCTCGCGCAGACTCTCAGCCAACGCGCGCGCGCCTTCCAGCGTCGTCTCGGGCAACACGATGACGAACTCCTCGCCGCCATAGCGGGCGAATACCTCGTCGCGACGAATCCGCGCCTGCACGGTATCTGCCAGTTCTCGCAACACGTAGTCACCAGCGAGGTGCCCGTAATGGTCGTTGATGCGCTTGAAGTAATCGATGTCGAACATCAACGCTGCCAGAGGTCTCTCGTGCCGCCGGGCGCGGGTGATCTCCCGCTCCAAAGCCTCGTACAGGTAGCGCTTGTTGTGTACTTGCGTCAGACCATCGACGATGGTCATGCGGTAGATCTCTTCGTGATACTTCGCTTCGGCGTCTGCACCAGACAAGTACTTGAAGATGGTGGGGCCGATCTTGATGCGATCGTTGGTCTGCAGTTCGCGCTCCGTCGGGATCTGTTCTTCGTTGACGTAGGTTCCATTGGTGGACTGATCGTCCACCGCGTACCAACGCCCGTTGCGACGTTCGAAGTGTGCGTGTCGCCGGGAAACGCTATCGCCTTCGAGAACGATTTGGTTGTCCGAACCGCGACCGATGCGCACTTGGTTCTGATCCAACACGAAGCGTTTGCCCAGGAGCGTCGGCTCCTTGGTGTAGATCACGACAACGCAGTCGTTTCCGCCCGGCTCCTCACTGGGAGTGGGCTGGGTGACGGTCGTCACCCTCGTCTTTTCGTCGTCAAACTCGTTCACCGGGGATGCTCGTTGGAGTCACTGGTAGCTAGAGTAAACCGCTGCAAAACAACTGGATCCACACACACCCCGTGACGGCGAACTAGGCGACCGATTTGGCCTCTCGCCACGCTCGGGAGGTAGCGTATGCTCGTGAGATCCTTAGCGTCAAGCGACGAGCCTAGCAGACATTCGAGCAACCGGGGACCGGTCCGTTGGCCCGCCCAAGTCCCGACGCGTGTCGGCGGTTACACTCAACCACCTACTCCGACCCGGGTTCGGGAACGTCGAGCCCGATGGAACGCATTAGCCGCAGCGCGTTGCCACCACGTACCGGGCCGTCGTGGAGCTTGTAGTCGAACTTCAGCTCGCCAGCTTCGGCGATCTCGCGCAGGTGGACCTGCCGAACATCGGACATCAATGGCTGCGGGAGCTCACACAGAGCACTGTCGTGGGTGGAGACCGCACCCATCGCGCCGTTCTGGAGCAGCTTCGCCAGCACCCAGCGCGCACCGATTTGTCGTTCTTTCGAGTTCGTGCCGTGCAGGATTTCGTCCAGCAAGAAAAGCACCGGAGCGCTGCCATTCAATGAATCCACCACGCCCTTGAGCTTGCGGATCTCGGCGTAGAAGTGACTCACCCCCTCATCCAAGGAGTCACGAATCCGCATGCTCGTCCTGACCGCAACCGGTGAGATGGCAAGGGAGGACGCGCACACCGGAGCCCCGGCGAGCGCCAACGCCGCGTTGACACCGACCGCCCGCAGCAGCGTGCTCTTGCCGGACATGTTGGAGCCGGTCACCAGCAACCCCTTGCCTGCTCCCATGAGGTCGACGTCGTTCGGCACCCGACTCTTTGCGGACAGCAACGGGTGTCCGAGTCGTTCGGCACGGAAGCGTGCTTCTCCGTCTTGCACCTCTGGCCAACAGAAGTCGGGATTGTCGTGGGCCAGTGCCGCCAGACTCGCGAGCGCTTCCAGCTCCCCCAGCGCCATGAACCACTGGCGCAATCGCTTGCCCGACCGACGTTGCCAGACCTCCAACCGCAACACGCAGTGCACATCCCACATCAACAGGCCGTTGATGAACGGGTGCACCAAACCATTGTGCCGCAGCTCGAACCAAGAAACGATGCGCTCGAACTGTCGCATCGCTTGGCTGGGAGGTTCGCCGTCGACGCTTTCCGTCTCACGCTTGAGTTCTTTCAGCCGCTCGCTGTCGGTCTGCAGCGTCTCCAGGACCTGCAGCATGGGTCCGAACCGCAAGAACACACCCTGATTCGACGACACCGCCGAGAACACGGCTGCTGTATGCACCCGAACCGACAACAGCAGGATCGCTTGCGCGATGAGAGGAGCGAGCCAAGTCAACGGATGCCAGCTCATGATCCAAGCAGCAACGCAGATGGCGACGCAAACCGTCGGAGAAACCCACGCCACCACGACGAACGACGGTTTGCTCGACAGCCCTGGTTTGCTCTCGGCCCAGGCTAGTAGAGGTTCGGCATCCAACGTGGATGTGTCCCCTTCTTGCTTGCTGCCCTCCGGCTGAGCTGCCGCCAGCGCTAGCGCCTCGAGCCGTTGCCGGATGTCCAATTGAGGAGCTAGCTCCTTGGCGGCCTTCTGACGGAGCGCGACCTCCTCCGAAGAAGCGCGATTCATCAGGTAGGCAGCGAGGCGCTGTTGGCCGAAGCGGGTCCTCGCGGTGCAGATGCGCTGAAACAGGGAGGCGTGTCCGAACAGATCCAAATCATCGGCGTAGGGATGGATGGCGTTCTGGAACTCGCTACCTCGAGCTGGCAGGTCCTTGAATCGGGGCCCATTGCGCAGGATCGCGTCCTTGTTGACGCGCACCCAGCGCAACGCCATGTCCTCGTCGCGGATCACGCGGGCATGCCACGAGACGAGCACCGCGAACACCACCGCGAACACGCCAGCCACCCAACCCCAAATGCCTGACTCGTCGCTCACGAGGGCGCTGATGCCGGTCACTGCGGTAGCGCCAAAACTCAGCCCGCGGAGGTTGGAAACCAAGCGTGAACGTGCGCCCAACACCTCCGCTTCGCGCCCAAACTTTGCGGCTCGTTCGACGAAGACCTGCGCGGCGGGCGACGCCTCCGCGGGTGCTTCAGGGGGATCTTTCTCGGAAGCCGCAGGGGCTGTGGGTTCGCTCAAGGCTGTACGCTCAGCTCGATGGGAATGGTGGCTCCGACGATGGGAGCTGCAGGGTAGCCCACATAGCGCCGGTCCACGACGTCCGCAATGCAAGCAGCAGCCTCTTTGCTCATGCCGCTGCGGCTCTTGACGCTAACGCCTTCCGCTCGGCCTCGCTCACGAACCAGGAAGCGAACGACGATCTTTGCTTTCTGCTCGGACAACCCGCCGTGCTTTTGCACGCACTTCACGTAGCGGTCCTTCGGAATTCCGAGCTTCTTTGCCGCGAGCGGTAGCTCCCCGGTGTCGGCTTGGGCGGGGCCCACGTTCGTCACTGCGACGTTCTGCCGTTTGGCCTTGGCCGGTTCCCCACGCTTCCCTTCCGCTGGCTGCTCAGCGCCAGACTGCGTGGAGCTCCCGTCACTCGGAGCTTGCAGCAGAGTCGTCGCCTCCGCGGGTTCGAGACAGCGTATCAGCATGCCGTGCCCATCTGCCAACCGCCCCCACGCGCACGCGGGGTCGTAGGGGTAGCGGTTCGGGCTATCTGCGGTCGCGATCGACGCGAACGGCACGGCCAGAGCGGCTGCCGTGATGACGACACCGCCAAGCCACAATTTCACTTTCGAACGTACGGACAACTTCATGCGTTGCCTCGGGATACTAATTGAGCGAGAGCGATTGTCCTACCCCGCCAGCACGACTATTTTCGCGAGGTGTCCGACCCGCCTGAACTAGTCCTCACCTTTCTGGAGAGCGTCGGCCGACGCCAAGAAGCTGAGTACTACCTTCGGCTCTTCAGACAGGTACCGAAACAGAGCTTCGCGGTGATCGCTGCACACCCGGATATCCTCAAAAACGCACCGGGAATGGTGGTGCAGCCGCTCAGGTTCTTGGCACGTTTGGGCCTTTTTCCCGTGGTGGCGACAGGGCTATTCGAACTGGACGCGGGGCAGGATGCCGAAGAGTTCGAAACTCGGCTGGCAAAAGAAGGCGTGCGCACTGCCAGGGTCGATTCGGCAACGAAGAGCTGGACGAATCGGGTCGGTGAGGTCTTGTCGAGCGAATGCTGCGCCGTCCTGCGACTCGCAGAACCGGACAGTGCCGCAGCGTACGAGTCGTTGGCCGAATTGCTTTCCACCCTCGGAACACGAAAGCTCGCGATTCTGCGCCCACGGGGCGGCCTGGGGCCCAAAGAGGCAGGCCGCATCTCCCTCAGCGCCACGCATCACCTGGTGACGAGCGAAAACGGTATCAGCGTCGTCAATCTGCAGAGCGATCAGCAAGCCCTGACGAGCGGCGACTATCTCGATGACGAAGAAATGCGCCTGCTCGCGGACATCCAGCGGCTGCACCGACGCCACCCGCAGTTGCTCACCAGCGTTGCATCACCTCTGAACTTGCTCCGTGAGCTGTTCACCACACGCGGTGCAGGAACGCTGATCAAGACCGGGAGTATCGTCATCGTCGAGACAACGTATACAGACCTGGACTACGAACGCCTTCGCGTTCTGCTCGAAAGCACCTTCGGCCGTCCTCTTGACGACGCCTTTGCGCGGGTCTCTCCGCTGGGCGTCTATCTGGAGAGGGACTACAGAGGCGTGGCCATCGTGCAGCCGGGCGTCCGGGGTGCATTCCTGACGAAATTCGCCGTCACGCGTCACGCTCAGGGCGAAGGCATCGGTCGCGACCTGTGGGAAGCGATGCTGCGAGACCACCCCGTCGTCTACTGGCGGGCGCGGATAGCCAACGCGGCCTCCGAGTGGTACGCGGGGGAATGTGATGGCATGCATCGCGTCGGTGCGTGGCGAGTCTACTGGAAGGGTCTAGAGCCGCACGAAATTGACCCGGTGATTCGAGACGCGCTCTCGCGCCCGAAGGACTTTGCGGAAGAAACCCAATGATCATCGTCTTCCTGATAATCGCCGCAGGACTGGGCACCATGCTCTACCTGCTGATCATGTACACCTCCATCCCCGGAGCGATCGACGAGCGCCTCGGTGAGCTGGACCCCTTGCCCGAAAACCTGGGCCAGTGGGTGGTCGATGGCGACTCACCCGAGGCCAAAAAAGCCCTCGACAGCGGGCTCCAGCGCGAAGTGCGCATCTTGCACCAGTCGCCGCGGGGCTTGTTCGGCAAGGAGAAGTTGGTCAGGCAAGTACGCTACCGAAACCAGGCCAATGGCGAAATCGAACACGTCGAACCCGAGGTCGCGGAGCTCCGCAAGCGCAGCAAGCAACGGACCTGAGCGCGCCTCGAACCGACTAACGACCCAGCGCCTGAGCGCGGTTGACGATGCGCGGCGTCAGGAAGATCACGAGCTCACCCCGCGTGTCCGAGGCACTGCGCTTCTGAAACAACAAGCCGAGCAGAGGGATGTCCCCGAAGAACGGAACCTGATCGACGTTGCGACCCGTGTTGCGAGTATAGATGCCGCCGATGACCGCCGTGTGGCCATCCATCACCAGTAGCTCGGTCTCCGCTTGGCGCTTGAGGATGGTCGGATCTCCGCGGGGCGAAGTCTGGTTGAAGTCGGGCTCATCGCGACTGATCTTGACGTGCATGCTGACACTGCCGTCCGCGGTCACGTGGGGCTCGACCAGCAGCTGCAATTTGGCTTCCTGAAAGGTCGTTTGCACACCGAGAGCGCTGACCTGACTGAAGGGAATGAGCGTGCCCTGGCTGATGCGCGCCTCCGTGTTGTCGAGGGTGAGCACCCGTGGGCTGGAAAGGATGCGCAGCATGCCGCTGGTTTCGGCTGCGGAAAGGCGCAGCGACAGATTGAAGTTGCTGTCGACGGAGCCGAAAGTGAGGCCCAACGCGCCACCCGCCCCGGTACCGACCGCAGCCGGCAAGTTCACGGCAAAGTTCGGACTCTGCACCTGATTGGAGAACGGCGACAGACCGGCGGTCGGCGTCTGCGCGTCGGTAGCACCGCCGGCGATGCCCACGTTGCTCGGAAAAGCCAAGCCCGTGGGGTTCCCTGTCGCAGCGCTGAAGCTCGCGTCGCCACCCCACTGAATGCCAACGTCGCGCAAGTAGCGGCTGGTGGCCTCGACGATTCGGGCCTCGATCAGCACTTGAGGCGTCTGCGTGTCGAGTGATCGCGTGAGCTCCTCGATTTGGTCGAGATTCCCAGCGACGTCCCGCACGATCAGAACGTTGGTCCGTTCGTCGACGGAGATGGAGCCACGTTGGGACAAGAGCTCCGCTGCCCGCGCTTGCAGCTCGGGCGCTCGAGCATAGCTGACAGGAATGAGCCGCGTCTCAATCGGCGCTAGTTGCAGCTCTTGCTGCGCGCGCGCGATCGCCATCTCGCGCTCTTTCTCGAGGTCCGATTGCGGCGCGACGCGGATGATGTTGCCGCGACGCTCCATACCGAGGCCCTTGGCCCGCAACACGACATCCAGCGCCTGATCCCAGGGCACGTTGCGCATGCGCAGCGTGACGCTACCGCGCACGTTGTCGGCTGCAACGATGTTCACCCGCCCAGTGTCTGCCAACAGGCGCAACACGTTGTGGATGTCGGCGTCCTTGAAGTCGAGGTCGATCCGACGCCCGCTGTAGCGCCCTTCCGTCTGACCCAGCGCCATCGGAGTGAAAGCCGCAGCTTGGTCCGAGGAGAATTCCATGACCTCGGAGGCGGAGACCAGTTGCGGCCCATCGTCGTCGGCAAGCTCGTGAGCGGTGAAGATGGTGCGAGTCTTCCGCGCGACCTTGCCGTCAGGCGCAACGCCAGAGATCGTGGAGGGCACAGCGCCGGCAAAAAACGACCAGACCAAGCGGTCGCCACGTCGTTCGATTCGACTCTCGACGGCGGCCTCGTGCTCCGCCTCCAACACGACGCCGTCGTCCTTGGCGAAGCAAGAGACTGCCGCCACGGCACCGTCGTAGGCGCTGACATCCAGCTTGCGCTCCAACTCCTTCGGGAGCCGCGTTCCTTCGATCCTCAGACGTGTCTTGCCCTGTTCCAGACGCTGACTGTCGAAGCGCGGGGTGCCTTCCACCTCAATCGAGACGCGCTGCTCATCTCCGTGCCGGGAGAAGTTCACATCCACGACGCGGGCGTGCTTGATGCGCTTGATCTGGGGCTCGACCGGAGCTGACTCCACGGGCGTGAGAGTTCCCGGTCGGGTCGTGAGGCGGACGCGCAACTGCGTGTCCGAGGCCACGACACTGTACTCGGCCTCCTGGGCCAAGGTGATGATGATACGCGCCGTCTTACGCTGCTCGGCCTCGAACTCCTGCAGCATGACGCCCAGCACCACGCCACTTCGCTCGACGATGGCCGGCGGAGCACCATCGACGGCGCTGTCGGCAACATCGACGATGAGACGCCGCGCGGAAGCCAGGCGCGCGCTGAACGTCGGCTTCTCGTTGAACTCGACGACGACTTCCGTCAACTCTGATTCGGGAGCGTGCTCGACGCGCATGTTGGTTGCCGCTCGCTCTCCGGGGTCCGCAGACGCGGGAGAAACGAACAAGAATGCGGCTACGCACGCGAGCGCGATTGGCGCTCTGTCACTCAGCGCGGTCAAAGCGCGCCAGGCGAGGGTTATTCTCGACCAGTTCATGTACGGCTCCGGAGGCGAAAAACACGCCATTGATCCGGACCCTATCAAGCAGCCTTCGAGGCCACCAAATTCCCGGTCCCTATTTCTCGCCCTCGGCTTCTTCCGGATGCAGCATCAGCACGCGGGTCGAACTCGGCACGTCCGGGTTCGATGGGTCCTCCCTCACGAGCACGACGTCTGAATCACGGATCCTGTCCACTCGCCAGTTGATCTCGTATTCGGCGTTACCGACGCCGCTCTGCACTCGCTCGGCGCGACCAACGAGATCGTTTCTGTGAATCACGTACCCTTTGCCCGTGGGATCGACGAGCATGGCCTTTGCTGGTTTGATGCGCGTAATCAAGCCAATGAGCTTGAGGTCGTCGATGGAGTAGTCCTCCAGGATGACCTCCGGGCGCGGAGCTGTGGGATCCGACGCCACCTTGTCGAAGAGTTCTGCGTACGACCGAAATGGATCGCGACTGCGCTCGGTCTCCACGAAGTCTTCCTCCTGGAATTCGACCTTGGGCGGGATGAGCTTGTCTTCTGTCGCAGGCGGTTCACTCTCCGGAGCGCGCCGCGACTTCCTCTCGCCGGGAGAATCGGGAGCCTTGGCGGAAGCGGTTGCGGGCTTGTTCTCCACGACCTCGTCGCCGCAACCCACCAGCAGCCCTGACAGGGCGAACGCACAAGCGACGACAACGCCGCTGCGGCAATACTCCAGAGCCCGAACCCGAGTCATCGGTTCCTACGCTTTCTGCCCTTCGCACCTTCGTCGACCGATTCTTCTATGGCGTGAAATGCCGTCGCCAGGACCTTGACGTCGATGAGAGCCTTGTCTTCCTCGGACTTGCCCTTCTGCGAGGCCGTCAGAGAGATGTCTTCCATGTTGATGATGCGCTCGAGCTGAGCGACGTTGTACATGAACTTGGCGATCTGGTGGTACCGGCCCCGCACCTCGAGACGCATGGGGATGCGAGCGTAGAACTCATCGGGCTCTTCATCTTGGGGCGTCCACGCGCGCAGTTCGATGCCCACCAGGTTGGCAACGGCCTGGATCGAGCTCAAGAATGCTGGAGCTTCCTTGTCGGCAGGTAGCGCTTTCATCAGCTCACGCTTGTTCCGCTGCCGCTCCGCCAGCTCTTCCATGTCAGCCTGGTAGGCTTTCTCGGCTTCCTCGGCCTTCTTCAGATCTTGCTGCAATTGCTGGTGGGTGTTCACCTCGGCGTTGATCTCCGCCTGGATCTCACTCTGGAATACCGTGAAGTAGCCCGCCAACGGCAGACCGAGCATGAGGAAGGCGACGGCGATCCGTCCAGGCAGCCCGAGCTTCGATAGCGCGCTCTTCTTCTTCGCGGCCGCCATCAGTACCTCACCCTCGCCTCGAGTTGAAAGTTCACCCACTCCGCTTTGTCGCCGGTTTGGCGTTTGGCCGGCAGCAGGCGGACGTCGTGGAAGTAGGTGGATAGGTTCATGCGCTTCGCGAGCTCACTGACGTCCTCACCGTCACGCGCCTCTCCTTGGAGCGTCACTGTGCGGTCTTCCTCTTTGAAGGACGTGAGCCAAAGCCTGCGACTGTCCCAGTTGGGATTGTACATCGCCAAGGGGTTCTCGGTCTTGACCTGATCGAGCTTCTCCGGGTCGACGCTGGGCCCGCGCCCCGTCGTCATCATACGCGCCACTTCGAGCAGTACGGCAGTAGGACCGGTTCGGGCGCTTTGCAGCTTGGCAATGGCTTCTTCTCGGCGGCGCAGTTGTTCCAACTCCGCCTTGACCTTGCCGTGGTTCGCGACCTTGTCCTGCAGTATCTTGATTTGGCCCCGCACCGTCTGGTTCTTGCGCTGCCAGTCTTCGAGTTCTTCTTGCTTGAAGCTGTAGAGCACCAGACAGCCAACCACCTCGACGGCAACTAGCACGAGCAAGACGATCAACCAGCCTTGCCCCTGCTCGGAAACCTGCTGACCTTTGGTCTGGGGCAGTAGATTAATCCGAATCACGAGCGAGCCTCTCGTTGCTTTCGCAGCGTCAAGCCCAACGCCACGGCCATCTGTGGAGCCCGCTGCTGAAGCAGCGCGGTGTCGACGCCAGCTTCGACGACAC
>JBNKZR010000256.1:0-10938 GCA_050301735.1 Polyangiaceae bacterium | reverse complement strand
CGTTCAACGCGCCAAACGCCCTCTACCTGCTACTCGCCGTGCTCACTCCCGAGCGCCTCGGGGTCATTGGTGCCGCGGTATTTTTCGAGAAGTTTTGGTACGGGGCTGGCGCGGTGGCGCACATCCTCTACATGATGCACGAGTTAGCCCCCGGGCCATACCCGACCGCGCACTTCGCTTATGGTACCGCGTTGATGGGTCTGTGCATGAGCCTGACGGGAATGATCGGCGCGCTGCTATTTCCGTCACTCGGGTACCAAGCCTACTTCGTCATCGTGATTCTGGCAGCGCTACCTTCCGTCGTCGTGACACTCAGAGCGCCCCATGGTCACGCGAGTGCTCGGTAGCTCCGTGGACCGAGCTGCATGTCGGTCGCTTGGCTCACGGCGCCTTGGCGTCGCGTGGGCTAGAGGCGAGCCAAGAACGTCGGGTACTGGGGCTCTCGAACGCTGCCGTTCGGGCCTGCAAGCACAGCGGGAAGGAGCGCTGGCGCCCGACGCTCGACGTGGAATTTCCCAAGGCTCATTGGCACGTCAACATAGCACGCGGGTGCGAACGGCTTGCTCGAGCGGGGCGATGCCGAACGCCTTGACGAACCCCAGCAGGTGAATCAGCGCATGGGCGAGGATGATGGCGACGAAGACAGCCCGGAACATGGTTGGTATCTCGGCCCAAGCGCGCTGCGCCAACGACCCCGTCGGCTGCGGTTGGAGACTCGAAAACGATTGCCGATCCCGGTACGCAACGAGCGTGCCAAGCCACGACGGCACTCGAGCGCGCCGTTCCGGGCACCACACTCAAGCTCCATTGAAACCGACCCCCGAGCCCCAAGCGAGGGGCGGAGCGTCGCGCAACGCTTGCTTCGAGTGCCGTCGGCCACCGCACGTGATGCGTGCCAACGCTGGACGGCCAGACGAAGGAGCTGCGGCCGGGCGACAGTGGATTTGGTGACACACCGTCGGTCGTTGGGTGGTAGTGCCAGATCGCGGTCAGACTCGCGTCGGGAGCTCGCCAAGCTCGAGCCATGCCTTCAAAGGTGAACGGTGCCCGCGGGCTTTGGCGAAGCCTCGTTGCGACGCGGCCGCTTGCTGCGGGGCGAGCGGCGAGAAATGAGCGGCGGACGGCCTCGTGCGACCTCATCATGGTTCACCTGACCCCGACAGCGCATGCAACGAAAACATCTTGGTTCCGAAGCGCGGCGGCCTGATGACGCATCGCGTGCACGACAAAGACTGCAATGACTCACCGTGCGACAGCAAATGACGGACCAAACCAAACCCTCGATCAGAGCCCTCGCGAACGGCGAGCTGGGCTGGGCTGGGCTGGGCTGGGCTGGGCTGGGCTGGGCTGGGCTGGGCTAGGCTAGGCTAGGCTAGCTAGCGCGGTTGCATGGGGCTGGAAGCTCCGATAGGGGTGATGTTCGAAGAAAAGAGCGACACTGTTTGGAGGCCCTCATGGCGCTGACACAGACACGAGATTGGGTGGTGATGCACTGCGTGATCAAGCACGCCAGCTACGCCAAGGCTGCCGAGGAGCTGGCGCTCAGCCCCTCGGGCGTGAGCCGAGTCATTTCCCGACTGGAGGAAGGACTGGGGGTACGCCTGCTGCAGCGCTCGACGCGAAAACTGTCCCTCACCGAAGCGGGTCATGAATTCGCCCGCCGAACCGAGCAGCTCCTCGCCAAGCTTTCGGAAGCCGAGGCAGAGATGGCTGCCCTCGCGTCCTGTCCCAAAGGACGGATGCGCATCGCGACCACTGCGTTGTTGAGTCAAGCGATCGTTCGGCCGTTGCTTTCACGACTCGCATGCCGGTTTCCCGAGTTGAGTGTCGAATTGCGTGTCGGGGATACCTGTGTCGACTTGGTCGCGGAAGGCTTCGACTTGGGTTTCGATACGAACGAGGCTGACGCTGCCGAGGGCAATGGCGTCGTCTCACGGCCCATCGCCGTCGATCGCCGGATTTTGGTGGCTGCTCCCAGTTATCTAGACGCCGAGGGCGAGCCGATGCAAGTGGCTGATCTCAGCCGTCACCAGTGCGTCATGCGATCCGACCAAGGCGTGACCCACGACTGGTCGCTTCGGGGACCGACCGGCATAGAGACCGTTCACTTACATAGCCGATTCACGGCGAACGACGAAGTTGCGTCGAGCATCGCCGCGGCGCAAGGTCTGGGGATTGCCTTGACGCCAACGTTGGCCGCCGCACGTCTACTGCAGGGTGGCGAGCTCGTTCGCGTCTTGTCGGACTACGAGGCTGAACCCATGACTGTCTACGCTCGTTATCCCAAGGCACAGCAGCACTCACCGAAGGTATTGGCCGTCGCGGACTTCTTCGCTACGAGTATCGAGAAGACAGCCGTTGCCATGGGAACGCGCTCGGGCAAGGGCCCGGGCGAAGCGGATCGCAGGCTCGAACGATGGTAACGGACGTTCGCGATCTCGAGGTGTTTCACGCCGTCGTCCGCTACGAGAGCTATGCCAAAGCTGCAGCGCAACTCCGCATGTCGAGTTCGGCGGTCAGCAAGTTGATCCAGCGGTTGGAAGAACGCCTGGGCGTTCAACTGTTCGAGCGAACGACGCGTCGGTTGTCGCTGACAAAGGCGGGCATGGTGTTTCATGCGCGTACCGCCGACCTGCTCCAGGACTTGGCCGAAGCCGAGGCGATGGTGCGACGCGCGACGCGAGATGCCAGCGGGACGCTACGCATCGGTGCCCCCGTGCCGTTCGGGCAAGCCTACCTGGCCCCAATCTTAGGACAGTTGATGGACCGCTGCCCACGACTGTCCGTCGAACTGATACTGCAAGACGACATCAGCGACGTGATCTTGGAAGGGATAGATGTCGTCGTTCGGGTCGGTACGTTGCGCGACTCTCGCCTCGTGGCTCGGAAGTTGTGCAGCAACCGACGGGTGCTGGTGGCGTCGCCGCGGTATCTCGCGCGCCACGGGACTCCTCAGCAGCCCGAGGACTTGGGAGGTCACGTGTGCCTGCCCTGCACGTACATGCTTCGGCCAGGTGAGTGGCGCCTGGCGGGTCCCGAGGGGCTCGTGAGTGTGCGCATTGGTGGTGGCATCGCCAGTAACAACATTGGCGTGTTGGTGGACGCGGCTGAACAGGGGCTCGGCATCTCGATGGGGCCGACGCAATCCACCGCCTCTGCCCTGATTCGAGGCAGCCTGGTCCGAGTGCTTCCCCAGTATGAGTTCGAGCGCACCGGCATCTACGCCCTGTATCCTTCCCGAAAGCAGCTCCCGTCCAAAGTCCGCGCGGCGATCGACTTCTTGAGCGAAAGCTTTCGCGATCCGCCGAGTTGGGACCGACGACTGGCCGGTGCAGTGAACGGGTTTGATAGGTGGTGGGCATCGGGCAAAGTCTCAGAAGACATGGGGTCGACCGAAGGTGAGGCGCGAGGCTCCCCCGAACCTGCGTGACCGTCACGAAATGCCCGCCCGAGCGTACTGCGCGGGGGTCACTCCAAGCGCGCGTTTGAAGTGACGAGTGAGGTGGCTTTGATCGACGAATCCGGTGGCAGCAGCGACCCTTGCTGGCGCCTCTCCGCGTCGTAGAGCTTGTTGCGCCATCCCCACGCGCACGAAGAGCTGATAGCTGTGCGGAGGAAGACCGTAGCGTCGTTTGAACTGGCGCAAGACTTGGAATCGACTCAGACCCGTCAGTTCGGCAAGGGTCGCCAGATCAACATGCGTCTCCCCCTCCTCGCTCAGGCCGCTGTGGATGCGACGGAGAATCCGCTCCGAACGCGGAGTCGGGACTTCGTCATCGGGCGCCGCTGCGTCGAGCAGCGCCTGATCGACGAAGGCTTCGACCACTGCAGCGGAGTCCGCTAGGGGAGCGGAGTCTCGAAGCCCGGTCGACAAGGCTGCAAACAGATCCGCCAGTCTGCGCGACATCGTCACTGGCATCGTCGTCATCCCGACCTCGAGACAGCTGCTGGTGGCACGGGCCCGGCACAGCTCTCTATCCAACGTCAATGTGGCCAAGCTGCCTCCCCCCTGCGTCTGGCGCATCAGGTAGATCTGGCCCGGGGGGGCGCAGAGCACTTGCCCTGGGGCTAGGCAGATATCCTGGCCTCGATACCAAACGCTCCCCCCCCACGTGATGGGGACGATGAAGTCGTAGCCCGTGCTGTAGCAGGGCCAGGCGCGCTGCAAGTAGTGCATATATCGGAGCTCCACGCCGTCTAGGCGACTTTGCCGATGAAACGTCACGCGCTGGGGCTGGCTCATTTGTGCGACCTCCTCGAACGGCGGGACCCACCCACGCCGAATCGTTGGGAAGATGTCAGCTTCGAACGCAGCGAGGTAGCGGTGCCTGCTCATCACACCAATGACCCAACGTCATGAATGCGCGCACGACCAGTGGCCACGGCTGGCGTCAGGAGTCCGTCAGCGGCACGACTGAGTCCCGAGGTTGCCGGACGAATCCTGGCATTCCCCTGGGTCACCGATGCCTGGGATGATCCACGCGCAGGACAGGTACGTCCCCTGTTGACCACACTCCGGGACGGAGCTGAGGAATCTTCCGCGTGCCTCCGGCACACGACCTGAGGGGCATACCAAGTCGCACTTGCCAGAAATCCACGACAGCGGCTGCGTGCACACAACCGGTGCTCGAGATTCTCGAGATTCCCGCCACGACGTTCCTCACGCACTCTTAGCCACGGGCTCCATGTTCGCTCCACTCCGTTTTCGACAGTTCATTGCCCTTGCCTCTCGCACTTCACATTTCGCCCACGTCGGCCTCGGCATTCTCCACGAACGTGTTGTCCGCCGAGTAGTCGTGCGGGTCGTCGGAGTCCTTCAAGATGCCGTGGCCCGCCGACGACGCGAACGTACAGTTGTGAACCTCCACCGGCCCGACCAGGGTGAGGGCTGCGGTAGTGGTTTGGGTGCCACCGCCCGCGTCGCTTATCTCGACCCACTCGAAAGTCGACGAATCTACCACCGTTCCTTCCAGACGGATCCCGAACCAGTAGCCAGGCTCGGCTTGCTCACCGCGGAAACGGATGGGGGCATCTTCGGCGCCGTTCAGCATGAGCGACGTCTCACTGTTATAGCGCCCCACGCTGATGAAGCTGTCCAAAGACATAACGAACTCCGTGCCCGCGGCTATCATCAACTCTGAATCCCCAATGATCTCGACTTCGCCCAGCACTCGGTAAGGCGCCGGCATCGAGCCGATCCCACCGTCGCGCTCCAGACGCCCTTCTCGCACGTCG
Organism: Polyangiaceae bacterium; assembly: GCA_050301735.1. Taxonomy (GTDB): domain Bacteria; phylum Myxococcota_A; class Polyangia; order Polyangiales; family Polyangiaceae; genus SZUA-265. The sequence goes on along the minus strand of JBNKZR010000256.1, from coordinate 5,703 downwards.
ACGAAGTTTTGACCGTTGTCCGTGAACGTGCCGCCCAACGGCAGTGTTGGCCAGGCGTTGGGGTGGATGCTCACCGGTACCTCAGCCGTCCCCAGGACGGACAGCACGGTGGAATCGTCTCTCAACCCCGATGAACCGAGCCAAATCCCACGCTCGTTGTCGGTCAACTCCAGGTGGTCGAGGGTGATGTCCGCAGTGATCGTCAGTGCGTATTGGTCGTCATCGCCCGCATGAGAGATGCGGGTGTGACGAAACGCAGACGTCGGCGCCGTGGACTCGTCTATGTGGATACCGTTCCAGTATCCCGACTCCGCCTCTGCGCCGCGAAACACCACCTCGTTGCCGTCCACACCGTCAGATGTGAACACCGTGTCCGAAACGAAGGGGCTGATGGTGATGGCGCGCCCCGTGGCCACCTGGTACTCGACGCCGGCCGCCACCGTCACGACGCTGCCCATCAACTCTAGATTCTGCTCTTGAAGGTAGGGGATACCAAGATCGTGGAACGTGGAGTCGACCTCCAGCCGCGAGAACGTCAACCGTACGCGGTTGTCGGCGTTACCCTGAAAGGTGCCGCCCAAAGGAAAGTCATCGACGGCGGGGTCGTCGGTCAGGAGTACGGCAACTGCGCTATCGAACACGCTTAGCGCACTGCTGTCGTCGTCGAAACGGGCCGCCGCGACGCCCGCGGAAGCGGAGTTGCTGACCTGCACGTTTTCCACGAGCAAGGGAGAGTGGATGACGAGTGCCGCGTCAACGCCCCCGCCGCCATCAGCAACCAGCACGTTTCGAAGCACGCTATCCTCCGACAGCCGGGGGTGGGCAACGATCTGACCGTAGTGCCCGGCTTCCGCCACGGAACCGCAGAAGCGGATCGGCGCTTCCGGCGTGCCGGCCGCTGTCAGTACCGTGCTGTCGCTGAACTCTGAGAGACTCAGGCTGCTGCCGGGGGCCATCACGACCAACGTGCCCGGCTCGATCGTCAGTTCGACGTCATTCACCTCGACCACGCCTTCGAGTACGACGATTCCAGACCACGTCGCGTCGCTGCTCAGGCGGCCTGATACGACCATGTCGGCGTCTTCGAGCGCCACCACCTCACACTCGAAGCGATCCACGTCGGGGGTAGCCACGTCGGGCTCCGGCTCCTCATCGGTAGTACCCAGGTTCGGATCCGGACCCGGATCGGTACGCGTTGCGTCCGTATCGCCGTCGGTTACGTCGTCGACCACGCCTTCTGCTTCGTCGGTCGCCATGTCGCCACCTGGCTCGGGGTCTTCGTCACTGGGCGCCGTTTCGGCGTCGTCACCCGAAGACTCATCCCGGTCGGTATCAACGGCGACTGACCCCTCGTCGGTGTCACCCGTGTCGCCCGTGTCGGCTCCCGTGCTCGCGGTGTCGTCATCAGCAAGTGGTTGGATGGTGCATGCCCCGAGCATCCACCCTATGAGTAGACCGAAGTCCTTCGTCGTGATGTTCATCTTCAGCTCGCTTTCTCGTCATTGTGGTCCTGAGCCGACCTCGGGCCGGGCAGGGACGGCACACAGCTAACGGCTGAAACACGAAGGAAGATTGTACGAACTTGCAGGAAGGCGATGGCGGCGAAGGTCGCGCGTGCGGCTGGCGGCACGAGCTTTTCGGCTGCCTGCGCCCATTGTAGCTGTGACCTTGCCTAGCGGTGCCATATGTCGATCAGCGGACGGTATTTACACCTGTACCAGGGGTTGCTGGCTGGGTGGTACTCCTTCGCTTGCGGCTCGTGTCCATCGGCGGAGCCAGTGCGAACGACCCAAGCACCAGAATGCCTCTGAAGCGCGCCGGTGGCACAGCATGAGCTCGCGTTTCCAGAGTTGAAGAACGCTCGCGCACAAATCGGCTTGGGCCCATGGGCGACCGCTATGGGGGACCGCGATTGAGGAGAAAACCCGATGCTCAAATCACAGACGAAGAATCCCTTGACCCTGACCTTCGCTGCCGCGCTGTGCCTACTTGCTTTGCCCGGGGCCTCTGCCTGGGCTGATGCAGGGCGCATTATCATCAACTGCCCTGAAGAGGTGACCGTCGATGACATCGAAGGCCTGCATCGTGTCGCAGTAGCCGGTGAAGTCAGGCTTCAGCAGACCGCACACCTCGTTGGGGATACAGCTGCAATCCACGAAGCCCTCGACGTCGCACCACCCTTAGCCGAGCTGCAACATCAGTCTGTGCGCGGGCTACTCAGGTTCAGGTCGAAAATACCGCTTCGATTTTCCTATGCGCGAGCGACTGGAGTGGTTCCTGCTAACGACCTATCCGGTCAACTCCCTGGACGACGCGCTTAGAGTTGCACGTGGCTATACGCTTCGTTGGAGAGTCGAGGAGTTCCACAAGACCTGGAAGTCCGGCGCTTGCAGCATCGAAACGAGCCAGCTTCGCACCTGTGAAAACCTCAAACGATGGGCTACCTTGCTCGCTGCCGTGGCCGCGCGCATAGAACGTTTCAAATACGTTGGTCGAAACCACCCTGATACGCCAGCAACAGAGATTGCCAGCCGCGAGGAGATCGATGCAGCGATCATTCTCACGAAGCAAGCGACCAAGCAAAGCAAGTGGGAGGTAGGCCAGCAGATGAACGCTGGGGAATTCGTTTTGCTCGTCGCCAACCTCGGCGGCTACACCGGAAAGTCATCCGGTGGCCCACCTGGGTCGATCGTCCTCAAACGCGGCCTTGAGCAGGTCGTCCCTGCAGCCGCCGCGCTCCGCGCGGTCCGAGGCAACTGAACGAATGTGACCAATGGTCAGCTTCTGGTCAGCTTCCAAAGACCCCTCAACAACAGGGAGGGCGTGCGAGTGCATACGGCGATTGACGAAGGCATCGACCGCCCTCACCCCCACGGGGGGTGGGCGATGCCGCAGTCGCCGTTTACGAGCACGCCCGGCAGGATTCGAACCTGCGACCAATGGCTTAGAAGGCCATCGCTCTATCCAGCTGAGCTACGGGCGCAAAGGGGGCTAAGTATCCACGTTGCCGTGGAATTTGGCGCTGCATCATCCTGGCAGTCGCCACCGCTGTCAACGCTGAGTGTCGAAGTGTGCCACGGGCCGCCCTCCCGGGCAGCTGCTGCGCGGCAGTCGCATAGGCGGGCCCCGAGCGGTCCCGCGTGATTTACGTGCTGCCGTGAAAGGAGTATGTGTAGCGGCATGCGTATCGTCGGGTGTGGGCTAGCTGGTTTGGTACTTGTCGTCGTTGCATGTGCTGGCGAGCAGAAGGAGCCGGGGGTTCCCCCGCCTCCGCCCGCTGAGCCGATGGGCGAGGAAGCCGCGGATCCCGATTGGGAGACCGACGATGGCGCGAGGCCCGACTACTCGGAGCCAGAGCCGGAAGAGCCCAAAGAAGCAGAGCTCAAAGAGCCGGAATTCAAGCCCGGCATGAGCGTCAACGACGCCATCAGCGCGGTGCCGTCTCACTACGACTACGTCGGGTTGGATCAGGAGATCCTCGCGAAGCCCCTGATGGACATCGAGACGTATAAGGACTGCAAGATCACCCCCAACGATCACTTCCAGGTGAAGCTCGCGATCTGGATGGGCAAGGTCGTCGGCGCTGACGTCAAGGCCGCAACCCCCGCCAAAACGCAGTGCATCGATCGCGTGGTGCGGGGTCTCGAGTACAAGGAGCAGGTGGAGTCGATCAACACGGTCGAGTACTCCTTCTGAAGACACCTCCCAAGGTGAGTATTCGCGGTGACCGCCGGAGACGCTGCCGAGCGCCTGCAGAAGATCGACAAGCAACGCCTGCTCGACGTCGTTCGAGATGAGCTGCGCCGTGAGCTGGAAGCCGTCACCAGCGCTCAGCGCGCGACGGCGCAGGGCGCCACTCACGAAGAGAGCAAACCCGAGAATGACAAGGACACGCGGGCTACCGAGTCCTCCTACTTGGCCCGAGGTCAAGCGCGGCGGGTCGAGGAGTTGTCGGAGGACCTGACGCGTCTCGGAGCGGTTCAGCCGCGGGCGTTCGAGCCTGGGCAGCCCATCGTCGTGGGCGCGCTGGTGGCTCTGGAGGACTTGGAGGCCGAGCCGCCACACGTCGAGTTCCTTTTCGTGCTTCCTGCGGCGGGCGGCGTCTCCGTGCAGCTCGATGGCGTCACGTTCAAGATCGTCACCCCTAGGTCGCCGCTGGGCAAAGCGTTCATCGGGCGCTCTGAAGGCGATGACGTCGAGGTAGCCGTGCCCCGCGGTCGGCGAGAGTACTCCATCGTTTCGGTAGCCTGACCGCAGCTCTGGTCATGGGCAAAAGCGGCGCCGACGGCAACGTTGGCCGATCCGCGTCAGTGATACGCGAACCCGACGACGGCCAGCGGGGCAACGACCCGGTGAACACCGAGGATGGCTTCGCTGGCGTCGATGTACAGTAGCCGCATTCCCGCGTTCAAGCTCCACTGCTCGCCGAGCCAAATGCCGTGCCCCACACCCAAGGAGCCGCCAAAACCGAAAGTGTCGCTACCGTCGTCGTCTGTCAGCGGACGATCCGAGGTGTCGTCGAACTGCAAGCTGGCCGTTCCGACTCCGAAGGTGAGCGAGAAATTCAGGCCCGAGCTGTCGTCCGGATAGTAGATCAGAGCCGTGCCGAGTACTTGGTAGAGCAGCTGGTGTTCAGCCGTCAAACGCATTCCGTCGACTGACGTGCTCGGGGCAAAAATCGGCAGGGTGTGCTGGACGAAGGCGAACACGACGCCTTCCATCGGCGTGCCCCCGATGGCGAACTCGTAAAGTCCACCGACCCCGCGGCTCTCGGACGAGGCCGAGTCCCGAGTTGCGTGATCGAAGGCGTATCCCAGCGTGTAGCCGAACGATAGGTAGAACCCGTCGTGGCGATAGGCGGTCGGATCCGTGTTGGCGCCCTCATCCTCGGGATCAGTGAGGTGCTCTGGCTCGGGGGACGTGTCTGGAATGCACAGCGAGCTCTCGGTGCACCGGTAACCCGTTGCACACGGTGGATTGCACCGCGCGACGCATGCGCCGGCATGACACGTCTGACCGGCTTCACACGCTGGCCGGCAGGTGGAGTCTTCTGCGGATGCTTGCGCTGATGCATCGGCCGGTTCCCAAAGACCGCCAGCGACGAGCCCCAGAAGAGCGCACGATCCGCGGCGGAAGTGCGACAACTGGCTCATTGGATGCGCGGGCTCCCGCTCGCCTGCTCGCCCAATCGCGGGGATTTGCGGTTCACTCGGCGGCGGGGGCGCGAGTGCTGTCCATCGGGTCGAAACTGCGCCCGGCGTTCAGCGTCTGCACTTGTCCTGACGTCAACCCGAAGCGGCGCTCACGCTGTTCGAAGGTTCGGATCGCCTGGTCGACTTCTCGTTCACCGAACTCAGGCCACATGATGGGCAAGAACAGCAACTCCGCGTATGCGGATTCGAACAGCAAGAAGTCGCTCACCCGAGATTCACCCCCGGTGCGGATCAAGAGATCGACGGGAGGCAGCTTCTGAGTCGACATCTCTGCCTGAAGGCGGTCTTCGTCGATCTCTTCTGGTAACAGCAAGCCCGTACTCACCTTGACGGCCAGTGCACGCGCGGCGCTCACGATGTCGTGGCGACCGCCATAGGACAAGGCCAAGCTGAGTTTGACGGGTTGAAATTTCCACAACAACAACAACGTCGAGGAGGAAGAAGGCAAAGCTTGGCGCTGCGTAACTGGATGAATGCCTTGTAAATAATT
>JBNKZR010000255.1:0-10966 GCA_050301735.1 Polyangiaceae bacterium | reverse complement strand
GCTCGGCGTGGCTCAGCTGTCGGATGGACGGCTCGTCTTGCGCTTGGCTCCCGACTGGCTCGTGGTGGCCAAGGGCGGGACGGAGCTCGCACGACACGCGCTGTCCTCGACCATCGAGGCGACGGACTTCGGACTGCTCACCGATGCCAACGCCGGCGCGATGAGCATGAGCCACGGCGGGCGCATCGTGCTCCTGAATGAGCACTCCCAGTTGGAGAGTATCGAGCATCCACCGATCCCCGCAGCAACCGGCTTGATTCCAACGCGGTCAGGGCAGGCAGTGGCTGCCTCTGCTTCCGGACTCGTATTCGGAATCGGTACGACCGAATGAGCCGCTGCAAGGCGCGAGACGACGCCGAGGAAGCGGAAATGCAACGTCCAGTTGCGATCGTCGCCTTGGAAGCCTAAACAGTCCTCGTATGATCTCCATCACCCAAGTCGCGGCAGAAAAGGTCACGGAAATTGCCAGCTCGGAAGGCCTCGAAGGTCAGGGTTTGCGCCTTCGTGTCATCGGCGGGGGCTGTGCGGGTTTCCAGTACGACCTGTACTTCGAGGAAAATCCGACGGATTTCGATGAGATGTTCGAGTCACGCGGGGTCAAGCTGTACGTCGATCCGTTGAGCTACCAGTACCTCGACGGCACCGAGATCGACTACGTGGAGGGCGCGATGGGCGCCGGGTTCAAGTTCGGCAACCCCAACGTTTCAAGTACTTGCGGCTGCGGGTCGTCTTTCAACGTGTGACACCGGCCCGCTAGTCGACAAAATCGACGGGCGACGCGAGACCGCGGTTTGCAGGGCCTCGTACTCCTCAACGACCCCCCACAAGGGGGCATGCAGGAGAAACGAAGATGGCCAGAGCACAGCAAGCAGACGTACCGGTTTCCCAATACATGGCTCAGGTGAGCAAGTACGAGCCGCTCAGCCGCGAAGAGGAGATGGCGCTAGCGGTACGATTCCGCGATCAGCATGATCAGCGAGCTGCCGACCGCTTGGTCCGTGCCCACATGCGCTACGTGGTGGCGACTGCAGTCAAATACAAGCGCTACGGCGTGCCGTTGAGTGAACTCATCGCCGAGGGCAACTTTGGGCTGGTTCACGCGCTGCGCAAGTTCGACCCGGACCGCGGCTTTCGATTCGTCACTTACGCCGCCTACTGGATCCGCGCCTACATCCTGAATTACATCATTCGCTCTTGGAGCCTCGTCGGTTCGGGTTCAGGCGCCCTGCGCTCGAAGATGTTCTTCAAGCTGCGCCGCGAGCGGGTGCGCTTGGCGAACTTGGTCGGTGACCGCGATGAAGCCGAAGAGATGCTAGCGAAGCGTCTCAACGTCAGCCGTCCTCAACTGACCAACATGTTGCGACGACTGGAAGCGCGGGACGTCTCGCTGGACACGAAGGTCTTCGACGATTCGGCCACGAGCATGGTCGACACGCTCGTCTCCCCCGACGACAGCCAAGAGAGCCAACTCGCAAACGACCAAGTGCACGACCGCATGCAAGTCGCGGTCAGTCAGGCCGTGCAGAAGCTCGACCCACGTGAGCGCTACATCGTCGAGACGCGGCTCATGGCCGATCCAGAGGAGCGCGCGAGCCTGGCCGAAATCGGTCGCAAGCTGGGCGTCTCTCGTGAGCGAGCACGCCAGCTCGAGGCCCGAGCCAAGATGAAGCTCAGAAACGTTCTGGTAGCCATGCCCGACGAAGCCAAACCCGAGTGGCTCACTCCGGAGCTGCTCACGCGCTCGGCGGCTTGAGGCGAGCCCTGCGCTCTGGCATCGGAAGTGGCCGCATGCTAAGCGAGGCTGGTCGGGCCACGGCGGCGATCGCTCGCGCAAGCGAGAGGAAAGTCCGGGCTCCATAGAGCAGAGTGCCGGGTAACGCCCGGTGAGGGTAAGCCTCGAGGAAAGTGCCACAGAAAACAAACCGCCCGCGGGGAGACTCGCGGGTAAGGGTGAAACGGTGGGGTAAGAGCCCACCGCGCCGCCGGTAACGGCGGTGGCAAGGAAAACCCCACTCGGAGCAAGGCCATGTAGGAAGACGCTCGAGGGCTGCTCGCTCGAAGTCTTTGGGTAGGCCGCTAGAGCGGCGAGGCAACTCGCCGCCCAGATGAATGACCGCCACCGCTTCGCGGTAACAAAACCCGGCTTACAAGTGGACCGACGCCGGCGCCTTCATGGCGCCGGCTTTATTTTGTCGCCCGGAGTCATGCGCTCCAGTCGCGCCTGGGCCCAGCTCTGGAAGCTGCCCTCCGCAATCGCACGACGCGCCTCACTCACCAAATCGGCGTAGTGACGTAAGTTGTGCAACGTCAGCCAGCGGTGAGCCAGTATCTCGTTGGCCACGAACAGATGCCGCAAGTACGCGCGACTGACGCCGCCGCTGCAAGCGGAGCAGCGACAGCCCTCCTCCAGAGGTCGGGGGTCATCTCGGAAGCGAGCATTCTTGATTACCAACTTGCCGTCTCGCGTGAAAGCCTGGCCGTTGCGGGCGTTGCGGGTCGGCATCACGCAGTCGAAGATGTCGACTCCGACGCCGATGGCTCGAATCAAGTCACGGGGGGTGCCGACCCCCATCAGGTACCTGGGCCGCCCGGCATCGACTCCTGGCACCACGCGCTTCAACGTCTCGTGCATGCGTTCGTTCGGCTCGCCGACACTGAAGCCGCCGAACGCGATGCCATCGAAGGGCAGCTTGGAGAGTTGCTCGGCGTGGGCCTCGCGCAACGCCACGTCCGTCCCTCCTTGCACGATGCAGAATAGCGCCTGACCTTTCTTGCGCGCGTCGAGACAACGTGCCCCCCAACGCGTGGTGCGCTCGATAGCGCGCGCCAGCTCCGAAACATCGACGCCAGCGGGCGGGCACACGTCGAGTTGCAGCGCGATGTCCGATCCGAGCAAGCCCTGCACCCGCATCGACTCTTCCGGACTGAGCATCTTGCGCGCACCATCCAAGTGCGACGAGAACTCGAAGCCGTCCTCGCTGACCTTCGTCCGCGACGCGAGGGAAAACGCTTGGAAGCCCCCGGAGTCGGTCGCGATCGAACCCGACCAACCCATGAAGGCGTGTAATCCGCCGAGTTCAGCGATGAGCTCCGCTCCTGGCCGCAGCCACAGGTGGTAGGTGTTGGAGATCAACATCTGACAACCCGTGGCCTCGAGTTCGTCGGTGGTGACCGCTTTGACCGCGGCCTGAGTGCCGACGGGCATGAACGCCGGTGTGCGAACCACGCCGTGGGCCGTGCGAAACGCGCCCGCGCGAGCGTCGCCATCCGTTGCCTCGAGGGCGAAACCATTCAGCTGTAGCGTCGGGGGATCCACATCGCATCTCCGTAGGACAGGAATCGGTAGCGTCGGGCAACGGCGTGCTCGTAGCCGGCACGCACACGCTCCGCTCCGGCAAAGGCATAGACCAGTGCCAACAACGTACTTCGCGGCGCGTGGAAGTTCGTCAGCAACGCGTCGACGACTCGAAATCGATAACCCGGAGTGATCAGCAGCTCGGTCGAGTGCGAGCCGGCCCGGCCCTCTTCAGCGCTTTCCAGCGCACGCACGACCGTCGTGCCCACCGCCACGACGGGCCGCGCATGGCGTTTGGCGAAGTCCAGGCGCTCGACCAAAGACTCGCTGATCTCGTAGCGCTCCCGATGCATGGGGTGCTGCTCCACGTGTTCGGTGCTCACCGGCTTGAAGGTGCCGGCACCAACGTGCAAAGTGACGAACGCGATCTCCACCCCTCTCTTTTCGAGGCGCCGAAGCATCTGCTCGGTGAGGTGCAAACCTGCGGTAGGGGCCGCTGCGGAACCCAACTTGCGGGCAAACACGGTCTGGTAGCGCTCCTCGTCCGAAGGCGCGTCTGCGCGCCGCATGTACGGCGGTAGCGGCACGTGACCGCGTTCGCCCAGCAGCGTGGGGACGTCCACGGAACTGGTCACCCAACGCGTGCCCTGGTCCGTGCGCTCTCCGACGCTCAGCTGGGCACCTTCGACAGAAAGCTCCTGCCCGACCCGCAGCGGTCGATTGGCCCGCACCATCGCCTGCCACACGTTGGGGCGCTCCGGGTGCGGATCGAGAAACAGGACCTCCACACGCCCGCCGGTTTCGGCGCGCAACGCGTGCACGCGGGCTTTCATCACGCGGGTGTCGTTGAGCACTAGCAGAGCATCCCGCGGGATCAACTCGACGAGGTCGCTCAGTTGCCGGTCCAGGAGCGTGTCTCCCAGAACGAGCAGACGCCCCCCGTCCCTTCTGTCCGGAGGGTGTTGAGCGATGAGTGCGTCGGGCAGTTCGTAGTCGAGCTCGGAAGCGAGCATTCGGCGTGTATAGCCAAAGACTCGGCGCCGTCACAACACACCGCAGCGGCAGAAGCACACGGGCCGCGCGTTCCCGAACGGACGCCGAGCCCGCGGCGAAGCGCAGCCGATACCTACCTCAGCGCGGCTCGAACGTGATCCCCAAGCGCGTCATCTTGCGCCATAGGGTCGTGGGGCTGATGTCCAGCGCCTCCGCTGCCCGCTCGCGGTTTCCTTCGTGAGCGGCCAAGGCCGCGGAAACAGCCTCACGCTCCGCATCGTCCACGATGTCCGCCAGCGCACGACCCCGAGTGCCGGCGCGCTTTTGGGGCGCCTCCGGCAGGATGTCGTCCACCGTGATGACGCCGCCGCCGGAGAAGGCCACTGCCTGCTCCACCATGTTCTCCAGCTCGCGGATGTTGCCGGGGAAGTTGTACTGCACGACGTGCTCCATCACGCCCTCACCCAGCTTCGCTTGCGCGTTCATCTTCTTGTTGAACTTGCTTAGGAAGAACTGAACGAGCAGCGGGATGTCTTCACGACGATCACGCAGCGGCGGCAACGTGAAACGCGCAACGTTGAGGCGATAGTACAGGTCCTGACGGAACCGCCGCTCACGCACCGCATCGGAGAGGTCGACGTTCGTCGCAGCGATCACGCGGATGTTGATCCGAATGGGGCGGTTCTCGCCGACACGCCGAATCTCCCCTTCTTGAATCGCTCGCAGCAGTTTGGCTTGAAACGATGGTGTGGTCTCGGCGATCTCGTCGAAGAAGAACGTGCCCCCATCGGCCTCTTCGAACAGCCCCTTGCGCGCGGAAACCGCGCCGGTGAAAGCACCACGGGCGTGCCCGAAAAGCTCGCTTTCGAGCAGTGTCTCGCTGATGGCGGCGCAGTTGACAGTCACGAAGGGCTTGCCTGCCCGACGGCTGTTGGCGTGCACTGCGCGCGCGATGAGCTCTTTGCCGGTTCCGCTTTCCCCGGTGATCAGCACGATGGCGTCTGTCGGCGCGACCCGTACCACGCGCCCGAGGACCTCACGCACGGCCTGGGAACGGCCGATGATGTTGTCGAAGTGGTACTTCTCTTTGAACTCCTGCGCGAAGAGCTGCACCTGCCCCTGCAACTTGCGGCTCTCCAGAGCGCGAGAGACCTTCACCAGTAGCTCTTCTTCGGTGAAGGGTTTTTGAATGTAGTCGAAGGCGCCGAGTCGCATCGCCTCCACGGCACTTTCGATCGTGCCGTACGCGGTCATGACCATCACTTCCGTCAACGGCTGAGCCTGTTTGACCGCGCGCAGCACGTCGATGCCGTCGGCACCCCCCATGCGCAAATCAGTGAGCACGACGTCGTAGGCGCCGGTAGAGCCCATCTCCTTGCCCGCCTCGCCCGAGTCGGCTTCGTGCACCTCGTGGCCGCTACCGCGAAGCATCATCGCCAGCGTTGCCCGCATGTTCCGCTGGTCGTCGACCACCAGTATCTTGCCGGGCGTGCTCTCGGCGAGCATCGGGCTTGTGCTGGTGGAGGTGGTCGTCTCTGCTGTGGCTGCGCTGGTCACGATGATGATGTCGAACGGGTCTGTATTGATGCGTTGAGAGCGACATGTGCGCCGCTCGTCGTCCCTGTCTCCCTGCCCCTATTTACGAACAAAGCGGGTCCCTCACTAATGATTTGACGGCCGTTTTGCCTGGGCGTCGGGCCGCATGCGAATCAAGTCGCGTCCTTAGAAATTGACAGACACTGCTTCTGCGGGCAAACCGCAGCGGGATTTCCAGCAAGGTACGAACCGATGACTACACTTCGAGAGCTTCTAGGTGCGGCGCAGACACGGCCCGCAGTGATCGACGATGCGTGCAACGTGCTCGACCAAGAAGTGGCAGACAAGGGTGGCTTGTCGGGTGTGGCGGTCAAGACGGCCTACAAGGTGGTCAAGGGCATCAAGGCGGGCTTCATCCGCGAAGTCGTCGACGCGCTGCTGGACGACTTCCTCGACGCGCTCGACCCGTTGCGAGAGAAGGCGGAGGCGGAAGGTGTGCCTTTGGGGGACTACTTCCGCAGAGACCCTGACCAGGTGGCCGAGAAGCTCCTGGCGGTGACGGATCAGCGCGCGGAGCGCGCCCAGCGCGCGGTCGTCAAGAAGACCTACGAGAAGCTGCGTCCCAGCGCGAAGAAGCACGTCACGGCTTCAGTTCCGCGTTTGGCAGAGATGGTCGGACGTCATTTGCCCAAATCCTGAACTGCCCGTTCGCCCATCCCGGTAAGCGCCAAGCTCCGGGCGGAGGCCCCGTGCGAGGCGGTTATGAGCGCCATTCGCCGCTGGCGGTGTTGCCGGATGCTTGACAAAGTTCGGCATCGATTGGAGTTAGTGCAGGCTCGAAAGATGCGCGACCCGCGAGGCGACGCATCAGGTCGGGCGCCACACTGGCTCATCCGAAAGGTACTACCGGCAAGACATGGCCACATCAGTAGAAGGCACTCATCCACCCGCGGCACAAAACGGCGAAGGAACGGTTCGCACCCTCAAGGGCGCGATCGTCCGTTTCGCTGGCGACTCGGGAGACGGGATGCAGGTCACAGGGTCACAGTTCACCAGCACCGCGGCTCTTTTAGGTAACGATCTAGCGACCTTCCCCGACTTCCCCGCCGAAATCCGTGCCCCCGCAGGGACCCTTTATGGGGTCAGCGGTTTCCAGATCCATTTCGCATCGCAGGATGTCTTCACCCCCGGCGATCGACCCGATGTGCTGGTGGCGATGAATCCTGCTGCCCTGAAGGTGAACCTTCCGTCGCTGGAGCCGGGCGCCCTGTTGGTCATCAACAACAGCGCATTCTCGAAGGCGAACCTGAAGAAGGCCGGCTACGAAACGAATCCCTTGGAGGATGGATCGCTGAGTGCCCACCAGGTGCTCTCCATCGACATCACCAAGCACACCCTCAACGCCGTCGAGGGTACCGGTCTGTCCACGAAGGAAGCAAACCGCTGCAAGAACTTCTGGACCCTGGGGTTGATGTACTGGATTTACGATCGTCCCTTGGACGCAACGCTACGCTGGCTCGAAAAGAAGTTCGGCAAGAAGCCTGAGGTCGTGGCCGCGAATGGGGCAGCGTTGAGAGCAGGCTTCAACTTCGGTGAAACGGCGGAGATATCTCACGAACGCTACCAAGTTCCGGCAGCGGCAGCGGAGCCCGGCACCTATCGCAACATCTCTGGCAACCTTGCCACGGCATGGGGCTTGGTCGCTGCATCGCAGTTGGGTGGCGTGCCCGTGGTGCTCGGCTCCTATCCGATCACCCCCGCGAGTGACGTTCTGCACGAGCTCAGCCGGCACAAGAACTTCGGCGTCACTACCGTACAAGCAGAAGACGAGATCGCAGCCGTCTGCGTTGCGATCGGCGCTTCCTACGCCGGCAAGCTCGGCGTCACGACCACGAGCGGCCCCGGCATGGCGCTGAAGATGGAAGCCATCGGACTCGCCATCTCGACGGAGCTGCCCCTGGTCATCGTCAACATCCAACGTGCGGGGCCCAGCACCGGCATGCCCACCAAGACCGAGCAGGCAGATCTGCTGCAGGCCATGTACGGTCGCAACGGCGAAGCTCCCGTTTGCGTGTTGGCTGCGGCCACCCCTGGCGACTGCTTCTACATGGCCATCGAAGCGGCGCGCATCGCCTGCAAGTACATGACCCCGGTCATCTTGCTCACCGACGGCTATCTGGGCAACGGCGCCGAACCTTGGCGCATTCCGGACATCGACAGTCTGCCAAAGTTCGAGGTGCAACAGGCGAAGGAAGGCCTCGAGGGCTTCCATCCCTTCCTGAGAGACGACAAGACCCTGGCGAGAGTATGGGCCGTGCCTGGCACCCCGGGCCTGATGCACCGGATCGGCGGTCTGGAGAAGGACTACGACAGCGGTAACATCTCCTATTCACCCGAGAACCACCAGCGCATGAGCGACACGCGCGCAGCAAAGATCGCCGGCATTGCCAACGACGTTCCGGAGCTTTCCGTCGTCGAAGGCGAGGACAGTGGCAAGCTGCTGGTGTTGGGCTGGGGCTCGACCTACGGTTCGATCCGCGAAGCCGTACGCCGCAGCCGCAGCAAGGGCTTGAGCGTGTCGCACGCACACTTGAAGTACCTCAACCCATTCCCGAAGAACACGGCCGAGCTGCTGTCACGTTTCGACCGCGTCTTGATCCCGGAGATGAACCAGGGCCAATTGGTCAAACTGCTGCGCAGCGAGTTCCTGCTTCCGGCAGAGAGCTTTGCAAAGATCGAAGGCCTGCCCTTTACCGTCGCAGAGCTGGAAGACCGCATCGCACGGGTGTTGGAGAACTGAACCATGACTAACATGATCACGAGCGAGCAACTCACTCGCAAAGACTTCGCCTCCGACCAGGACGTGCGTTGGTGCCCGGGTTGCGGTGACTACGCAATCTTGGCGACGGTGCAGCGCACCCTGCCAGAACTGGGAGTTTCACCAGACCGCATGGTGTGGGTGAGCGGTATCGGCTGCAGCAGCCGCTTCCCGTACTACATGAACACCTACGGCTTTCACACCATTCACGGTCGCGCACCAGCCATCGCGACGGGCGTGAAGGTCGCCAACCCGGATCTCACGGTTTGGGTCGTCACCGGCGATGGTGACGGTCTCAGCATCGGCGGCAATCACCTGATGCACGCCCTCCGCCGCAACGTGGACTTGAACATCCTGATGTTCAACAACCGCATCTATGGCTTGACCAAGGGGCAATACTCCCCGACCAGCGAGACGGGCAAGATCACCAAGAGCACCCCACTCGGCTCCGCCGACTACCCCGTCGATCCAGCGTCCTTCGCCTTGGGTTGCAATGCCCGCTTCGTCGCTCGCTCGATCGACGTCGAGGCCAAGCACCTCGGTGGGATCCTGGAGCGAGCCGCGGCCCACAAGGGCGCGTCGTTCACGGAGATTTACCAGAACTGCAACGTATTCAACGACGGCGCGTTCGAGAACTTCCGTGCCCGCGAGGTCAAGGAGGAGCGCCAACTGCTCGTCGAGCATGGCAAGCCGTTGCTGTTCGGTAAAGACCGCCAGAAAGGCCTCCGCATCGATCCGAGAACCCTGTCGTTGTCGGTCGTCGAACTGGGCAAGGATGGGGTCACCGAGGCGGACATCCTAATGCACGACGAGAACAACGAGACGCTCGCCGCGATGCTGGCGCGCATGCCGTTCCCGGAGTTCCCCGTCGCCCTGGGCGTGCTGTTCTGCCGGGACACGGAGAGCTACGACGAGCGTCTGAGTCAGCAAATGCGTGCCGCCCAAGAAAAAGGCGGCGCCGGAGACCTGAAAAAGCTCCTGAACTCGGGAGAGACGTGGACGGTCTGAGCACTTTGCTGTAAACCGCCCCTCCCCCAGAACTCGAACCGAGGAGAACTCCGATGTCGACTCCGCAAGACGCCCGGGCACGCCGCCGCGAAAAGAAGCGACGCGCTCGAAAGAATGCCGAATGGGAGCTCAGGCGCGCCGAGGAGAACGCCGCGGCTGACAAGCCGAAGGCGTCCGCCAAGAAGGCTACCTGAGCACTCCCTCGGGCCACCTAGGACCCCAAAAGGGTCCGCGGCCACAGGCCGCTGGACGACACCCGCACCCGGATCCCGAGTGCGGGTGTTCGCATTTTGGCTGTCCAGCGACGAGCGACGACCAGCCTTGCCCGAGTACGACCTGCTACGGCCCAGGGGCCGATTCAAAGCTGAACCGCGCGCGGGAGCGAGCACCGAGCACCGAGCATCACCCGGCGGCCGGGACCCAGAGCGCGGGGGGTCGACAGGTTCGCCGTCCATGACAACACTTTGTGATGTTGCTCTCGGTCACGGTCCGCGTGCAGCCAGATGGCGAGAATGTCTGACGAATCAAACAAGAACCCAGAGCACGAGGGCGACGTCCAAATCGTCGAGCGCGCAAAAACCAAGCGCCCCCGGCGCTACGCGGTCCTATTTCACAACGACGACTACACGACGATGGAATTCGTCGTGCACGTACTGATGAAGTTCTTTCGCAAGTCCGAGACGGAGGCCACCCACATCATGCTCAGCGTTCATCACCGGGGCTACGGCGTTGCCGGGATCTACCCCCGCGACGTCGCGGAGACGAAGGTCTCCCAGGTGTCCGAGTACGCCCGCTCGCATGGTCACCCGCTCAAGCTCAGCGCTGAGCCGGAAGGAGACGAGGAATGAAAGTCAGTTCCGAGGTCGAAATTGCCTGTTCGGTGGCAGCGAGTGAAGCGTCGCGCCGCGGTCACGAGATGATGACCGTGGAGCACCTGCTCTACGCGCTCTTGCTGGACGAAGAAACTGCCCGCTACATCGAGAAGAGCGGCGGAAATGTCGACGCGATCAGAGACGAACTCGAGCGCATCCTCACCGATGAGATGGAAAGCCTCGGCGACGACAGCGGTCCGCCCGCCGCGTCCAACGGCTTTCGCCGCGTGCTGCAACGGGCGGCGATCCATGTCGAATCCAGCGGCAAGAGTGAACTGAAAGGCTTCAACGTAGTCGTCGCGATTTTCTCAGAGGACGACTCTCTGGCGGTACGCGCTCTGCAAGACAACGGTGTGACCCGCTACGATTTGGTCAACTACGTCTCCCACGGCGTGGCCAAGGACGGCTCCGCCGGTGTCGAGTACGAAGAGGACGAGGACGAGG